>JBFGEG010000037.1:0-30279 GCA_041580235.1 Phycisphaerales bacterium
CCTCGACGCCGGCGAGCGCACCCTCATGGACGAGTCGGTGAGCCACGTCAAGGAGCTCGTCGAGAGCGTCAGCAAGACGTTCCCGGAGCTGGCGCAGGTGTAGCGCGGCGGGTGTCTTGGTGTCCTGCCGTGGCGTCGTGCCGGTCCAACCGCGGCATCCTTGCCGCGGACTGGTCCTGTCAAATCCGAGGCATCCTGCCTCGGAGTTGAACCCTCGCTTCGCTCGGGATACCCCCGGCGTCCCTGGAACCGGGGGCCGCGCGGCGGACGTGTTCCCTAATGGCCACTGGCTCCGCTAATCCCTAACACCTTCTTCAACCCTTCCCATCCTTCTCCGCCATCAGCCGGAGCATGTCGATGCAGCGGGCGGCGTAGCCCATCTCGTTGTCGTACCACGAGACGACCTTGAAGAAGCGGTCGTTGAGCTCGATGCCGGCGGTGGCGTCGTAGATGCTGCTGTGCGGGTCGCCGATGAAGTCGCTGCTGACCACCTGCTCCTCGGTGTAGGCCAGCACCCCCTTCATCGGTCCCTCGGCCGCCGCCTTCATCGCCTCGTTGATGTCGGCGAGGCTCGTCGTCTTCGCCGTGCGGAAGGTCAGATCCACGCACGAGACGTCCGCCACCGGCACTCGGAAGGCCATGCCCGTGAGCTTGCCCTGGAGCTCGGGGATGCACAGCCCGACCGCCTTGGCCGCGCCCGTGCTCGACGGAATGATGTTCATGTAGGCGTTGCGTCCGCCGCGCCAGTCCTTCCGCGAGGGGCCGTCCTGCGTCGGCTGGGTAGCGGTGACCGCGTGAATGGTGGTCATGAGCCCCTCGTCGAGCCCGAACTCATCGTTGATCACCTTGGCCACCGGGGCCAGGCAGTTGGTCGTGCACGAGGCGTTGGAGATCACCGTGTGGGTGTTGGGGTCGTACTTCTCGTGGTTCACCTTGTAGGCCAGGGTCGGCACCTGGTCCGGCGACTTGGTCGGGGCGGAAATGAGCACGCGTTTCGCACCGGCCGTCAGGTGCTTGCCCGCGCCCTCGATGCTGGTGAACAGACCCGTTGACTCCAGTATGTAATCGACGCCCAGATCACCCCACGGAAGCTCGGCAGGGTCCCGCACGCTCAGGCATGCGGTCCTGCTGCCGCAGCACGTGAAGTGGTCGGCGGCGGCCTTGACCTCCTTCTCGAAGCGTCCGTGCGTGCTGTCGTACTGGAGCAGGTAGGCCAGCCCGTCGGCCGGCACGAGGTCGTTCACGGCCTGGAACTCGAAGCCGCCCGCCCGCACGCCGGCCCGGAAGACGAGGCGTCCGATCCGTCCGAACCCGTTGATGCCCACACGAATCGCCATCTGACGAAGCCTCCGTTGTTCGAGCCGCGAAACAGGAATAATAGCCAAAGTGAACGAGACGTCGTATCAGCCGTCGCGGCCGCACGGCCGCCCCGCGATCCGGATGACCTGGCAGACGCTGCTGTTCGCCCACTGGCGGCTGCCGCCGGAGACGCTGAGACCGCGGGTGCCGCAAGCTTTGGAGATCGACACCTTCGACGGCTCGGCGTGGATGGGGCTCATTCCCTTCACCATGCCCCGATTTCACCACCGGTGGCTGCCGTGGATTCCGACGGCGAGCTCGTTCCACGAGTGCAACGTGCGAACCTACGTCCGTTATCGCGGCGAGCCGGGGGTGCTGTTCTTCAGCCTCGACGCGGCCAGCCGCCTGGCCGTGTGGGCGGCGCGCCGCGTCTGGCGGCTGCCCTACGTCTTCGCCCGGATCTCGCTCGAGCAGGAGGGTGACGTCGTTCGATACTCGGTGGATCGCGACGGGGACCCTGCGGCCCGGATGCGCTGCATCTGGCGGACGGGCCCGACTCGGGCGCGAGCGCGGCCGGGCGAGCTCGACCACTTCCTGACCGAGCGTTACATGCTGTACACGACGGATCGCCGCGGCCGGCCGCGGCGAGGGCGGATCTGGCACCAGCCGTGGCCGCTTCGCGACGCCGAGCTGATCGAGCTCGACGACGGCCTGGTGAAGGCGGCGGGGATCACCGTTCCCGAGGAGGCGCCGGTGGTGTGGTGCGCGGATCGTCTCGAAGTGGAAGCGTGGCCCCTGGTGTGAGCCGCACGGGCGGTCAAGCCGCCCGTGGCACCCAGACTCATCTCTTCGCACTGCCATCGTCATCCTGCCAGTCCGACCGCGGCCTGCGATCCGTGCGTGTCAGTCTGCTGCGGGCAGACTGCCTCTCAATCGAGCCCTCGCTGTCGCTCGGGATGAGCCTGCGTCCCTGGAACAGGCCTGCCCCAGTGTCCCTCGACGACGCCGGCTGCACCCGCTGTTCGCCGTTCGCTGCTCACCGGCGGTGTGTGGCCCGGGCGCTACAACGTCGAACTTCAGTTCAGGTTGTCCCGCCCGCTCGCCATGGGATGTCGGGGACGTTGGAGTCCTTGTTGGCGCGGCGGGCCATGGCAAACAGCAGGTCGCCCACGCGGTTCAGGTAGTGCACGGCGGCGGGCGTGATGTTGGTGATGCGGCCCAGGACGACGACACGGCGCTCCGCCCGCCGGCAGACGGTGCGGGCGACGTGCAGCCGGCCCGCGAGGTCCGTTCCGCCCGGCAGCACGAAGTGCTTCATGGGCTCGTTGCCGCCGTCGATCTCGTCGATCAGGGCCTCGAGCTCGCTGACGTGCCCCTCGGTGATCGGCGCGACCTTGCCCCGATGCTTGCTGTTTGCCGGCGTGGCCAGGTCGGCCCCCAGGTCGAACAGCCGCGACTGAAGGCTTCCGAGGATCGCCGCGAACCGCGTGTGCATGGCCCGGCTTTCGTCGCACCCGGCCGCGGTCAGGCCAAGCCACGCGTTGAGCTCGTCCACGGTTCCATACGCCTCGACCCGCGGGTGGTCCTTGCCGACGCGCTCGCCGCCGAAGAGCCCGGTCGTGCCGTCGTCGCCGGTTCGGGTGTAGAGGCCCATGAGCCTATTCCAGCGCGGCCGCTCCGCTGATGATCTCCATCAGCTCGGTCGTGATCTGCGCCTGCCGCGCACGGTTGAACTTGCGGGTCAGGGTTCGGCCGAGCTCGCTTGCATTCTCCGTCGCGGACTTCATCGCCACCATGCGCATGATGTGCTCGCTGACCGTGGCGTCGAGAAACGCCTGGAACAGGAGAACCTTGACCGCCAGCGGCATCAGCTCGTCGAGAATCGCCTCGACGGACGGGCTGAAGTCGTACAGCGCCTCGGCCCCGCCCGCATCGCCGGCGACGCGGGGTGTCGCCTCCAGGGGGAGCAGCTGGATGACCTGCGGGATTTGACGGCTGTTGCTCTCGTACCGCATGTACGCCACGCGCACCGCGTCGTGCTGCCCCTCGACGAACTCCTCGATGTAACGATCGGCCAGCCGCTCGACCTCGTCGTACGGGGGCTGGTCCGGCATCGTGTGGCCCTGGGTGATCGCGACCTTCTGGAAGTGGAAGTACGCCACCGCCTTCTTGCCTGCGGTCTCCAGGTCGAGCTGGCGGCCGCCGGCCTGCAGCTCGCGCACGTGCGTCATGGCGGCGCGAAGGACGTTGGCGTTGTACGCGCCGCACAGCCCGCGGTTGGAGGAGATGACCAGGAGCCGCTCGCGGTTCGGCGACTCCGCAGGCCCCTCGATCAGCCGGTGCTCGAAGTCACCCTCGGCGCCGGCGACGGCCGCGGCGAGGACCTCGCCCACGAGCTGCTGCACCCTCTCGGTGTAGGGCTTGGCGGCGTGGGCCCGCTGCAGCGAGTTGGTGAACTTGGCGGTCGCGATCATCTGCATCGTCTTGGTGATGCGTCGGATCGTCTTGACCGCGCCGATCCGTTTCTTGATCTCGCGCGTCTGAGCCATGGGGCGGATAGTCTAGGAAAATCCTCAGCGCAGGACCAGCCCGTCGTAGGACAGGGCCATGCCCTGGGGCAGCTGGGCGTCGAGCTCGGCGTGGCAGATGTCGTGCGTCATGTGGATGAACCAGGTGTGATCGGCGCCGATGCGGCCCGCCGTCTCCACGGCCTCGTCCACCGACATGTGCGTCGGGTGCTTGCGGTAGCGGAGCATGTCCAGGATCAGCGTTCGCAGGCCCGTCAGGCCGCGCCATGACTCAGGCGGGATGCTGGAGACGTCCGTGCAGTAGGCCAGGGGCAGCGGTCCCGGCTGCTCGCCGAGCACTCGATCGTCGTCTCCGATCGCCTCCAGTCGAAAGCCGAGGATCGGGAGCCGCCCGTGCAGCAGCCGCACGGGGGTGAGACGCAGCCCGTGGAGATCCACCGGGCGGGCGGCGTCGATCTCGTGCGGAATCAGCGTCGCCACGAAGGAGTCGTTGACGTTCTTGTCCTTCGCGAAGATGTGGCGGTAGACGCGGCCCAAGTGCGCCAGGGTGCGGGGTTCGGCGTACAGATCGATCGGCGCGTGCATCAGCGCGTTGAAGCGGCGGACCTCGTCGAGACCGAAGGTGTGATCAACGTGGTTGTGGGTGTACACGATCCCGTCACAGCGTCGCAGCCGCGCCCGCAGTGCCTGCTCGCGGAGATCGGGCGATGTGTCGAGGAGAATGAGACGCTCGGCCCCTGCGGGGTCGCGGAAGCGCACACACGCGGCGGGGCGGGTGCGTGTGTTCCGCGGATCGTCCGACGTGCACACGCGGCATTCGCAGCCGATGACGGGAACACCCGCCGAGGTGCCCGACCCGAGGATCATGAACTCGAGATCGCGGATCGGCATCGCCGGTCTATTCTTCGGCGCCGGGCTCGTCCTGTGCCACCCCGGTCAGGCGGATCAGCGTCGGAATCGTCAGCCCCTGCAGAAGCAGGCTCAACAGCACGACGCCGAACGTGACCGGCAGCAGAAACCGCCGCAGCTCCGAATCGGGCAAGCCCAGGACCAGAGCCAGGGGAATCGAGCCCTTGAGCCCTGCCCAGAAGAGGACGTGCTTCCAGCCGGCGGGCCAGTCACGCTCCACCAGCAGCGCGATGGGGTAGACCATCACGCCCCGCGCCGCCAGCGTCGCCGCGAACGTCACGCCCACCGCCAGCAGCACGGGGGCGTCGATGAACTGGCCGCCTTCCTTGCGGACGACCTGCAGCTCGATTCCGATCAGCAGGAAGACGATCGAGTTCACGATGAAGTCGATCGACTCCCAGAACGTATGAATCGTCTCGCGGGTCCTGGCGCTCATGGCGAGCCGGCTGCCGTAGTTGCCCATGATCAGCCCGGCCACGACGACCGCGATCACGCCGGAGACCCGCAGCTGCTCGGCGACGATGAAGCAACCCCACACCAGGACGACGGTGATCGCGTTCTCCAGGACGTGGTCATCCAGGCGGGTCAGCAGCCAGAACGCGAGAAGGCCGAAGCCGAGACCCAGGACCAGCCCCAACCCCGCCACCCGCACGAACTCGATCGTCCCTCCGGCCACGGTCAGCGTGGCGGCGCCGGCCCCGCCGAAGAGAGCCGCGCGGATGATCAGGAACAGCACCACGCCGGTGCCGTCGTTGAAGAGGCTCTCGCCCTCGACCAGGGTCCGCAGCTCGTCGGGCGCCCGGGCCTGCTTGAAGGTCGCCAGCACCGAGATGGGATCGGTGGTGGCGAGCATCGCCCCGAACAGCAGCGCGGGCAGCCAGGGGCCGTGGTTCTCGACGACCGCCCCCGGCAGAAACGGCTTGATCGCCAGGGCGGCCACGACCATGGTCACCAGGACCCCCGGCACGGCCAGCAAGGCAACCGGAAGCGCGCGGCGCTGCAGGTGCCCGAGGTCCGTGTGCAGTCCCGCCTGGAAGAGCAGCGGCGGCAGAAACAGCACCAGCACCAGCTCCTCGGTGATGCCCAGCCCTTCGGGGGCCGCGTGCAGCATCGCGACGACGAGACCCGCCAGCACGAGGGCGACCGTGTAGGGGATCCGAATGAACTTCGTGAGGATGGCGACGGTGGTGGCGAAACCGAGCAGGGCCGTAAACAGCCCCACGGTGTCCGACACGATGCCATGCCCCGCGGCCGCAAGTACGCCGCTCACCATGGATCACAGCATAGCTGGTCAGCCCGGCAGGTTCGCGGCGGCGACCTCGTCGAGGGCCTCCCGCAGCGTACGCACCACGCGGTCGGGATGCGCCGCCGAGCACACCGCCGACGACACCGCCACCCCCTTGACGCCGGCGGACGCCAAAATCGCGATGTTGTCCGGTGTGATCCCCCCGATGGCCAGGTGCGGCATCCGCGGAAGGGTCTCGATGAACGCCTGCAGGTAGCCGGGCCCCGTCGGCTCGATGCCGGGCTTTGTGCCGGTCGCGAACATCGTCCCCACGCCGCAGTAGTCGGCCCCGGCTTCGACCGCGGCGCGAGCCTCATCGATGTGCCGCGTGCTGACCCCCACCAGCAGCCGCCGGCCGGCGAGTCGCCGCACGTCGGCGACGGGCAGGTCGTCTCGGCCGAGGTGCACGCCGTCGGCGTCCCGAGCCAGGGCGATGTCTGGACGGTCGTTGACGACCACGCTCACCCCCGCCGGTCGGGCCACTCCGATCACCTCCGTCGTGCGGCTCGCCAGCGCCCCCGCCGCCATGCCCTTCTCGCGGATCTGGATGCAGTCGGCGCCGCCGTCGATCGCGGCCCTGACCACGTCCGGCCACGGACGCACGCACAGCGACTCCGTGAGGATCACGCACACCCGCCACAGCCGCCGGCGGCCGCTGCCCAGACGACCCTGCAGTGACGACTCCACGTCGTAGAACCGGTAGCGGATCGTCTCGACCTGCCCGGCCAGCGCCGGCGAGACGGTCTTGGCCGTCTCCTCAATCACGCGAAGGGCCTCCCCCAGTCGCTTGCCCGCCGCCGTCGCCACGTCGGCGAGGTCCGCGCGGTCGGCCTCCCCCGATCCGCTCAGGGCGGTGCCCACGTCGCCGGCGGTGTCGCGGCTGGCCTCCAGCCAGCCGGCCGGCAGGCCGGCAAGGGCCGACCGCAGGTCGTGGCGGATTGACTTGAGCGCGGCGCTGAGCCGCGCATCGTCCAGCGCGAAACGCGCCACGTCCTCCAGTACCCGAAGCGCCTCCCGGGCCCGGTTGGCGTTGGCATCAAGGATTCTGGCCTCGGCGGGCATGAGCCGGGACCTAGTCGCAGGCCTTGGCGGCCGGCACCGGGTTCTCGCCGCGCTCTATGGCCGTGATCTTGTTCACGCGTCGCTCGTGCCGCCCGCCGTCGAAGGGGGTGTCCAGCCACACATCCACGATCCGGTGAACCTGCTCCTTGGAAAGCAGGTCTCCGGCGAGGCACAGGACGTTGGCGTCGTTGTGCCGCCGGCTGAGCTCGGCCGTGACCTCGTCGTGAACGAGGGCGGCCCGGATGCCCGAAACCTTGTTGGCGGCGATGGATGCCCCGATGCCGGTGCCGCAGATGAGAATACCCCGGTCCGCCGCGCCGGCGGCAACGGCCCGTGCCACGGGCCAGGTTACGTCCGGGTAGTCGCACGAGTCGTCGTTGCAGGGACCGAGCACGTCTACCTCGTGATCGCGGGTGGGCAGGTACTCGGTCAGCGCCCGGCCCACGGCCACGCCACGGTGGTCCATTCCGATGGCGATTCTCATTGCGGTATCAGGTCCTTCAGGCGTCCCGGAATGATCTCCATGAGCTTCGCGGCCAGCGCATCATAGGCTGACTGGTCCAGGCCGATGGGGTCCTCGATGTCGCCGTCGGGGTCCAACCGCATGATGCTTGCGACGTCGGCGTCGCCGGCGAGGTCGCCTGCGATGCGAACGTGCCGGTCGGTCATGCAGAGCACCAGATCGGCGTTGCGGATCATCTCGGCGGTCAGGGGCTTCGACCCCCCGTGGTGCTCGATGCCCAGGGCCTTCAGGGCGGCCACCGCCTCCCGGGTCGCCGGGATGCCGGTGGCGGCGGCCACGCCCGCGGACGCCACGAACAGGTCGGCCCGGTCGCCCAGGAGCCCCTGGTCGATCAGATGGCGTGTGATGGCCTCCGCCATGGGGCTGCGGCAGGTGTTTCCCGTGCAGACAAAGAGGATGGTTTGCATGGCTGTCTCGCGCCGGGCCTCACGCGGGTGTTGCCGAGGGCCTTTCTGCGGTACATTACCCACAAGACGCGGCATGTGTCTCAGATCTAGATCAGGAGTATCTCCTGTGGAATTCGTCGACTACGACGAGGCGTTGGAACTGCTGAAGGAGCAGGGGATTCGCGAGGTCGCGGGCGGCACCGACGAGCCGGGCCTGGCGCTGAGCGAGGACGACGAGGACGTCGTGCACCTGCACCTGGCGTGCACCGAGAGCACCTGCACGCCACACGAGGGAGCCGACGTCGTATCGGTTGAAAAGGACCGCCTCCCCAGCGCCGTGGAGCACATCATCCACAAGCTCCACCTGGCGCAGGTTCTGCTGATCCCCGTCGCCAAGTGGCGCAAGGTCTTCGACGCGGTCGCCTTCAGCATGACCGACAACGAGGACTGGCAGGCGGTCGATACCGCGGGCACGGTCGCGCTGAACCGGCGTGACCCGCTGCTGTGCGAGCCGGCGGACTTCCACACGATCAACGACCTGATCAAGGCCCTGCTGAGCGACGCCGACAGCCCTGACCAGGGGCTGATGATCACGACCACGGGCGCTCCGGTCATGGTCGAGCTCGTCCCCGACGGCGCGGTTCGGATCTCGATCGGGAACCCCGTGCTGGCCGACGAGGTCGTCGAGACCTTCGGAACCACCAAATAATCGGGTGTTTCCGGCGTGGTGAATCAGGGTGCAGCCGTCAGCCTGATTGACCGATAAGTGCATGGCGTCATGAGAATCATGCTCGACGACATGCCCTGTGACGTGACGGCGACGACGGTGGGCGAGGCCATCGACGCCGCCGCCGCTCTGGCCGAAGACCGCGGCCGGCTCATCGTTGATGTGGCCGTCGACGGACGCCGCTGGACGGAGACCGAGCTGGCGTCGCCGGATCGACACGCCGACATCGCCGAGGTCGTCCGCCTCACCAGCGCCCGGCCCGCCGAGCTCGTGCGTCAGACCTTCACCGACGCGGCTGAGGCCCTGCTCGACGCCGACGGGCTCCAGCGGGAGGCCGCGGAACTGCTGCAATCCGACGAACGGACGGTTTCCCTCGATAAGCTCAACGATGCAATCTCGATCTGGCTCTCCGTGCGGGAGGCAATTGTCAAGGGCACGCAGCTGGTCGGTCTCGATCTCGACGAGGTGACCGTCGGCGACGTGCCCATCGGCGACACCATCCGGCGTCTCAACGAGCGGCTCGAGGTCATCAGGAGCACCCTGGGACAGGGGGACGAGATCGGGCTTGCCGACACTCTGCTGTATGAGTTCCCGTCCGTCGTTGAGGAATGGCGCGGGGTGCTGGCCGAGCTTCAGCGGCGCCTCGCCTGAGATGGGAGTATTGGGAATCGATGTCTCTTGCTTCTCAAGCCCAAGTGATCGACGACCTGCTCGAGAAGGCCACCAAGGCGCTGACGAAGGGCAAGCTCTTCGAAGCGGAGCGGCTGGCGAGCGAGGCGATCCATCTGGCCCGCCAGGATGACGACTTCAACCGGATGGCCGGCATCGTGCCCACGCTGGCCAAGGTCCGGCGGCACCGTCTCAACGAGGCGGTCCAGGTCGGCCGGATCACCGTCATGGACTGCGCGTACGACGACTCCATCGAGATCGAGACGGGGTGCTACCTGGTTCAGCCGCCGCTGGTCGGGGCCGATGCCCGGCGTCTCCGTCTCATGGCCCAGCAGCGGGAGATCCCGGTGGTGGTGCTGTGCCGGGAGCCGCGTATCAGCATCGGCCTGATCCCGATCGTCGCCCTCGGGCAGGGCGCCACGGTGCGGGTCAAGGCCGACCCCGTCGAGGACGCTGAAAACCCGGACATGGACTGGTTCCTTCACGCCCTCGAGGTGCTGGGCGAAGCGGCGGCCGAGATGGATCCCGAGATGGACGTCCGCAAGCGGGTCGACGCGCTGCTCACCCGTCTCGAGGCCGTGCCGGACCACGCGGGGTTGCACCAGTGCCTTCTCGATGCCTGCCGGGAGGCTCACGAGCGGTTCTCGGCCGAGGACGCCGCCCGGTGAGCCGGCGGGCGCCGCTTCGTACGCAGCGGCGCCGGGGCTGGGCGATCACCATCCTCGTGCTCGCGTCGCTGATCGCCGCTGACCGCGCCGGCTGGCTGCTGGTTCGCAGCCCGGACGATCTCACCGCCTACCACGAGGCCGAGACCCTGGTGGCGCGCGTGATCGACGGCGACACCATCGAGATCGAGACCCCTGACCCGCGGCACCGGCGGCCGGCCACGCAGGTCCGGCTGTGGGGCATCGACTGCCCCGAGCGTGCCGGCCCGCGCCGCGCCGCCGGCGAGCCCTTCGCCGAGGAGGCACTCGCGCTGGCGCGATCGCTGGCGGAGGGCCGGCGGATCAGGATCGCCCTCGAGCCTCACCGCACCAGAGACGTCCACGGGCGGCTTCTGGCCCACGTCGAGCTGCCCGACGGAACCAGCCTCAACGAGACGCTGCTGGAGGCGGGCCTGGCCGCCGCCGACGACCGCTGGCCCCACGCCCGGTTGATCAGATACGCTCAAATCGAGCGCTCCGCCCGCCGTGCGGGGGCCGGGGCCTGGGGCGTCGACGACTGAGCCAGCGACGCCCGGCGCGTGGATCAGTACTGGTAGTTGCCCCGCGGGTATCGATGCTGCTTGGCCTTGTCGGACTCGTTGCCCACGGCGTAGCCGACACCGGCGCCCACGGCGGTGCCGATGACCGTGGCCTCGGTGTCACCGCCGATGGCCTGGCCGGCGAGGGCACCGATGCCGGCCCCCAGCAGCGCCCCGGATTGCGCATCGTTGCAGCCGCCCAGCAGAATCGTCGCGGACACCGCGGCTGCGCAGACGAGCGAACGGTGGCTTCGGTTGGTCTTCATGGTGAGTTCCTCACTGTGCCGCCCTGAGTGAGGACACACCGTCGGCCGGGCGATTCCGGCCGGCTGGTCGCTTTTGAGGCGTCGCCCGTGGCTCAATAGGAGGCATGCCGGGCGCGACAGGTGGGGCAGTCGCACTCCCGGTACCACTCGCTGGTCCGATACAGCTGTCGCTGGTAGTCGGCCTCGATGGCCTCACCGATGGTGCCGATCGCACCCCCGACCAGCGCCCCGGAGACCACCGCATCGGTGGTGCCCCCGAACGCCGCCCCGAACAGGGCACCCACGAAGAGACCTCCCTCCGTGCTGCAGCCGGCGAGGATCATGGTCGTCCCCAGGAGGGCGGCGGCCAGGGCGGTCTTCACGCAGGCTGGCTGGCGGTTGCGGTGCATGGTGAATGCCTTCGGCCCGATCTGGCGGGCCTGGACACCCATAGTGGCGAATTAAGCCCAATGAACCGCCACGCCATTTCGAACGATCGCCGGTTTTCGGCGTAGGGGAGGAGGGCCCAGGAGGATTCCGCAAGCTGTCCAATGTGTCTGCCCCCTTGACCGGCGGTCCGATAGGATCGCGGCCGGCGTCACCGAAGGAGCACCATGGCCATCGAAGCAAAAATCGCGCGGGGATACTCCTGGCGGATGCTGATCATCGCCGGCGTCTGCCTGGTTCTGGGCGTGTGGGGCGTGTACGACTACGTGGTCGCGATTCCCCGCGACCAGTCGATGTACGACCGGCTGGAGCTGATGCAGATGTGCAAGAGTGCGCTGCAGACCGAGCAGCCCCGCAAGCAGCTCACGCCCGAGGCCCGCAAGGCCTACGTGGCGGTCGTCGCCGAGCTGAACCGCGTCCTCGAGCAGCAGTTCGGCGAAGTAGACACGTCGGTCGAGCCGGCGGTGGTCCAGGAGAAGATCCAGAGGCTCACCGAGGCTCTGGAGGCCAGTCCCGATGCCGAGTGGATCCGGCTGCTCACCATCAACCTCAACGGACTGATCGCCGAACGGCGGCTGCCGCTGACGCAGCAGGACTACCCGGCCGGCCACCAGGCGTTCGAGACCGCGACGGCGGCGATCGAGGCCATCGGCGAGGTCACCGCTCCCGGCAAATACGACCGGGTCACCCAGTGGGCATTCATCCTGTGCCTGCCCTTCGTGCCGTACTACGTGGTGATGTACGTGCTCGCGAGACGCCGCGTCTATCGACTGGACGACGACGGCACGCTGCACCTGCCCGGAGACACGTGGAAGCCCGACGAGATCGCCGACATCGACATGTCCCGCTGGATGGCGAAGTCCATTGCCTGGCCCGTGCACAACGACGGCAGACGGGTCAAGCTTGACGACTACAAGTACCGCAACCTCCACCTGATCATCGGGGCCATCGCGAGCCGGCTGCATCCCGACGAGTGGGACGCCGAAGCCAAGCCGATCGACTCGGTCGAGGACGAGGCGGCCGAGGAGGTCGCGGTCGGCGGTGAGAGCGAAGCCCCCGCCGCCGAGCCTGAACCGGCCGGCCGGGATGCTTGAGCCCCCGCTCCGGGGATCGAAAGCGGGCCGGCCCCTGCAATTCCACGACGCCTCCGCCCAAGAAGGCTGGTAAGGAGGCATCCCTCATGAGCATCGCCGTCCACGCCACGTGCCCGGGCCGCCTCTGCGACCACACCTTGCCCGAAAGCGATCGCAACCTCGGCCTGGCGATGCATTTATCGCCGCTGGCGGGGCTGCTGTTCGCCCCGGCCATTCTCGCACCGCTGCTGCTTTGGCTCGTCAACCGGGACAAATCCGCCTTCGTGGACGATCACGGCCGCGAGTCGGTCAACGCCGTCCTGTCCTTTGTCCTTTATCACGTCGCGGCGTTCATCACGGTGATCGGGATCATCGCGCTGCCAGTGCTGTACATCATCGCCATCGTGAGCATCGTGCGCGGGGCCGTCGCCGCCAGCCGCGGCGAGTTCTTCCGATACCCGATGACCCTGCGGTTCATTTCGTAGGGACCCGTCTCCGTATACTTACGGCCGTGTCTCTCCTGACGGCCCGCAACCTCATCAAGTCTTATGACGGCCGCACCGTCGTCGATCGTGTCAGCCTCTCGGTCGAGGCCGGCGAGATCGTCGGTCTGCTGGGCCGCAACGGCGCGGGAAAGACCACGACTTTTCGCATGACGATCGGGATGATCACGCCGGAGGCGGGCGAGGTCATCTTCGCGGATCGGGACGTGACGACGCTGCCGATGTACAAGCACGCCCTGGCCGGGATGGGCTACCTCAGCCAGGAGCCCAGCGTCTTCCAGCGGCTCACCGTCGAGCAGAACCTGCTGGCCATCCTGGAGACGCAGAAGCTGAGCAAGGCGGACCGCCAGCAACGGGCCAAGGAGCTCCTGGATCAGTTCGGCCTGCAGCACAAGACCCACGATCTCGCACGCACGTGCTCCGGCGGCGAGCGGCGGCGGCTGGAGATCGCCCGGGCGCTGGTGACCCGCCCCAAGCTGCTGCTGCTCGACGAGCCCTTCGCGGGCGTCGATCCCCACAGCGTCGAGGAGCTTCAGGGCGAGGTGCGTCGCCTGGCCGCGCACGGGATCGCTCTGCTCATCACGGACCACAACGTCCAGCAGACCCTTCGGATCTGCGACCGGGCGTTCATCATTCATGACGGCAAGAACCTCAGCGAGGGCACGCCGCGCGAGATCATCAACGACCCGATCGTGCGCGACGCCTACCTTGCATCGACCTTTCGTGGCGACGAGTTCGACGACCGACCCGCCGAGCCGTCGCCACGGGTCACCAGCAGCTCCAAAGGCTGACCCGCCCGATCGCCGACCGCCGCGTCAGCGCGCAACCCCCCCACAAAGGGCCCGCAGGTGATCACGCGACTGCGGCACCGATCATCGGTCCCTGACGCAAGGCTGTGTTGTGCCGATCGGAGAAACAGAAATGACGTGCCGGGCAACCCGGCGGAGAGGCGAACCCCTCGACGCGGACTATACCAGATCGGGCCTTCTGCCCCGGGTGCGACCCAAGTCTCAGGAGTCACCCCAACGCTCGTAAAGCCGCAGGAGGTCGGACGTGCCGACTTCGCCGTCGCCGTCGAGGTCGCCGGGGCAGCCCGCGCAGGGGCCCCAGGACCGGTGCAGAGCCTGCACGTCCGCCCGCTCCACGAGACCGCTACCGTCCAGATCCGGTGAACGCACCAGCGCCCGCGCCGACGCGCTGTCCGGGCCGGCCGTCGCCATGAGCGGCCTGCCGCGGCCACGCGGCGCGAGGGCGGGCTCGGCACACGGCCCCCAGACGCCGAGGAGGGTGGAGAAGTCAGTGATGTCAATGTCGCCGTCGTAGTTGACGTCACACGGGCCGTCGCTGCCCCACGTCCCCAGCAGTGCCAGGAAGTCATGAATGCCGATGTCGCCGTCGGGGGTCTGGAGGCAGTCGGCGGGACAGACCGCAACGCCCAGTCCGAACACCCCCGGGCGGTCCAGATTCGCCCAGGCGAAGCCGTGCTGGTCGGCGGGATCCCAGTACACGCCGTAGTCACCCGGCTCGAAGTTCGTGGCCGGGGCGCTGGAGACGTGGCGGTCGCCGACGGGCCCGATGTGGCCGGGGCTGGCGGACGAGTTGCCCGACACCGCCAGCGCCCAGCTGCCGGCTTCGGCGTCGTACCGCGTCAGGTTGACATGGTGGGGATCGACGCCGTTGAGGTCGTCGACGTCAAACGGGATGTAGGTGTTGGCCAGGTACTGCCCGGCGGCGAGCGAGGTCTCCATCTCCAGAATCACCGCCAGGTCGCTGTAACCGCCGGCGCCCGGGTACAGATCGGCGGCATACTCCGTCACGAGGAACGTGGCGTCGTCCGGGCCCGACACGTTCCAGACGGCCACGCATGCGTTGACAGTCGGGATGAAGGCGCCTCCGTTGGGGACGAGAAAGATGAAGTCGTTGCCGTCGAAGTCCTCGGTGCCTTCGGCCGGCGGCATGAGCTCGAACGCGCCCTCATAGGCGCCCATGTCGACGACGCCGTTCTGGATCCGGGGCTTTCCGTCGGTATCGAAGGGAATCGTCTCCGTCGTGTCCGCGTCCCCGTCGAGATCGAGCTCATCGGGCGGCAGGGCCGCATTGTCACCCGCATCCAGGCACGGGGAACCGGTCGACAGCCTCACGTCGTTGGTCCCCGGCTGGACAAACTTGGGATCGGCATCAATGTTGCTCGAGCCGGGACCCGACCAGCCACCCTGCACGTCGCTGAAGAAGATCTCGTCGGCCCCCACCGCGGGATCGCCGTTGCCCCAGACGATGCTGTTGAACACCAGCGAGCCCGGGTCGCAGGCGAGGTGCAGCCCTTCGCCGTCGTTGCCGCTGAAGGTGCAGTTGATGATCGTGGAGCCGCTGCAGGTCGCAAGCCCACCCCCGGGAATCAAGCTGCCGGGCGTGTTCTGCGAAAAGACGCAGTTCACCCACATGGCGTTCGACCCGTCAAGGGCGCCGCCGGCGCCGTTGCCACCGGTGTTACGAATGAAGCGGGTGTTGATGACGGTGGGCGTGATCCCGTCGTTGTGCGTGAGCACGAGGCCGCCGTCCCCCAGCAGCCCGATGTTGTCCCGGAACAAGCAGTCCCGGAAGACCGGATGGCCGTGGCAGTTGATGACGGCGGCGGTCACCTCGGCAAAATTGTCGATGAACGAGCATGACTCGATGATCGGGCTGCTCTCATCGCAGTTACGCATCGCCGCCCCGATGTCCGAGCGGTTGTTTCTGAACACGCAGTTGCGGACGGTCGGGCTGCTGGCGGAGCAATACATGCCGCCGCCGCCGTAGAGCCCGACGCCGTTGGTGATCGTGAAGCCCTCCAGCAGCGTGTCGTTCCCCTCGCCGCTGGTGCAGGTGACGACCCGGTCGGTCCCACCGCCGTCGATCACCGTCGCCTCCGGGCCGTGGGTGCTGCGCAGCGCGACCGCCTTGCCCTGAAAGTCGATGTGCTCTGGATAGGTGCCGGCCGCGACGAAGACGGTATCCCCGTTTGACGATGCGGTGATCGCGGCCTGGATGGTGGCCTTGGGACCGTCGGTCGGCGAGCACACGGGGCTCAGCCCGGTCCAGGAGTTACTGCCGCAGGTGCCGTTGACGTACCGTGTCGTGCCCAGGACGGCGGCCGTGTTTGTGAACGTGATCACGAAGCCGATGAGGAGGAGGAAGCGACGCATCTGACTCTCCTGTCAAAGAAGCTGCCTGCCGTCTCCTCCACTGAAATGACCTATGCGCTGTTCGGGGCGATCCTGCGCGCGACCATCGGTCTTTTGACAAACGAGCCGGGGGCGCCGAGTATACGGCGACGCATGGAACGCTCGTGATGAGTCGCCTTTCGGCAATTCCGGCCCTGCTTCTGCTCGTCATTTTATGCGCGACGGGCTGTGTGCGGCGTACGGTCACCATCACCACCGAGCCGCCCGGGGCGTTGGTGTGGCTCAACGATCGGGAGGTCGGTCGCACCCCGGTCGAGGTTGATTTCGATTACTACGGCACTTATGACGTGCGGCTTCAGCGCGACGGATACGAGCCGGTCATGACCTCCGGCCGCGCGTCGGCCCCCTGGTGGGACACGCTCGGCCTGGACCTGGTTGCGGAGCTCACGCCCTTCACGCTGAAGAGCCGGACGACCTGGCACTACGAGCTCGAGCCGCTTGACGATGATCGAGAGACGCTGGTCGAGCGGGCCCGCGACCTGCGGCGGCGTCTGCCCGAAAGCGAGTCGGTGCCGGCGACCGATCCAGACCAGCCCCCGCCATGATTCCGGCGAGATTCCGACGGTCGCGGGCACACGGCGCGTCTGGGAGGGAAGACGCGATGCGTGCGCCGTTCCCGGAGGACAACCATGTCACGTTCATCGATTCGAGCCGGGATGCTGCTGGCGCTCGCGGGCGTGTGCGGGGCGGCCGCCGCCCAGCCGACACCGCCCCCGCAAGCCCTGCCCCCCCCGGAGGCCTCGCACCCGCTGGACACGTTGCTGGCGGAGCTCGACGACCTCAGGAGCACCGTTGACGCCCTGCGTCGCGCGCTCGCCCTGGCCAAGCTGGAAACGGCAGAGATCCAGCGCGAGCGTGACGAGCTGTGGCAGTTCATACAGGACCACGACCAGCTCGGCCGCGACTTCGAGCAGTACGAGGCGATCAAGGCCGCGACCGAGCTTCAGGAGCGCCGACGCCTGTCGGAAGCGTCCCGCGAGCAGCACGAGGCGGCCAGGCTCAAACGGACGGCGCGGCAGCGGGCGGCGAGGGCCGATCGCGACCGCCGACGCGACCAGATGCAGCGTGTCCAGCGTTACCGGGATGCGGGCTTCACGCCGCTGGGCTTCGACGTGTACCTCAGCGATGCCGCGTTCAACTACCGCACCGATGACGGACTGAGCACGCGGCTCGACTGGAACGGTCTCACCGGCCACTTCATACGCGTCTACCCGTGGGCCGACCGGATCGACTTCTCATCGATGACGCTGTCCGGCAGCGTCCTGAACGCCTCCGAGATCGTGCGTGACATCGGCATCGCGGTGACGTTCTTCGACGAGCAGGGCAGCCAGGTGGGCGGGGAGATCATCCAGGTGAGCAACGCCCGGCCGGACGTCCCCTATCCGTTCACGACCACGCTCGACATGGCCCTCAACCGGCCCTTTGCCTCCACGACCACGTACGTCCTGTACGCAGACCCGTCGGATCCGGCGGCGGTGCCGTGAGCGCGCGCCACGGGCGGCTTGCCCGCCCGTGCGGAGGTCACCTCGTGATCGCACTGGCAGCAAGCTGCCAGTGGCACCCGCGCGGCGGGTGCCTTGTTGTACTGCCGTCGGCGTCGTGCCGGTCCAACCGCGGCATCCTTGCCGCGGACTGGTTCTGTCGATTGTTCGGCATCCTGCCTCACAATCGAGCCCTCGCTGGCGCTCGGGATGAGCCTGCGTCCCTGGAACAGGCTCGCCCCAGTGTCACTGGACTCTCTCTTACCGAATGGCTAATGGCCTCCCCCCAACGCCTAACCCGTCCTATTCTCCCCCCATGCCCTCCCGCTCTGTCTGGCCCCGGCGTCTCGTCATGGCGGTGGTCATCGTCGCGGTGGCGGGCGTCATCGGCGTGTGGGGATCGCGGCAGAAGGAGCGGCAGCGACGAGCGGTTCACGACTTCGTCGCGGCGCTGGCCGACGACGTCCAGCGGGGAAACGACCCGGCTCCGCGTCTGCGGGGGACCGATCGGTCGCTCATGCCGCTGGTGATCTCACGCCTGGAGGCGGTCACCGCGCTGTCCGGCGGCACGCCAGCGAAGTTCGAGATCGAGACGATGACCGGCGACACCGACGCCGCGGGGCAGGTGCCGGCCCCGGCCACGCACACCGCGATCCTGCGGGTGGACGGCAACGACGTGCTCGGCCTGCGTCTCGTTCATCGGGACCCGCCCGGCGACGTGGTTATCATCGGCTACTGGACACCTTGAGAACGATGCTCGTCTGGCTCAATGGAAAGTTCGTCGATCGCGACAGCGCGACTGTGTCGGCCTTTGACGCCGGAATCCAGCACGGCATCGGGCTGTTCGAGACGTTCGCCGCCCACAACGGCACCGTGTTCCGGGCCGACGCGCACGCGCAGCGTCTCGTCGATTCCGCCAGGATCCTCCTGTTGACCGAAAGCCTCAAGGTCGAGCCGCTTGCGCACGCCGTCGTCCATGCCCTGGAGCGCAACGGGCTCGAGCGGGCCCGGCTGCGTCTGACCGTCACCGGCGGCAACCTGGGCCTGCTGGCGGCGCGGGAGCGCCGGAAGGTCGATCCCACCGTGCTCGTGGACGTTCAGCCGCCGACGATCTACCCGGACACCTTCTTCACCGAGGGCGTCATGGTCACGATCGCCCACGGCCGTCTCAACCCGGTCTCGCGCATGGCCGGCCACAAGACGCTGAACTACTGGCCGCGTATTCACGCCCTGCAGGAGGCGGCCGCGAACAAGGCGGGAGAGTCTCTGTGGTTCACCGTCACCAATCACCTCGCCGGAGGGTCGGTGAGCAACGTGTTTCTGGTCAAGGACGGCGTGGTGGTCACGCCCTTCGCGCGGGGCGAGGACGCTCGAGACCAGGCCGGGCCGACCGTGCTGCCCGGGATCACGCGGGCCGCGATCCTGGAGCTCTGCGACGGGCTCGGCGTGGAGACGGCGAGGCGGCTGCTCGACGTCAACGACCTGCTCGCCGCCGACGAGGTCTTTCTGACCAACTCCAGCTGGGGCGTGTTGCCGGTCGTCGCCGTGGAGAAGGAGACGATCGGCGCCGGCGTCGTCGGCGACACCACGGCCCGCCTGCGCGAGTCCTGGCTCGAGCTGGTCGAGCGGGAGACCAGGGCGACCGCGTTATGACCCGGGCGGGCGGTCATCCCGCCTGATGACCCGCACGTTCGACCGCCCGTCACTCTGAAAGAGCCTGTGGATGCTGTTGAAGGCGGCCCCGGCGAGGGCGAGAGTGCCTCCGGCGACGACCGCCAGCAGGGCGGCGAGGACGATGAGCACGGCGAAGGGGATCGCGACCACCAGCAGGAAGATGACCAGGGCCAGCCGCATGACCCAGCCGGGCTGCGAGGCCGCCCACCGGTATCCGTGCACCCAGCGGTCCCGCTGGGCGCCGATCGTCCTGACCTGAATCACGCGGTGCATAACCGATGCTACTTCCGAAACGGGGGCACCGCCTGTCGATTCCGCGGGCAAGCTGTCAAGTGCTTGAAGGGGCGGGCCTCCCTGCGGTATCCTGTACGGTTGCTCGCAGAGGCACCATATATATAGATCGGCCTCCCGGCACCCCCAAGATATGGAACCTCCCCGATTCGTCCATCTGCACCTGCACAGCGAGTACTCGCTGCTGGACGGGGCGATCCGCATCGACCGGCTCGTCGAGCGGGTTCGGGAGCTGGGCATGGACGCGGTGGCGGTCACCGACCACGGCAACGTGCACGGCGCGGTCGAGCTGTACACCAAGGCGACGGCGGCGGGGATCAAGCCCATTCTCGGCATCGAGGCCTACGTCGCCCCCGGCGACCGCCAGCAGCGGTCGAGCACGGGCATGGCCGACGGCGGCTTTCACCTGGTGCTGCTCGCCGAGAACGACACCGGCTGGCGCAACCTGCTCAAGCTCAGCTCCGACGCATTCATCAACGGGTTCTACTACCGGCCCCGCATGGACAAGACGACGCTCGCCCGGTGGTCGGAGGGCCTCATCGCCATCAACGGCCACCTCGGCAGCTCGATCGCGCACCACCTGACGCAGTACGCCGCGACCAATAACGAGGCGCACTACCGGGCCGCGGCCGACGAGGCACGGTGGCACGCCGAGACGTTCGGCACGAACCACCGCGGCGAGCCGTGCTTCTTTCTGGAGATCCAGCGTCACGGGGCGCCGGAGCAGGACCGCGTCAACCCGCTGGTCCTGAAGCTCGCCGAGGAGCTCGAACTTCCGGTGGTCGCCGACAACGACACGCACTTTCTGCTCGCCGGCGACCACGACATCCACGACAGCCTCTGCTGCATCTCCATGGGTCGCACCAAGGACGACCCGTCACGTCTGCACTACTCGCCCGAGCTCTATCTCAAGAGCCCCGAGCAGATGGTGGAGCTCTTCTCGGATGTGCCCGAGGCCGTCGCCAACACGACCAGGATCGCCGACCGTTGTAACGTCGAGCTGGACTGCGCCACCAGCCATGCGCCGATCGTCCAGATTCACCGGGAGCACCGCGGCGATGACGAGCCCGGCGGGGCGCCCGTGGGCTCCACGGAGTGGTTCAAGGCCTTCTGCTCTCAGTACGAGCTGCGTCCCTTCGACTCGCTCAACGACGAGACTTCGCCGGACGAGCTGTCGCATCAATGTGATGCCGCGTTGGCCGACCTGTGCTCGGCCGGGCTCATCTGGCGCTACGGCGCCGACGGCGTGACGGACGAGATCCGCGGGCGTCTCGACCGTGAGCTGAAGATCCTCTCCGACAAGCGGATCTCCGCGTATTTCCTCATCGTGTGGGACTTTGTCAACGAGGCGCGACGCCGCGGCATCCCCGCCGGGGCCCGCGGCTCCGGCGTGGGCACGATGGTGGGGTATGTCCTGGGTCTTTCCAACGCGTGCCCGCTGCGGTACGGGCTGCTCTTCGAGCGGTTCACCGACCCCGACCGCAGCGAGTATCCCGACATCGACATCGATATCTGCCAGGACGGCCGCAGCGAGCTGATCGACTACGTGCGGCAGAAATACGGCCACGTGGCCCAGATCATCACCTTCGGGCGTCTCAAGGCCCGGGCCGCAATCAAGGACGTGGCCCGCGTGCTGGGTCTCACGCCCAACGAGGGGCAGCGTCTCACCAACCTCGTTCCCAGCGAGCTGAACATCACGATCGACGCGGCCCTGGACAAGGAGCCGGATTTCAAGGCCGAGTACGACTCGAATCCGACGGTGCGGCGTGTCGTCGACACCGCGCGAGCCATCGAAGGCCACGCCCGCCATGCGGGAGTGCATGCCGCGGGCGTGGTCATCGCCACTCAACCGCTCGAGCACATCATTCCGCTGTACCGCGCCTCGGGAAGCGACGACATCGTCACGCAATGGGACGGTCCCACGTGCGAGCGGATGGGGCTGCTCAAGATGGACTTCCTCGGATTGCGCACGCTCTCCACGCTGGAGCGGGCCGTCGAGCTCGCGCGCGAGACGCTACCCGATCCGGCGATCTGGCAGGCGGTCGGCCGCCGGCCCGACGACGGCGGACCGCACCCGCTTGATCTCGATCGCCTGGCCATCGACGATCAGCGTGTCTTCGACCTCTTCCGACGGGCGGATACGGCGGGCGTGTTCCAGTTCGAGTCCGGCGGAATGCGGCGGCTGGTCGGTGATCTCAAGCCCGACCGCATCGGGGACCTGATCGCCGCCAACGCGCTGTTCCGGCCGGGCCCGATGGACCTGATTCCCGAGTACATCATGCGCAAGCACGGCAAGCAGCCCGTGCCCAGGATCCACCCGATCGTCGACGAGTACACGGCCGACACCTACGGGATCATGGTGTACCAGGAGCAGGTCATGCAGATCCTGCACGGCCTGGGCGACATCCCGCTGCGTCGCGCGTACACGCTCATCAAGGCGATCAGCAAGAAGAACCGCAAGGTCATCGACTCCGAGCGAGCGCAGTTCATCGACGGCGCCAAGGACAAGGGGCTCACGCACAAGAAGGCCGACGAACTGTTCGATCTCATCCTCAAGTTCGCCGGCTACGGATTCAACAGGAGCCACAGCTCGGGCTACGCGATCATCGCGTACCAGACCGCGTACCTCAAGACGTACTTCCCCAACCAGTACATGGCGGCGCTGCTGACGTTCGAGAGCAACGCGCGCAAGGTCGAGGACTGGGTGCCCTACCTGGAGGACTGCCGGGTCACGGTCTTTCCCGATCACACCGACACGCAGCCGCACATCGGGGTCGAGGTCCGGCCGCCGGACGTCAATCTGTCAGAGGCGAGCTTCTCCGTGGTGTTCATGCCCGATGAGCCCCAGGACGCGTGTCACGGGCACGTGCGTTTCGGTCTCAACGCGATCCGGGGTGCCAGCAGCTCGGCCATCACCGCCATCATCGAGCAGCGCCGGGTCAAGGGCCCCTTCACGTCGATCTTCGACTTCTGCGAGCGTGTGGACCTGCGGAGCGTGAACAAGGCAACGATCGAGGCGCTGGTGAAGTCCGGCGCGTTCGACTCCGTGCACGGGCTCGATCACCGTGCGGGCGTCTTCGCGGCGGTCACCGATGCCATCACCGCCGGGCAGGCCGCGGCCGACGATCGGCGGGCGGGCCAGATGAACTTCTTCAACGCCCCGGCCGAATCGACGACCAACCAGGCAGGCCGCCCGCTTCCCGCCGTGCCGCCGTGGGAGCGCATCAAGACCCTCGCCTTCGAGAAGGAAGCGCTGGGGTTCCACGTGTCGGGCCACCCCCTCGACCTGCACGAGGACCGGCTGCAACGCTTCCGCACCCACGACATCAGAGCTGCGGCCGACAAGCCGGACAAGACCGTCGTGAAGCTCACGGGAATGCTGGGGCAGGTCCGGACGAGGGTCGTCCGGCAGGGGCGCAGCGCCGGCCAGAAGATGGCCCTGGCGAGCCTGGCGGACAAGTCGGCCGCGGTGGACGTCGTCTTCTTCACCGACGCGTACGCCCGCTTCGCCCAGCTCGTTCACAACGACGCGATCGTGGCCGTGGTGGGGCGGGTGGACCACGCCCGCGGCGAGCCCAACGTCGTCATTGACGAGGTGCTCACCGTCGACCAGCTGGACGAGCACCTCGCGTCGCGGATCGAGCTCGATCTCATCGACGGGCCCCATCGCGAGCCGCTGGAATCGGTCATGCGCCGGCTCGACGAGACGCTCCGCACGGCCAAGGGCAACGGCGACCGGGCCGTTGACGTGCTGCTGAACCTGCACAACGGCACGCACCGCATCGCGATGCGGCCGCGTCTGCGGGTGGTCCCCGGCGGCGATCTGCTGCAGAATCTCCGCCAGGTCCTCGGCCCGGAGTGCGTTCGGGTCGTCCAGCGCAAGGCTGTCTCGAGCGCTCGGTAGCGACCTCCCGCCGGGCACTCGCCGTGCGCACTCGAGCCCAGCGCGTACGCATTAGAGCGCTATCGTCAGGAGGCGGCGGGCATGGCGTCGGCGAGCTCGCAGAGCGCCTGGTAGTACGTGTCCAGCTCCAGACCCAGCAGCGTCGCCCCGTACAGCTCCGCGTGCCCGGCCTCGACGACGGCGCCGTAGTTGATCACCGGAAGGTGGTAGGCGATCAGCAGGGGCCAGATCTCCCGTTGCGGCTCGAAGTGCGGGTGGATGCACAAGGCGTAGCCGTCGGACGCGTGAAAGCCCAGCGTCTGGGGATAGGCGAACTCGTGCGGCTGCAGGGGGCTTGCATCGAAGATCACCGTCGTCGGATACCGCACGACCTCCCGGTCATCAAGCATCCGCAGGATCGTCTCAGCGTCGATGTACAGCCCGTACTTGAGCCGCGCGGCCGTCGCCTTCTCGACGAGATGCTCGCGAAAGGCCGCAGCCGCCTGCTCGACGACGAACTGGTCCTCGAGAGGGCTACTTCTCATATCGCTGTCTGAACTCCGCGGCGGCTCGCTGACGGGCGGCGGCTTCTTCGGGTGACATCTTGCCGAGATACCACTTGTGGTCGTCGCTGTTGAGGACCTCGTCGAGCCTGGTGGCCAGGGCGTCGGCCGCGCTCACCATGTCCGGGTCGCCTGAGGCATGGCCCTTCTCGATGAGCTCCTCCAGCTCCGGCACAAACTCGCTGTAGAAGTGCTTGGCGACCTCGTAGGTCCCGTGCCAGTGCGTGTAGTCGGGACCCATCATGGACACGCCGTGGCGGGCGCGACGGCCCTCGTGGTGCCAGATCTCGAACCAGATGAAGTCGATCTTGTTGCTGAACTTGACGGGACGTATCAGTGGTTGCGCGAGCGCGTAGAGCTCGAGGCCGGGCCGCGCGAACTTCTCGTTGTACAGCTCGATGAGCGCGTCGTACTGGATGTAGAAATTGTTCACCCATTGCTTGTCGTGGCAGTTCAGACAGACGTCCTTCATGTTGTTGCGACGCTGCTCCCAGGAGACGTTGGCGCCGGGGAGGCCCATCTTGGCATCGGAGACCTCCGGTCGGATCGAGATCGCCGGCCGGTTGTTCCAGCTGATTCGCATCCCGACGTCGTGCGTGACCTGCTGATTGACGGTGGCGGACATGTGGCACGTCGCGCAGGTGGGTGCCGCCGAGTAGTCCTCGCCCACGATCCACTTCGGCGAGTGCAGGTTCATCTTGTCCTGGTTGGCGAAAAAGGCGATCCCGTGCTTGGACTCCTCGTAGATCTCCTTCTGCGGATGGTCGGGGCCCATGTGGCACTTGCCGCACGTATCGGGGTACCGTGCCTGGGCCGCCGAGAACGTGTGCCTCGAGTGGCACGCGGCACACGATCCCTCCGAGCCGTCGGGATTGATCCGCCCGATGCCGGTGTTGGGCCACGTCGCCGGGTCGAGCTGGCCGTCCTCCAGGACCTTCACCTGCGAGCCGTGGCACTGCCAGCAGCCGCTGACGGCGGCGGCGGAGGAGCCCATGGGAAAGCCGGGCGTGACGAGGCCGCGATTGCCCTCCACGACCTCGGCGAGCACGTTGTCGAGCGAGCCGAGGATGCGGCCGGCCTTGGAGTGGTGCGACCCCACGAACTCCTCCACCTCCCGGGCGTGGCACCGGGCGCAGTCGGAGGGGCTCACGATGACCGCGATGGTGCGGTCGTAGTGGAGATACGCGTCCGGGTCGCCGGGATCGGCGGCGTGGCACTCGTAGCATCCGATGTTGGCGCGGTAGTGCCGGGAGTCACCCCACTGCTCGTACAGGGCGGGGCTCGACTCCTTGTGGCACGTGATGCACTCCTTGCTCGCCTCGCTGATCTCGGCCAGGCCGAACGCGCCGCCCCGTGGCGGCGCCGCGGCGACGGCGCCGGTGAGACCGAGAGAGACGACACAGGCCACGAGCGGCTTCACCAGATTCATCGGAGTTCTCCTGATTGAGCGACGTCCGTCGCGGGCGGCAGGTTCTGCGTCACGGGATCGAAGACCGTGTCGTAGGTCAGCCGCCCCGACAGCACCGGGATCGTGATTCGAACGAAGATCGTGTACAGCAGCAGGCCGAAGGCCCAGATGCCGAGACAGACGAGCCCCTCGTTGAGGGTTGGGGTGTACTCGACGATCTCGCCCAGCGGGGTGGGAATGAAGGCGGGCACGATCAGACCCATGCCCTTCTCGATCCAGATCCCCACGATCAGCAGAACGCAGGCGAGGTTGAGGTAGCGGAGGCTGCGGGCCAGGGGCAGGTAGAGAATGATCAGGGCCGTCGTGCTCATCGCCAGCGACGTCCAGATCCACGGCACGAGCGCATGGTACCCATGAAGCCCGAAGTAGAGGTACCGGGTGGAGGCGATGTGGGCCGAGCCCGCGTAGAACTCGGTGAACAGCTCGCTGATGAGCAGGAACACGTTGATCGTGAGGGCCACGATGATGATGTTGCGGAGGGTCATCAGCGCCTGACGCGGCACGTGATAGGACGTGTATCGCTCGATGATCTGCAGGGTCAGGACGATGAGGGCCGGCCCCGCCGAGAAGGCCGAGGCGAGAAAACGCGGCACGATGATCGCGCTGTTCCAGAACGGGCGGCCGCCCAGCCCCACGTACAGGAACGCGGTCACCGTGTGGATGCTCACCGCCCACACGATGGCCACGAAGACGAAGGGGACGACGAACAGCGCCTTGCGCGGCTTTTTCTTTCGATAGGCGCAGTAGATCATGTAGCCGCAGATGTGCAGGTTCAGCAGCAGGTAGCCGTTGAGCACGATGACGTCCCACGTGAGCATCGACAGGGGGAAGTTGAACCGCAGGAACAGGTGGTGAAAGCGATCCGGTCGGCCCAGGTCCACCGTCACGAAGAGGATGCACATGACGATCACGGCCACCGCCAGCAGCTCGCCGAAGATCACCAGGTCGTGCAGCTCCTCCCGCTTGTAGATGTAGACGGGGATGACCAGCATGACGGCCGCGGCCGCGATGCCGACCAGAAACGTGAAGTTGGCGATGTACAGCCCCCAGGAGACCTGGTCGGTCATGCCCGTGGTGATCATGCCGTCCACGAACTGCCTCGCGTAGGCATTGAGCCCCAGGAGGACGATCACGCTCAGAAACAGCATCCACAGCTGGTAGCGCCAGTTTCCCACGAAGCTGACCCGGAAGCACCGCCACAGGAACCGGATGTACTCTCTCATGCCGGCGCCTCCGCCGTAGCCCCCGTGCGCGGGTGACGCTCGTCGAAGTAATAGAAGAACCGCGGCAGCGTCCCCACCTCCTCCTTGAGAACGAAGACCCGCGCGTTGCGGAGGATCTGCGAGACCTCGCTTTCGGGGTCGAGCACGTTGCCGAACTTGCGGGCGCCGGTGGGGCACGCCTCGAGACACGCCGGCAGGCGGCCTTCGCGGGTCCGGTGCAGGCAGAACGTGCACTTCTCCATCACGCCCTTGGAGCGCGGCCGGTTGGAGAGGTACCCCATGTCGGGGTTGATCTCATCGGCGGGGATCCGGGGCTGGGAGAAGTTGAACCGTCGCGCCCAGTAGGGGCACGCCGCTTCGCAGTAGCGGCAGCCGATGCACCAGTCGTAGTCGATCACGGTGATGCCGTCGGCCTCCTGCCAGGTCGCCTCCACCGGGCAGACCTTTGTGCAGGGCGGATCGGCGCACTGGTGGCACTGCACGGGAAGGTAGTAATGGTCTTTCTTCGGCACGTCACCCTCGTAGTAGTGGTTGCCCTCCTCGAGGTTGAAGGTGCCCTGCGGCATTTCGATCACCCTGATGTACTGCATCTGGGGATCGCGGCTCTGGTTGTTCTCCGCCACGCAGGCGTGCACGCAGCGGCGGTTGCCGTTGCACCGGCTCAGGTTGAGGGCGTACACGAACTCGACGCCGTCGAGCGGCTTGGAGTCGGTCACGGTCGCCTTCACGTCGTAGCGCTTCTGGACCTGGTCCCGGATGCGATCGAGGACGGCCTGCATCTCCGGCGGCGACATCTCCTTGTAGTGCTTCTGGAAGAAGTTGGCGAAGGTGTCACCGCCCTCCAGGTCGAGACGACGCAACGGGCTCAGCGCCGCGCCCGCCGCGATCAGGCCGCCGGTCACGCCCGCGGCCGCGCGCAGAAAGCTCCGGCGGGCCATGCCGCGGCGCTGCGGCACCTCGGCGTTGAGGATCGGCAGACGCATCAGTGCGGCTCCTTGGCGTCGCCGCGCGACCACTGCCGCAACGGATTCTTCTCGGCCGTCGGATCGTGCACGACTTCCGGCCGCTCACTCATACGCAGCGTGCTCGGCCCCGGCAGCGACCTCATCGACCTGAAGGCCGGCGCGTGCGGATCGTGGCACTGGGTGCACGTCAGTCGAACCTGCCGTCCGCTGCCGGGATCCCAAGAGCCCGTCGTGCGGCCGTGCATGCCGACCTCCCAATCCCGGTACGTCGTGCCGTGGCACGTGGCGCACAGCCGCGGGGCGTTGGCGAAGCCGATCGTCTTGCCGCCGGGCAGCACGAGTCGGCCGCGGTCATTGTTGTCGTGGCAGTTAAAGCACCGGTCGTTCATGCCGTGGGCCTGAACGATGTCGGCGTGCTGGTTCAGCCGCAGCGGCGTCTCCGGCGTCGACTCGAACAGCGAGTGACACTCCGAGCACTTCTTGGCGAATCCCGCCACGTTGATCGTTGGCGGGTCGTCCATCGTCGGCCGCAGAGGCGTCACACGCACGTCGCCGTACTCGGAACTGATGGTGGCGGTGGTCGGGATGGGGGAGGCGGCCGTGGAGGGGGGGGCGCTGAGCCCGTCCGGCATCAGCAGGAACCACGCGGCGACGCCGAGGAACGTGGGACCGATCAGGAAGGCGACGACGGTATCCGCCGCCCTCGATGCTCGTGTCGTCCGTTCTCGTGTGCCGGTTGATGTCACGGCTCAGAAGGTATACGTGAGCTGAAGATAGAGAAAGTCGATGTCGTTGGCGGGCCCCGTCTCACCGATGAAATCGCCGGCGAAAAAGTGGCTGTAGCCGAGCTGACCCGTGGTGTGCCGGTCGAACTTGTAGGTCACGGTGAGGTCGATCTCCTGGCCGAGCTCGGTGGAGGTGCCCAGCGCGCCGGGCCTGACCACCGCCCCTCCGGCGTTGTACAGCGCATCGGCGGTCGTTTCACGGAACAGGAAATGCACGGCCAGGTCGATCTTGAGCCGCTCCAGGGGCGCGAACGTCACGCCGCGGTTGGGATCGATGACGTTCTGACGCCCGACCTGGTCGATGTGCCCCAGAAAGGCGTGGGCGAGCGGGAGCAGCTGGTTGAACGTCTCGACGTCACCGCCGGCGCTCTGGTCGCCGCTGCCGTAATCGAAGCCGACGTAGAAGCGAGGCGCCGCCCACCACGCCGGGACCCGGTAGCCGAACTGGCTGCCGATCATCCAGGCACTGACGTCGCCAGGGCCGACCCGGCCGAACTGGTAGGCGCCCTCGAAGTCGTAATCGAACCCCGTGTCGGCGAGGGCGCCGTGCACCCGGCTGCCCAGCGTGTACCGATCCTCCGGGCCTGTCGTCCCGTTGTAGGTCCGCGGCAGCTTGTTGGTGAGGCCGAGAAAGTAGAGATCCAGGCCCATGTCCGCGGCGGGCACGCGGCCGGTGCTGTACACACCGTACAGCTGGATGTCGGGATCGGCATCGTTGAAGTCGTACTTCTGGACGGGCGCGAACTGCGACCAGAACCCCTCGATCCGCCAGTCGCCCCACTCCAGGATTCCCGTCAGCCCGTCCCAGGCCCGCATCGTGTTGGACCACGGCAGTGGGCTCACGAGACGCTGCTTGCCGAAGAGGTACTGCTGACGCCCCGGCCGGAAGGTGAACGTCGCCTCCGTGCCGATCGGGATTCGCACGTCCACGAACGCCTGCTGGAGGGCCAGCGTGTCCACGTCGAGAGTCCGCTTGCCGCCGGGCAGCGAGCGGTCGGTGGACAGGGCGCTCTTGCCCTCCACGAACACCCGGACGTTCTCACCGAAGTGGAAGTCTCCGTGCACCCGGGCCCGCCAGAGCAGGAACGTGTCGTCGCCGGTCGAGGAGGGCAGGAAGTTGAAGCTCCACCAGCTCTCCAGCCGAAGCCGGGTGCTGCCGCCGAAGCTTGCCCAGATGCTGCCGTCCTCGGACAGCGGCACGTACTTGATGGGGTCCCAGAAGTCGGTGAGGTCGTCGCGGGGAACACCCGCCAGGACGGACCAGTCCTCCCGGAAGCGGAGGGTGTAGTTGTACTTCGGCCGCTCGAACCCGTCCCCGCCGCCGTCCTGGGCCGCGGCGCCGCCACAGAGGGCCAGCGCGAGGCCGGCCGTGATCAAGAGGAAGCTGATCGCGTTTCTCCTCACGCCGTGTCTTCGAAAAGCCCGACCGGGCGGTCAATATACAGACACCATCGGGCTCGGGGCGGCATGGCCTGCCGGGGATTCCACCCCGATTTGCCGGGGCCTTCGGCAGACGAGTTTGGCGTGCCGGTATCATGTGCCGATTCGCGGACTCGGGAGATGAAGTCAACATGCCGGTTACCGGGCTGGTCATCGTTCTCGACGGGCGGAGCGGGGAAGGACCGGCCTCCCTCGAGTCAATCCGCGGCAATGAACGGTTCACCGTCGGAACCGGGCCGGCCGGGCCGCGTGTTCCGGTCGTTCTCGAGACGAGCTCGGACGGGGAGAGCCGCCGCCAGATCGACTGGCTGAAAGAGCTGCCGGGGGTCGCGATGGTTGAAGTGGCCTACGTCCACTTTGCCGATGTCGCGGGAGGAAACGCAGAC
>JBFGEG010000038.1:0-30159 GCA_041580235.1 Phycisphaerales bacterium
CGCTGGTGGCGGCGGCCGCGGCGGCGGCGGTCGCCGGCTGGGCCGCCCGCGGCGCGCCCCGGGGCGGGCCACCCGGGGTGCCCGGCGCGACGCCCGCCGCGACGGGCGGGGTGGGCCTCGCGGCGGCCTGCGGCGTGAGCCTGGCCTTGAAGACGAGGTCCGTGACCTTGTCGCGGATGGTCTGGGCCATCTCGTCAAAGAGCCGGCCCGCCTCGCGCTTGAACTCGATGCGGGGGTCCTTCTGGCTGAACGAACGGAAGCCGATGGACTCCTTGATCTGGTCCATGGAGTACAGGTGGTCCTTCCAGCTCTGATCGAGGATCTGCAGCAGGACCCACCGCTCGAACTGCGTCAGCTCGGCCCGCAGCACCGCCTTGAGCTTTTCCTCGGCGACGGTCTTGGGATCGTCCTCGGCGCGGGCCTTCTGCTCGTCGCTGAGCCGGACGTTGCAGTGCCGCATGAACCAGCCGTCGAGCTCCTCGGGGGTGGACGACGCGGCCGCCGCCCGCTCGGCGCGCTCATTGATCTTGGCCTCGTCCCACTTCTCGGCCTCGGCCACGAGGATCCTCCGCAGCTCCCGGGGGTCGGTCGAGGGAAGGAACTGCGGGTTCCACTCCAGCTCGTACTTGGCTCGAACCCAGGTGCAGAACTGCTCCAGCGCCGCCTGCGGGTCCTGGGGCATCATGGCGGTCGTCATGTCGATGGCAAAGTCGATGGGGTAGGTCATCTCGCGGCGGCGGTACGCCTTCCGCGCCTCGTCCATGAGCCTTTCGCACGCCACGTCGGGCTCCTCGATGCCCGCGAAGTCCTCGGTCTTGAACTCGCCGGCGAACTTGTTGCTGGCCCAGCCCGCCAGCTCCTTGGCTCCGTAGTCCGGCACGAGGAACTGATCGAGCGGGGCGAGGTCGGCGCCGTCGATCTTCTTCTCGGCGCACTCCTCCAGTTGCCTGATGACCTCGCTCGTCGACATGTCGCGCAGCTGCGACACCTTCAGTTGGGCGTCGAAGTTGGCCTTGGCCCAGTCGGCCAGACCCTTGAGATCCCAGCTCTCCGGGTCGGCGTCGTCGGGCATGTACTCGCCCAGCGTGACGCGGATGACGGATCCCGCCTCCTCCTTGGCATCGGTCCTGACCAGCCGGTGCAGGTCCTCGCGATCCTTGCCGCGAAACCGATCGGCGTCGATCGCCACGTTGAGGTTTTCGTGCACCCATTCGCCGATGCAGTTGGCGGTGTAGCGCTTGTCGAGAAACCGGTACACCGCGTCCTGGGCGGACTCCTCGATGTACTGGAAAATCTTGTCCTTGACGTTGCGGCCTTCGAGCACGTCCTGACGCATCGAGTAGAACACACCCCGCTGCACGTCCATGGGTTCGTCGTACTCGAGAATGTTCTTGCGGATCAGGAAGTTCCGCTCCTCCACCTTGCGCTGAGCCCGCACCACCGACTTGGTGAGCATGGGGTGCTCGATGGCATCCCCCTCCTTCATGCCCAGCTTGCTGAGCACGCGCAGCGTCGTCGGCCCTGCAAACATCTTCATGAGGTCGTCTTCGAGGCTCAAAAAGACGCGGCTCGATCCCTTGTCCCCCTGGCGGCCCGAGCGGCCCCGGAGCTGGTTGTCGATGCGCCGCGCCTCGTGCCGCTCGGTGGCGATGACATGCAGGCCGCCGACGTCGGCGATGTCCTTGTACAGCCGCAGCCGGTGCAGCAGGCAGCTTCCCGTCTCGTCGAGCGTCTCCAGCAACGCCGCCTCGGACATCGACGCCGCCTTTGATTCGCTGAGCCACGATTGATCCATCGCCCATTTGCGGAGCAGGGCGAGGCGGATCTCCTCGTCCGACTTGGCGTCGACATCGGACTTGCTCAGGCCGAGCTGCTTGGGGGCGATGTACCGGTAGACCGCGGCCACGATGGCCTGCTCGGGCTGGTCCGGCGTCACGTCCTTGGGGCAGATGCCGCGACGCTTCCAGTGGTCGATCAGCGCGGCCGGTGTGCACGAGCCGAGCTTGATGTCGGTGCCGCGGCCGGCCATGTTCGTCGCGATCATGACCGCGCCGAGCTCACCGGCGTGAGCAATGATGTCCGCCTCGCGCTCGTGCTGCTTCGCGTTGAGCACCTCGTGCTTGATGTTGAACTTGCGGGTCAGCATCTCGCTGAGCTCCTCGGACTTCTCGACGCTGGTGGTGCCCACCAGAATGGGCCGGCCCACGTCGTGGAACGACTTGATCTCGTCCACGATGGCGTCCCACTTGTCCTTGACGGCGAGGAACACAACGTCCTCGTGGTCGACGCGGACCACGGGCACGTTGGTCGGAATGACGATGACGTCGAGCTTGTAGATCTCGTAGAACTCGGTTGCCTCGGTGTCGGCCGTTCCCGTCATGCCGGCCAGGCGGTCGTAGAGCTTGAAGAAGTTCTGGATGGTGATGGTGGCCATGGTCTGCGTTTCCTGCTTGATGGGAACGCTCTCCTTGGCCTCGACGGCCTGGTGCAGCCCGTCTGACCACTGCCGGCCGATCATCTTCCGCCCCGTGTTCTGGTCGACGATGACCACGCCCTGCTCGCCGCGGTCATCGGGGGCCACGACGTAGTCACGGTCGCGCTGGTAGACGGTGTGGGCGCGGATCGACTGCTCCAGCAGGTGCGGGATGTCGATGTTGTCCCCGACGTAGAACGATCCCACGCCTGCGAACTGCTGCGCTTCGGCGATGCCGTCGTGGGTGATCGTGGCCCGCTTCTTGTCCAGCTCGACCTCGTAGTACTGGGTGAACCGGTCGCGCTGAGCCTCCAGATCCGGCAGCCGGCTCTTGGCCGCCTCCATCTTCTCCTTGAGAGCGGGGATCTTTGACTTGTCACGGGCGTTTCGGATGTCACCCTCCAGACCGGAGATCTCCACGAGGCATGACTGCACCTTCTGGTCCGCGGTGTTCCACTCCTTCTGCTTCTCCACGAGGTACCGCGCAAGCTTGTCCGCCATGTCGTAACGAGGCGCGTGCTCGTGCGCCGGACCCGAGATGATCAGCGGCGTGCGGGCCTCGTCGATCAGCGTCGAATCCACCTCGTCAACGATCGCGAAGTCGCGTCGTGTCTGCACCTGTTCCGCGACGCTGAGCTTCATGTTGTCTCGCAGGTAATCGAAGCCGAACTCGGCCGTGGTGCCGTAGACGACATCGCAGTCGTAAGCCTGCTTCTTCTGCTCGTGAGGCTGCATGTGCTGGGGGTGGATCGCACCGACGCGAAGGCCCAGGGCGCGGAAGAACGGAAAGGTCCAGTCGCGGTCGCGCTGCACGAGATAGTCGTTGACGGTGATCACGTGCACCTGCTGGCCCTCGAGCACGGCCAGGTAGCACGCCAGCGGGGCCACGATCGTCTTGCCCTCACCGGTCTTCATCTCGGCGATGCGGCCCTCGTAGAGCACCACCGCCCCGATGATCTGCACGTCGAAGGGCCGGGCCCGGAAGGGCGGTTTGGACTGCGGGTACAGTTCGCGCACCGCGTCGTACAGCCGCACCGGGATGTCCACGCACTGCCAGGCAGGGACGGGCTCGCTGGCGCCGAGAAGGTCCCCTTCCGGGGGCGCGGGCTCGGTGCGGTCGATCTCGGCCTTGACCTCGTCGTAGATCTTCCGCGCATCGTCGGGCAGCCGTGAGGGGTCGAACGTGTGGTCGGGGTTGAAGATGTTGCGGATGCCCACGTTGCGGTCCATGGCCTCGCGGGCCACCGCGAAGACCTCCGGCAGGACCTCCATCGACTTCTCGCCGGCGGCCAGACGCTTGCGCAGCTCGGCCGTCTTGCCGCGAAGCTCGGCGTCGGTCAGACGGACAATCTCCTGCTCGTACTTGTTGACCTGCTCCACCACACGCAGGTAGCGCTTGACCATGCGCTCGTTGCGCGTTCCAAACACCTTGCGCATCGCCTTGCTGACGACGGGAACACCCATGATTCACCTCTGACTGTCGAACGGACCTGCTGAACAACGGACCGGCCCACCGGAGGATGGACCAAACAAAGACGCGTCGAAAGACCGACTCAGCAGGCGGGGGGCGGCAGATCGAGCAATCGCTCGCCCAGCAGAGTGGTGGAGACCGTCACTCGCGCCGGGGCCGGCGCACACCGACCCGTCACCGCCTCGGCGGCACTCACGACGGGCTCGAACGCGGCCATCGCCACCGGCGATCGCTCGGCCGCCAGCAGGTCCCGGGCCGCGGCCGCCACCGCGGCCGCCACGGCTCGCACGACGTGCGACTCCAGCCGGACCTCCGCGTCGCGAGGGACCGCGGCCGTCGAGACGCTGGCCGACATCGCCACCAGGGCCACCAGCGTGGTCGCGGTGGCGGCGAGACAGCGTCCGGGAGAGGCCGGGCGTGAGGTTGACCGGGTCTCGGTCTCCATGACTGGCTTAAGTATCGTCCTCCGATCGGGTCCGGACAAGCTGCAGCCGCAGAAGACCTGCCATGGCCCTGCGAGGCCCTTGGGAACGCCTAGGATTGCCGAATGGTGGCACCCGCTCCTTCCCGCGACGCCCGCGAGCTGCGGCTCAAGGTCTCCGGAATGCACTGTGCCAGCTGCGCCGCCGCCGTCCAGCGGGCCCTCGAGTCGAGGCCCGGCGTGCGGTCGGCGGCGGTGAGCTTCACCGACGGCACGGCCACCGTGGTCGGTGACGATCTGCAGGCCACCGCCCTCGTCGAGGCGGTACGCGACGGCGGTTACGACGCCGAGCCGGCCGAGGCGGCACTGGCCCCGGCCGAGTTGAAGAGCGAGATCGAGGTCCGACAGGCCCGGCAAGAGCGGCTGTGGCGTCGCCGGGCCGTGGTGGGGCTGGGCTTGTGGGTACCCATGGAGCTCGTCCACCTGCTCGTCGCCGACGCCGCGTGGAAGCCGTGGTTCCTTCTGGCCGGCGCGACGATCGTGCTCGCGACGGCGGGCTGGGGCTTCTACCGCTCGGCCGCGGCCGCCGCCCGTCGCGGCACGACGAACATGGACACGCTCATCGCCATGGGAGCCACCACGGCCTACGTGTTCTCGCTGGTGGTCTTCATCGCGCGGTTCTTCGGGAAGCTCGCGGACCAGCCCCTGTACTTTTCCGAGGCGGCGGCTCTGCTGGGGCTCATCAGCCTCGGCCACTGGCTCGAGGCACGGGCGTCGGCCAAGGCGGGCTCTGCGGTCCGCGATCTCCTGGAGCTCCAGCCGGACCAGGCGGAGCTGCTCGACGCCGACGGCACCCCCCGCACCATCGCCAGCGCCGACATCCAGCCCGGCGGACGGCTCCTGCTGCGACCCGGAGGGCGGGTCCCGGTGGACGGCGTGGTCGTCGAGGGCGAGACGGAGATCGACGAGTCGGTCGTCTCCGGCGAGTCGATGCCGGTTCACAAGCGCCCCGGCGACGCCGTGGTCGCCGGCTCCATGAACACCACCGGGCGGCTCGTCGTTGAGGCCACCGTCGACGGTCGCCACACGACCGTCGCCCGCATTGCGGAGATCGTGCAGCGGGCGCAGGCGAGCAAGGCGGGCGTTCAGAAGCTGGCCGACCGCGTGTGCGCGGTGTTCGTCCCCGCCGTTCTTGCGATCGCCGCCCTCACCTTCGCGGGCTGGTGGCTGGCGGGCGACCTGGGCAAGGGCGTGGTGGCCACGGTCACCGTGCTCATCATCTCCTGCCCGTGCGCCCTGGGACTGGCCACGCCGATGGCGGTCATGGTCGGCGCCGGCGCCGCGAGCCGGCGGGGCATCCTCGTCAAGTCGGCGGGGGCGTTCGAGCGGGCGGGCCGCGCCGGCCACGTCGTCTTCGACAAGACCGGCACTCTCACCACGGGGGCGCCCGCGGTGACCGAGATCCGTCCGGTCTCAGGGCTGGCCGAGGACGAGCTGCTTCGTCTCGCCGCCGCGGTCGAGGCCCCCAGCGAGCATCCCATCGGCCGGGCCATCGTCCGGTCGGCGGCCGACCGCGGGCTCCAGTGGCCGCAGGCCTCGGGCTTCGAGGCCGTTCCGGGACGCGGTGTGCGGGGCACGGTCAACGGGCGATCGGTGGAGATCGGGCGTGACGAGACCAGCGCGGCCACCTGCCTCGTCCTGGTCGACGGCGTCGAGACGGGAACCCTGACCGTCACCGACACGCTCCGCGAGGACGCCGCGACCGCGGTCACGCGTCTCCGCGAGATGGGTCTCGTGGTGAGCATGCTCTCGGGCGACCGGCGTGACGTCGCCAACGCGGTCGGGCGCCGGCTCGGGCTGGACGCGGACCGGGTCGTGGCCGAGGCCACCCCTGAATCCAAGACCGAGTTCGTCACCGAGCTCGGTGACGGGACCGTCATGGTCGGCGACGGCATCAACGATGCGGCGGCCCTGGTGGCCGCGGACCTCGGCATCGCGATGGCCTCCGGCACCAACATCGCCATCGAGTCCGCCGACGTGGTCATCCCCGGACGTCACGTGCTGGCGGTGCCGGAGACGATTCACATCGCCCGCAGCACCCTCGCCACCATCAAGCAGAACCTGTTCTTCGCTTTTTTCTACAACGCGGTGGCGATCCCCGTGGCGGCCCTGGGCCTGCTGGGCGCCTCGGGGCCCCTGATGGCGGCGGCCGCGATGGGCCTGAGCGACCTGACGGTGATCGGCAATGCACTGAGGCTCAAGCGTGCCTTGAGCCGGTAGCCATTCGCCATCGGCGGGGATGAAGGGCCACGGACTCCCGTAGAATGCCCGGGGGCGGGCAACGGCCATGTCATCGCTTCAGCCGCTCAACCCGGACGACTTCGATTACTGGAAGGCTCAGCACCTCCTGAACCGGGCCGGTTTCGGGGGGACGCCCGCCCAGGTGCGGGGCCTGGCCGGCATGGGCCTGCAGGGCGCGGTCGAGTACATCGTCGACTACGGCGGCATCGAGGCGGAGCCGGTGCGGGCGGACCTGTTCGACGGCGACATCATGAGCCCGATGTCGCGCGACCAGCGCGATGTCCTCCGCCAGGCCCGACGCGACCGGGACGAAGCCACGCTCAGCGAGTTCCGCCGGCGCCGCCAGGAGCGCCAGCGCGCCGATCGGCGTCAGATGATCGAGATCCAGCGCTGGTGGATGACTCGTCTCATCGAGTCGCCCCGGCCGCTGGAGGAGAAGATGACCCTCTTCTGGCACGGGCACTTCGCCACGAACTACCGCGCGATCGAGGACAGCTACCACATGTTCATGCAGAACCAGCTGTTCCGCGTCTACGCGGTGGGCAATTTCAAGGGCCTGACCCACGCCGTCATCCGCGATCCGGCCATGCTGCGCTACCTGAACAACGATCAGAACCGCAAGCAGGAGCCCAACGAGAACCTGGCCCGCGAGCTCATGGAGCTGTTCACGCTCGGTGAGGGGCACGGCTACAGCGAGGACGACATCAAGGAGGGGGCGCGGGCCCTCACCGGATACACCTATCGTGATGACTCGTTCATCGACCGGAAGTCACGGCAGTACCGGCGTCTGCACGACGACGGCCCCAAGCGGATCATGGGGGAGTCCGGCAAGTGGGACGGCGACGACTTCGTGGAGATCATCTTCAGCCGCCGCGCGTGCAGCGAGTTCATCTGCCTGAAACTCTACCGGTACTTCGTCAACGACAGGCCCGGCGACCCAGACCGGGATCGTCAGCAGTTCATCATGGACATGGCGACGCAGCTCCGCCGAAACAAGTATGCGCTGCGGCCGGTGCTCAAGGCACTGTTCATGTCCGAGCATTTCTACGATCCATCCAACGTCGCCTCGCAGGTCAAGAGCCCCGTTCAGCTCATCGTGCAGGCGGTCCGGTCGCTCCACACGCCGACACGGCAGCTCAGCGCGCTGGCCAGCGCCGCCGACCTCATGGGCCAGAACATCTTCTACCCGCCATCGGTCAAGGGCTGGGCGGGCGGCCGGACGTGGATCAACACGTCGACGCTGTTCGTCCGCCAGAACGCGATCGTGTACCTGCTCACGGGACGACGCCCCGACCGGTACCCGTGGCAGGACGACGGCACCCGCTACGACGCGACCCACCTGCTGGAGCACCTCCGCGAGCCCAACGGTGCGGTGAGCGTGCAGGATGCCGTGAGCTACCTGCTGCGTATCAACCTGGCCGGCGAGCCGCACCCGCAACGCGTCGACAGTCTCGTGGCCTTTGTCGAGTCACGCGGCGGGCGGCTGGACAACCCGATGCTGATCGCCCTGCTCTCGCTGATCACCGCCATGCCCGAGTACCAGTTGTGCTGATGAGTCCGAGACACGTGAGATTCCACTGCCATGTCTGATCATGATCCCACCTACACCCGACGGCTCTTCCTCGAACGCGGACTGACGCTGGCCTCCCTGGCCGCGACGGCGCCGCTGTTCATCCAGCGATCGGCGCTCGGCATGATGCAGAGCCCGGCTCTGTCCAGCCAGCCCGGTGTGCCCGACGACCGGATCCTGGTCGTGATCCAGCTCGGCGGCGGCAATGACGGGCTCAACACCGTGGTGCCCTACGGGGCCGGCGCGTACTACGACGCCCGGCCCGACCTGGCCGTCCCCGCTCCGGGCCGGGGCACGCAGCAGCGGCCGGCCGCGCTGCCGCTTGACGATCGCCAGGGCATCGGCCTCCACCCGGACTTCCGCGGATTCAAGACGCTCATGGACGAGGGTGTCGCCGGTATCGTCCAGGGCGTGGGCTACCCCAACCCCAATCGATCGCACTTCACGTCAATGGACATCTGGCACACCGCCGACACCGAGGCCAAGGGCTACGGGTGGATCGGCCGCTACTTCGACAACACGTGCGCCGGCACCCCGCTGCCGGAAGGCGCGGTCGCCATCGGCCGAAAAGCGCCGCTGGCCATGCAGGGCGCCGTCCAGAAGCCCGTCACGTTCGAGACGGCCGAGCTGTTCCGCTGGATGGGCGAGGATCTGCACCCCGCCCTGGAAGCCCCCTACCAGGCGATCAACCGCAGCGGCACGCTGCCGTCAGTCAACCCCGACAGCCAGCTGGGCTTTCTCATGCGCACGGCCCTCGACGCCCAGGTCTCGTCGGACCGCATTCGAGCCGCGGTCGCCAAGCCGGCGCTCGTGGAGTACCCTCGGGGGAACCTGGCCGAGCAATTGCGCATCGTGGCCGCCATGATCCGCGACGAGATGGCCACCCGCGTCTACTACGTCTCCATGAGCGGGTTCGACACGCACGCCAACCAGTTCGGGCGGCATTCGAACCTGCTGCGGCAGGCGGGCGACGCCCTCAACGCCTTCTACCGTGACCTCAAGGCACAGGCCTCCAGCGGGCGTGTCCTGACCATGGTCTTCTCGGAGTTCGGGCGGCGGGTGAGCCAGAACGCGTCGGGCGGAACCGACCACGGCACCGCGGCGCCCCTGTACCTGGTGGGCGACATGGTCCGTCCCGGGCTGCTGGGCGATCACCCCTCGCTGACGCAGCTGGACCAGGGCGACCTGGTCTTCAACGTCGACTTTCGGAGCATCTACGCGGCCATCATCGAGGACTGGATGGGGGCCCCGGCCAGGCCGATCCTGGGCCGCGACTACCGCAAGGCGAAGATCCTGAGCTAGGTCCTGTCTGACCAGATCACGCGGCGTGCTTGAGCCAGGTCGGCTCGACCTCGATGAGCCGGCGCGCCTCGTCGGCAACGACGGCCTCCGAGAAGTAGAATCCCTGGACGAAGTCGCAGTTCAGGGCGAGCAGCTGCACGAGCTGCTCTTCGGACTCCACGCCCTCGACGGTGACCTGCATGTTGAGCGTGTGGGCCAGCGCCACCACCGTGGCGACGACGTCCGCGTAGTCGCTGTCGGCGCTCATCGTCGCCATGAAGGCACGGTCGATCTTGAGCACATCGAGCGGGAAGCGGTGCAGATAGCTCAACGATGAGTAGCCCGTGCCGAAGTCATCCATGTGAATCTGGCAGCCGAGCTTCTTGAGCCGCGCGAGCACCTCGGTGATGGAGTCGGGGTTCTCCATGATCACGCTCTCGGTGATCTCCAGCTTCAGGCTCGAGCCGTCAATCTTGTGCTTGCGGAGGATGGTCCGAACCTCTTCGACGAAGCCGGGATGCGCCACCTGGCGTTTGGAGACGTTGACGCTCAGCGCCAGGTCCTGCCCGATGCCGCTCTTGCGCCATTTGCGGAGCTGCTTGCACGCCCGCTCGAGCACCCACTGGCCGATGAGCACGATGACGCCGGTCTCCTCGGCACGGGAGATGAAGTCGATGGGATCGATCGCACCGCGCTCGGGATGGTCCCAACGCGCGAGCACCTCGAACCCGCTGAGACGCCCCGTCTTGAGGCAGATGATGGGCTGGTAGCAGACGTCGAACTCCTGGTGCTCCACCGCCCGCTTGAGATCGTTGTGCAGCTGGAGGCGTGACATGGCCTCGTCGTGCATCTTCTTGTTGAAGACCTCGTGACGCGCCTTGCCCGCGGCCTTGGCGTAATACATCGCGGTGTCGGCGTCACGCAGGAGATGGTCGGCCTTCTCGCACTCCAGCTCATTGAAGGCGATGCCGATGCTGGCGGTGGTGAAGACCTCGTGACCCTGAAGGCGAAACGGCTCGGCGAGCACTTCCTGCACCCGCTCGGCGACCTGGCTGGCGTCCTCGCGATCCTTGATGCCGTCAAGCAGCACGACGAACTCGTCGCCGCCGATGCGGGCCACCGTGTTGCTCTCCACGCGGGAAAGGCTGTCCGTGCCCCGCAAGCAGTTCTGCAGCCGCTCGGCGATGGCCACCAGCAGCTGATCGCCGAAGAAGTGGCCCAGGCTGTCGTTGACCTCCTTGAACCGGTCGATGTCGAGAAAGAGCACCGCGAAGTGGTAGTCGTCGCTTCGGCGGGCCCGCTCCATGCATCGCTCGAGCCGGTCCAGCAGCAGGTCGCGGTTGCACAGACCGGTGAGCTTGTCGTGGAAGGCCGCGTGCCGCAGCTGATCCTCGGCCCGCCGCCGCACCGCAACCTCGCGCTCCAGGTGCTCCTTCTGCTGCTCGACCTCAGCCGTGCGATCGCGAACACGGGCCTTGAGGGTGTCGACGAAGGATGCAAGCACGCGGGCGAGCGTGTTGAGCTCCTCGGTGCTGCCCTGCTCCAGGCCTGCGAACGCGCCCTCCTCGTCCATGGCGGCGATGGCCGCGTTGGCCAGCGTCTGGACAGGATGGATGAGCCGCCGCGTCGTCCAGTGGCGGACCCGCTCGATCACCGCCAGATAGAGGATGCAGATGACGCCGATGACGATCATGATGAGCTTCCGGGCCTGGGCGAGACTCTGGTCACGCTCGGCCGCTGTGCCGGCCGCGGCCCGTTCGACCTTGCCCAGCCGCTTCATGTACACCGCGACGCCGTCACGGAACTGCTCGAGGTCGGCGGGCTGAAGAAGACCCGACACGCGGCGGCGCGCGAGCCGGCCGGCCTGGTGCACCATGGTCTCCAGGGCGAGCTGGGCGTCCTCGACCGGCGCCGCATCAGCAAGCAGGGTGCTGTGGTGGAGCTTGGCCAGGTCTACGACGGACCGCTGGAACTCCCGATCCAGGACACGGAAGGATTCTTCCGTCGAGTCGGGGGAGAGCGCATCGACCGTCTCCTGGAGCTCGCGTCCGGTCACGAGCACGGTCTCGACCTGCCGGTACTGCTCGGCCGCCTTGCCCGCCGCGCGCGCGGCGCGTTCCATACCGCCCAGCAGGAGTCCGACGGTGACGGCGAGACCGATCGCCCCGGCAATGGCGACGAAGAGGATGATCGAGACGTGGTGGTGGATGCGCATGGGCTAGATCATCGCCAGGATGCCGGAGCGTCGAGCCGGTGGATGATGCGACCCCCAACGGCGTCGAGCCTGCGCAGCGACCCCCCACAGCTCCCGGCTGATCGCGGTTCGCGCATCGCGCTTGGGCAAGAGACCTTCCCCCGTAGCACAGGCCATGGTCCGCCGATAACCATCCCGCCGCGCGGCGGGCGCATCCTCCAGGCAGGTCATCGGCACGATCGAACACGCACTTGCCGACGGGACGGGCCGCCGGACGTGGTCCGCGGCCTCCGCGTCACCGATAACCCGCGATCGTGGCTATGCAGGACCAGACTCGATTCTCGGTCGCGTCACCCCTGCACGCGATGGATCTTATCGGCGCGGATGATGAGCACCGCCTCGGTTGGGCGCGGAGCCACGGTGCCCACGACAACGACCTCGTCCAGCGGCGCAAACCCGTGATCGGCCAGGTCCACGGGCACGGCCGCATCGCCGTCGCCGACGATCTGCACGGTAGCGCTGTTGGTCGTAATCGTGTCGGGCGTCTCGCAGCAGTAGTCCCAGGGCTTGGCGCAACCATCGCCGCGGTCGCGGCAGCTGGGCAGAGCCGGATCCATCATGACGAAGACGGCGACGTCCTTGCTCATCGGGTCGCCACGCCCGCCGATGCGTCCGCGAACCACGATCTGCTGGCCCTCGCGGGCCGTTTGCTTGGCCTCGGCCACGGGGATCGCCCCGGCGGGCATCTCGGCGGCAAGCCAGCTCACCGGCGCGGCGTCACGCTCGGCGGGCGTCGATGACCCGCTGCAGCCGGCAAAGGCGGCCCCAACGAGCAGCGTGAAGACGATCAGTCGCATGGACATGATGGTTGTTCCTTTGGTCAGTGCGCTTTGAGTGCGTCGACGATCGGCAGCCGCAGGCAGCGGGCCGCCGGAGGGACGGCGCCGACAAGCCCGACGAGCAGACCGCCCGCGAGTCCCGCCAGCATAACGGGAGCGTCCAGGGTAATCTCAAATGCCCCCATCGAGAATCGAACGGCCAGCCCGTCGAGCAGGGCCAGGCCCACCACAGCACCGATGATGGCGCCGCAGGCCGCGGTGAAGACGGACTCCTCGCTGAGGTTCAGCACGATCGCGGCCCGCGTGTAGCCGAGAGCCTGGAGCATGCCCACCTCGCGGACCCGGGCCGCGAACGCGGCGTACATCGTGTTGAGGCCGCCCAGCAGCCCCCCGACGCCGATCAGCACCGCGGTGAAGATGATCATGACCCGGATCGGCCTGTAGAACTCGGCGATCGAGCTGTAGTAGTCGCGCTCGCGCATGGCGATGACCTCCAGGTCGAGCCGGCTCTTGGCGAACAGGTCCACGTCGGTGAAGGTCGCCTGGTCGAGCGTGACCACCACCCCCGACAGCGAGCTCTCGCGTTTGGTCGCGATCTGAAGGTCGGTCAGTGCGATCCAGATCTCCGCGTCCATCACCGTGCCGGCGGCCCGGAACCGCCCCACGATCGTCCAGTCACGGTGATCGAAGTGCAGCGTCTTGCCGACGGCGAGACGTTCGTCACGCAGTCCCAGCCGGGTGGCGGCCAGTGACCCGACCATGATCTCCTCGGCCCCGGCCCGGGGCGGGCGGCCCTCCACGATCTCGACCTCGGGATGGACGAGCAGCGCCACGGGCCGCACCCCGCGCAGCACCGCCTGCAGCTCCTCGACGGCACCGGCCGCCTCCCGCACCGGCAGGGCCATGTTGACCTCGGGCGAGACGAAAGCAACGCCCGCCTCCGTGCGGAGCCCGGCAATCGACGCGGCGGCGATCCCCGCCACGCCGGCGTCGATCTGGGAGCGCTCCAGCGCCTCCTCGCTGCCGGCGCCCAGAATAATGACGTTCTCGTAGAGGGTGTCCGGCTGGGTCAACGTGAGCTGCATACCCCGCACAAACCCCGCTGCCGCCAGCACGAGCAGCACCACCAGCGCCGACCCCAGCAACGACGCCGCCAGACGCACGTGACTGCGACCGAGATTGCGGAAGGCGTACTCGAAGGGAAGCTGTCTCACGTCACGATTCCTTCACACGGCCCGGAAGCACGCCGCGATCTGGCGGCGCGACGCCTGCACGGCCGGCACAAGTCCGGCCGCCACGCCCAGGGCGGCACACACGAGCACACCCGTCACCAGCAGCCCCACCCCCGCCGTGATGGGGATGGACTGCCCCTCGACCGACAGGGCGAAGCTGCCCACCGCGGCGAGCACCACCGCCCCCGCCGCCCCCACGACCCCGCCGATCAGCGCCAGCACCACGCCCTCGGCGACGATCAGGCCCGCGACCAGCGCAGCCGGGTAGCCCAGCGTCTGCAGGACGGCGTGCTCGGCGATGCGCCCCTGCACGCTCAGAACGATGGCGTTGGCGATCAGGGCCAGCACCGCGGCCAGGCAGCCGAGCCCCAGCCACCGCGCGAACCCCACCAGCTCGATCGCGTCGCCGGCGACGCGACCGACGAAAGCCTTTTCGGTGAACGTCGCGGTCGGCTCCTGGGCGGTCGCGAACAGCTCGTCGATGCGGCCGGCCACCGTCTCCAGCAGCTGGGGATCGGACACCCGCAGGTTGAACTGGGTGACGACACCCAGCCGGCCGCTGCCGGCCAGCTGCACGAACTCAAGCGACGTGTAGGCCACGTTCTGATCCTGTGGCTCGTCGGAATCCATGACGGCCGCGATGTACGCCGTGATTCCCGCGGCGTCGAACATCATGCCCGGCCTCAGCCCGCGGCGGTGGGCCAGGGTCTTGCCGATCAGCGCTGCGTCCGTGCGGCGGGTCCAGTCCTCCAGCGAGCCGTCCGTGATCCGGATGACGCCCTCCCGTTGGGCCAGGAACGTCTCCTTCGGAACTCCGCGGAACGTCACGACATCGAGGCTCGTGCGGCAGTTGGAGACCACGACCTTGACCGGCATCGCCGAGACGACACCGTCGATACGCTCGATCCGCGTCTGGTAGTCCTGCGGCAGCCTGCTGGTGGCGGGGCAGAATCGATCCTTGCGATAGACGACCAGCGTCGTGTCTCCGGCCGCGGCCTGGGTGGCGTACGTCACGCCGCGCTGCATCGCCTGCACGGTCGTGAACAGGAACATCGCGATGGCGATGCCGGACACGGTGAGCACCGTGCGCACGCGGTGCCGCACGACCTGCTTCAAGACCAGCGGACCGAAACGCCCGATGCTCATGTCGATGTCTCCGCGAGCGGTCGGCCGTCGGACACGAAACGCCCCTTGTCGAGGTGAACGGCTCGGCGGGCAAACGCCGCCGTGGCCGGGTCGTGCGTGACGAGGATGATCGTCTTTCCAAGCTCCTCGTTGAGCCGCGTCAGGAGCCGCATGACCTCCTCGGCCGACGACTTGTCGAGGTCCCCGGTCGGCTCGTCGGCGACGATGATCGTCGGATCGGTCACGATGGCCCGGGCGATCGCCACCCGCTGCTCCTGCCCGCCGGACAGCTGCCGCGGGAAGTGATCGTGCCGATCGGCGATGCCCACGAGGCTCAGCGCTTCGGACACGCGGCGGCGGCGCTCCCGACGCGAGCCCTTCTGCAGCAGCAGGGGAAGCTCGACATTCTCGAAGGCCGTGAGCACGGGCACGAGGTTGTACAGCTGAAAAACGTAGCCGACGTGCGTCGATCGCCACGCGGCCAGCCGATTGCGGCTCAGCTGATTGATGGCCACGCCGTCGATGACGATCGAGCCCCTCGTGGGCGAATCGATGCCCGCAATCAGGTTCAGCAGCGTCGTCTTTCCGCTGCCGCTGGGGCCCGTCAGGGCGAGAAACTCGCCGCGGCCCACCTCGAGATCGATCCCGTCGAGCGGCCGGATGACGTTGTCCCCGCGGCGGTACTCGCGGCAGAGGTCGCGGCACACGATCACGAGGCACCCCGCGCTGTCTCGGCGGCCGACCGCATGCGAACCGAACGGCCCGCACGCAGGACGTCGCTGGCGATCGCAACGAGATCGCCCTCGACGAGCCCGCCGCGGACCGTGGCCCAGCCGCCGGACGTCTCGACGACGGTGACCGGCACGGGCACGCAGCGGCCGCGGCGACCGTTGCGATCGCGGATCGCCCAGACCTGCGCGGCGTCCGTCTGCGCGTCGAGCGTCAGGCAGTCCGTGGGAACCAGCAGCGCCGCCCCCTTGGGCCTCGCACCCGTACGAGAGAGGAACCGCACGCGGGTCAGCATCTCCGGCTTGAGCAGCGGGGAGGGGTCGACGACCCGGACCTTGACCTGGAGGGTGTTCTTCTGAAGATCCGCCTCATGGGTGATGCGTGTGACCTCACCGGCGAACGTCACGTCGGGCAGGATCTCCACGACGACCTCGCACGCCTGACCCACGGCGATCCCCGCAGCGTCGGCCAGCGGCACGTCCACCCTCACCTGGAGACGCTTGGGGTCGTACAGGTGCAGCAGGTGAGCCGAGTGCGGCTCGTCCGTGGCGAGCATGATCTTGTCGCCGGGCAACTTGAGCCGACGTTGCACGTGGCCGCTGATGGGCGCCCGGATCGTCATGCGATCGAGACGCAGCCGCGCCTCGTCGCGCCGCGTCCGGGCCCGCATCACACCCGCCTCGGCGCGCTGCCGCGCGGCCTCGGCGATGTCCACCGCGCGACGCTCATCCACCCGCAGCTCGGCGTTGCGTGCGGCGGCCACGACCTCGGCCGCGAGCCGGTCGCGTCGGGCGATCAGGATGGCCTCGCGACGCCGGATGGCCTCGACGGTGGCGGCCTGGGCGGCGGCCTGCTTGTCGAGGATGATCACCTCGATGTCCGTCGCGCCGCCGCGCTCCAGGGCCCGTCGCGCCCGCGAGAGCTCCTCGGTCAAACGCTCGAGTTTGGCCTGGTCAACGTCGATGAGGGCCGGCAGCTGGGCGAGCTCCGCCTCGGTCTCCGCCAGGGCGGCTCGCCAGACGCTCACCGCCCACTGCCGCTCGATGGGGTTCTGCCAGTCGGTGCGGGCGGCCCGAACCTCGGCCTCGGCGACGGCAAGCTCGGCTTCCGCCGTGGCCAGGTCCGCCTCGGCGCTGGCCAGGGCCAGCTCGGCGTCCTCGGACACCAGACGCGCCACCACCTGCCCCGCCTCGACCGACTCCCCGGCCAGCGCGAGCATCTGCTCGACGACGCCGTCGGTCAGCGCCGTGCACGCCGTGTAGAAAGGATCGGCCTCCAGCCAGCCCGGGGCCTGCACGGTCGCGCCGCCGGGCCCGCCGCCGGCGTCCGCCTCGGCCTGGGCAAACAGCACCGGCCGCACGTCGACCGGAGCCGTCGGCTGCAGCACGCGTCGAGCCGAGGCCAGCACGACCGCGCCGAGGGTGACGGCGACGATGAGGGGCACGATGACGTGCAGCGGCCAGCGCCGGCGACGGCTCTGGATCGAGCCGGCGTCAGACGCCGGCCCGTGTTGGATTGTCATGGTTCGTGGTCTCCTGAAGGCGCGGTGACATCGGCACCGACGCGCGGTCCGCGCGCAGTGCTCCCTCGAAAGCGCACGTCAGGCTTTGGGTGGCTGCAGCAGCTCGCCCGCCCCGTCCTGGGGCGAGAGCACCGAATCGAGGTCGGCAGCGGCCCCGGCCGGCCGCCCATGCGCGGTCAGCGCCGACACGACCCGCAGGATGACGGGCGTCGTCGCGGAGCAGCCGCACCGCGTGCAGTCACAGCCGCTGGGGCAGCAGTCGCAGTCCTCGGGCTGTTCCTGCTGGCTCGGGCAGCACGTGTCGGCCGTCTCGGCCGCCGAAACGGCCGGATTCAGGCGGCAGCAATCACCGACCACCGGAAGGGTCGGGGCCACCAGACCCAACACGAGCAGCGGCACGAGCAGACGAGATCGGATGGCGTTGAGCACCCTGGGCACGGCTCCATTCTACGCGGGGCGTCCGTGGAGAGTTCCAGCCCAGCCCGCTCCCCGGTACCCTCCCGGAGAAACCGAGGCCACGGACCGCTGTTCCTATGATCAGTCACATTCCACCGGAGATTGAGCACAATGATCGCTCGCCGCCCACGTCTTGTGACACTCGCCCTTTCGAGCCTTCTGCTGCCGGTGGCGATTGCCGCGGCGTGGCAGGTCGAGCCGCCCGAGAGCACCCCGCCGGCGCCCCCCGCGACGCCCGAGACCCCGCCGGGCGAAGCGGCGGCCCCCGAGACCCCCGCCCCGGCGGCGATCACGGAGGCCGCCTCGGTCGAGGATCTCAAGAAGCGTCTCGAAGCGGCGAAGACGGCCGACCTCGACGAGGAGACCAAGGCCAAGGTCGTGGAGCTCTACGGGCAGGCCGTCAGCGCCGCCGAGCAGGCCGAGACGCTGCTTGCCCAGGCCGCCACCTACACGGCCCAGGCCGAAGCGGGCCCGGCCCGGCTCCAGACGCTGAGGCAGCAGTTGTCGGTGCCCGCCGAAGAGCCCCCCGACGTCGCCCCGGCCGCGGCCTCCATGACGCTGGAGCAGGTGGAGCAGAGCGTCCGCACGCAGGAGACCGATCTCGCCACCGCCAAGGCGAGCCTCGAGAAGATCGAGAGCCGCCTCGCGCAGCACCTCGCACGGCCTGACGCGATCGAGAAGCAGACGACCGACGCCCGCGGACGGCTGGAGGAGATCGAGCGGAGCCTCGCGGCCGCCCCGCCGCCCAACGAGCCCGCGGCCGTGACCCAGGCTCGACGGGCGGCCCTCGAGGCGCGCCGACGCCTGCGGCAGACCGAGATCGCCGCCGGCGCGCAGGAGCTGGCCACATTCGACATCCGGCAATCGATACTCACGGCCGAGCGCGACCTGGCCGCGCGTGAGGTCGCCCGTCTCGACGCCACCGGCCGCGCATGGCTGGAGCTTGCCCAGAAGCGGCGCGAGCAGGAGGCGAAGCGCGTCGTTGCCGAGGCCGAGCGGGCCGAGGCCCGGGTGGAGGACATGCCCGAGCCCGTCCGTGAGCTGGCGCGGATGAACACCGAGCTGGCCGAGCGGCTCAAGACGCTCCGGGAGGCGGAACAGAGCCTGACAGCGAAGCTGGAACGGGCGCAGGAGCGGGCCAAGGAGATCGACACCGACTTCGAGAGCGCCCGGCAGCGGGTGGATGTCGGCGGTCTCAACGAGACCATCGGTCTGGCCCTTCGACAGCAGCGGCAGCTTCTGCCGAACCTCAGCAAGTACCGGCGGGCGGCACGGAAGCGGGCCGACGAGATGAGCGTCATCGTCGGCGCCAAGCTGGACGTCGATGCCCGCCGGCGAGCGTTGACCGACCTCGAGACGGAGGTCATGACGCGGCTGGAAACACTCGAGCCGCCGCTGCCCGACAACGTCCGAGCGGAGGCGAGGAGCTTCGCCGAGACGCTTCTGGCCGACCAGATGGGGTTGATGCGCGACCTGGAGACCGACTACAACAGATACTTGAAGCGGTTGGGGGCGCTGGACAACGCCGAGCGCGAGCTGGTGGATCTGGCTCAGGGCTACGGGGATTTCATCGACGAGCACCTGCTGTGGATCCGCTCGGCCGAGCCGCTGGACACGGCGACGCTCTCCCAGGCGGCGCAGTCGGCGGGACTGGCCGGGCGGCCCTCCCCCTGGAGCCGGGTCCTCGGCGACACGTTGCGGGCGCTGCGCGAATCACCGGTGCTGTGGGGCCTCGCCGCGGTGCTCATGGCCGTGCTGGTCTGGCTCAGAAGCCGCGCGCGTCGCTGGCTCAAGAGCGATGCCTCGAAGGTCGGACGCGTGCAGAGTGACTCGATCGTCTTGACGCTTCGCGCCCTGGGGGCGACGGTGCTGCGGGCGGCGACGTGGCCGGCGCTGGTCGGGTTCGTCGGCTGGCAGATGCACGGCGCCGGTGAGCCGGCGAGCTTCACGCAGGCCCTGGGCGGAGGGCTCATGGGTGCGGCCGTCGTTTGGGCGACCCTCGGCTTTGCCCGCGCTTTGTTCGCGCCCAACGGCCCGGCGACGGCTCATTTCAAATGGAACGAGGCGGTCCGACGCGAGCTGCGCTTTCACCTTCTGTGGCTGATGACGGCGGTCGTGCCGCTGACGCTGATCGTGTTCGCCAACGAGACGGTGGCCGTGCCCGAGCACCGCGGCTCGGTGGGACGCATGGCCTTCATGGCCTACATGGTCTTTTTCGCGGCGTTCACTCTCTGGATCCTGCGACCGGGCGGTGCGTTCATGAACGTGATCGTTCGCCGGCGGCCGGAAGGCTGGATCGCCCGTCTGCGGTACGGCTGGTACCCCGTCGTGGTGGCGATCCCCTTGAGTCTCGCGATACTCGCGGGCCTGGGCTACTACTACACGGCCCTCCAGCTTCAGTGGCGGCTGGAGTCGACGGTGTGGCTCCTTCTGGGGCTGCTGGTCGCCCACGCGTTCCTGATGCGTTGGGTGCACGTCACGCAGCGACGCCTCGCCTACGAGGAGGCGGTGCAGCGGCGATTGGCCGAGCGTGAGCGGCGTGAGTCAGGACAGCAGCAAAGCGCGTCGGCGGCCGACGACTTCGAATCGATCAGCATCCCGGAGCAGGAGGTTCGGCTGGAGGACATCGGCGCGGATACGCGGCGTCTCATCCGGACGCTCGTCGCCTTTACCGCCGTGATCGTGGGCTGGTTGCTGTGGGCCGACGTGCTTCCGGCGCTCAACGTGCTCAAGTCGGTGGAGCTGTGGTATCAGACGGCAACGGTGGACGGCACCGAGCAGCAGGTGCCGGTGACCCTGGCCAACGTGGGGCTGACCATCCTGATCATCATCATCACGTTTCTGGCGTCCAGGAATCTCCCGGGAGCGCTCGAGATCACGCTGCTCAAGCGTCTGCCGATGGACGCCGGCGCGCGGTACGCCTTCACGACCATCTGCCGCTACATCATCGTCGGCGTGGGACTGGTGCTGGCCGTCAACGGTCTGGGCATGAACTGGTCCAGCGTGCAGTGGCTGCTGGCGGCCCTGACCGTGGGTCTTGGCTTCGGCCTCCAGGAGATCGTCGCCAACTTCGTATCCGGCATCATCATTCTTTTTGAGCGGCCCTTTCGGGTGGGCGACATCGTCACCGTCGGCGACGTGAGCGGCATGGTCTCGAGGATTCGCATCCGGGCCACGACGATCGTCGACTTCGACCGCCGCGAGCTGATCGTGCCCAACAAGCGGTTCATCACCAACGAGTTCATCAACTCGACGCTGTCGAACGCGATGACGCGGATCCGGGTACCCGTCGGCATCGCCTACGGCGCGGACGTCTCGCGCGCTCGACGGCTGCTGCTCGAGGTGGCCAGGGCCAACGAGCTCGTGCTCGACGACCCGGCGCCCGGGGCACTCTTCCTGGGCTTCGGGGACAGCGCGCTCAACCTGGAGCTGCGGGCGTTCGTGGGCGACCTGAACAACCGCATGAAGGTCACCGACCAGCTGCACGAAGCCATCGACGACGCGTTCAAGGAAGCGGGCATCGAGATCGTCTTCCCGCAGCGGGACATCAACCTCAAGACGTCGCGACCGGTGGAGGTTCGAGTCGTCGGCTCCGAGGCCGGGGCGGCGCCGCCTGCGGCCCGGCACGAGCCCACGCTCACCGAAGCCCGCAACGACTAGCCGGGCTCGGAGCGCCGCTCAGGGTCCGCTCACCAGGATCGGCAGGGAACCCACGGCCTTGACGCCGTCGGGCTTCTCGATCTCGATCCACCAGCGGGCGTCCGGCGGCAGCGGGTCCGGCGCCTCGGCGTGGATGTCGAAGTCGTCGTGGGAAGGCGCGTAGTCGCCCATCCCGACCAGGTATTGCTGTCGATCCGCCGTCCCGATCCACGCCCGCACGATGGTGGCGCCGCCGTCGTTGTACGGGAGCTTGATGACGAGGTGACTGAGCTTGCCGGGCTCCACGAACCCGTGGCCCTGGCTGCCGTGCACCTCCATGCCGTCAATCGTCACAGTGCCGATCGGGGTCTCGTCGTGACCGTGGGCGTCGGCGACCGGAACGCTCTCGGCGTGATCCGCGTGCGTGGTGCCGTCGGCATGAGTGTGCGTACCGGCGGGCTCCTGGTGGACGTCGCCCGATCGGTCGCATCCCGACGCGATGATAACGGCCGCGAGCAGTGTGAGCGTGTATCTCATGACTCAGTTTCCTCCGTGGACTCGTTGTTCCCTTCTCTCGTTCGAAGTTCCGTCTCGCGCATGTCGCCGCCCCGCACGTGATAGATCGCCGCGTATCCGGCCGGCACCACGATCAGGTTCAGGAACGTGGAGCTCAGCAACCCGCCGAGGATCACCACCGAGAGCGGCGCGAGCAGCTCGTTGCCCGGCCTGTCCCCGGCGATGATGATCGGGATGACGGCCAGGGCGGCGGTGAGCGCCGTCATCAGGATCGGCACCAGACGCTCCAGCGATCCCTGAACAACGGCATCGTAGACCGACCGGTCCTCGACCTCCATGAGGTGACGGTAGTGGTTGACCAGAAGGATGCCGTTGCGCACCGCGATCCCGAACAGCGTGATAAAGCCGACGAGACTCGCGATCGAAATGACCGGCGCCGTGTACCGTCCGCCGAGACCGAACAGGGCCAGCGTATTGAGCACGATGTTCTCGGACTCGGTCACGTAGATGGCGACGATGCCGCCGATCAGGGCCAGCGGCAGGTTGACCAGGACGAGCAGTGCCACACGCATCGAGTCGACGGCGAGGTAGGCCAGCAGGACCATGAGCAGAATCACGAAACTCGTGAAGATGAGAATCGTGCGGCTCGCTGACTGCTGGGCCTCGAACTGGCCTCCGTACTGGACCGTGTACGCGTACCGCTGAACGATCGGATCGACCCGCCGACGAACCTCCTCAACGAGGTGACCGAGGTTGTAACCCTTGGCGACGTTGAGGGAGATGACCGCCTTGCGCTGGGCGTTCTCCCGCGAGATGATGTTCGACGCCAGCTCCGGCCCGATGTCGGCGACCTCGTCGAGCCGCAGCAGCGCTCCGCCTCTGCCGCGGAGCGTAAGCCGACGCAGATCGCGCACGCTCTCGCGTTCGTGGTCGGCCAACCGGACCGTGAGGTCGTAGCGACGAACACCCTCGTTGACCCGGGCGACGGTGACCCCGTAGATGGCGTTGCGAACCTGCTCGCCTGCGGCCTGCGGCGTCAGGCCGTACGCCGCCAGGTCTCCGGCCCGATAGTCCACCGGAAGCGACTGGATCATGACCTCGCGATTGGCGGCCACGTCTCGGGTGCCCGGCAGACCCTTCAGCTCGGTCGCGATCTCCCTGGCGATCGTCCGTAGCACCGCGAGGTCCTCCCCGAAGACGTTGATCGCGATGGCGGCCGGCGTGCCGGAGAGAATGTGGCTCAGACGGTGCTCGATCGGCTGGCCGACGTTGCTCGTGATCCCGGGCACCTCTTCGAGGATGCGCGTGATCCGATCGCGGATCTCCTGCTGGTCGCTGCCCGGAAGGGCCGTAACCTCGATTTCCGAGTTGCTCACCGGCTCGGCGTGCTCATCCCGCTCGGCGCGGCCGGTCAGTCGCGTCGCGCTCTTGACGCCTTCGATCTGGAGGATCCGCTGCTCGACGGCCCCGGCCATCCGATCGCTCGCCGTGAGCGACGTCCCTGGCGGGGCGAACAGCTGCACCGTGAAGGTCCCCTCGTTGAACTCGGGCAGAAAGGCCGTGCCGAAGGTGCTCCCCAGCCAGAGGCTCAGGACCGTGACCACGACGGCACCGCCGAGCACGAACCGGCGCAGTTGAATGGCCGCTCGCAGCCACGGCTCGTACAGCGACTTGAGCCGGCGCACCACGAAGCTCTCGCGTCTCTCTCGCAGAGACCGGCCGTCGAGCAGCTGCCGGCACATGGCGGGTGTCACTGTCAATGACACGACCAGTGACGCGAGAATGGAGACGATGAACGCGATGCCAAGCGGCCGGAAAAAACGCCCTTCGATGCCGTGTAGAAAGAACAACGGCAGAAAGACGATCACGATGATGACCGTGGCGAACACGATGGATGGACGGATCTCCTCGATCGCTTCGAAGACGACCTGCTCCTTTGGCTTTCGCCGGCCTTCGGAGACGATCGCGTTCTGACGCAAGCGACGGAATGCGTTCTCGGTTCCGATGATCGCGTCGTCGACGAGGCTGCCTACCGCGATCGCGAAGCCACCGAGCGTCATCACGTTGACCGTCAGGCCCACCCAGCCGAGAAAGAGCAGGCCCGCCGCCAGCGACAGAGGAATGGCCACGAGCGTGATCAACGTCGCGCGCACGTTCAGCAGAAAGACGAAGAGCAGTAAGGCCACGATGATCGCGGCATCGCGCAGCGCGTGGAGAATGTTGTCCACCGACAAGTCGATGAAGTCTGCCTGTCGAAAGACGTCCCGGTTGAGCTCAATGCCGGCCGGCATGATCACCTCGGCCGCATCGAGCGCCTTGTCAATGTCGTTCGTGATGACGAGCGTGTTGGTGCCCGGCGCCTTCTGAACCGTCATCACCACGGCGGGCCGACCGCCGTCGGCGCCGGTGCCGCGGCGCAGCGCCGCCCCCAGCCTGACCTCCGCCACCTGCCCGATCGTGACCGGGGCCCCGTCGTGGTACTTGATGACGGTCCCGGCGATGTCGGCGGTGGAACGCACCTTGCCGGCCTGGCGGATCGGCAGCTCCAGACCGTTGACGTCGGCGAGGTAGCCGGCGCTCAACGTGCTGTGAGACTCACCCGCCGCGTCGACGACATCCTGGACGGTCAAGTCAAACAGACGCAAACGCTCCTGCTCCACCAGCACCTGGTACTCCGGCAGCTCCCCGCCAAGGACCGACACCTGGGCCACGCCGGGGACGGCCAGCAGCTTGTTGCGGAGGTCGTACTCGGCGTACGCGCGCAGATCGAGATCGCTGACCGACCCGTCCGGCGACGAGAGGGCCAGCAGCATGATCTGCCCCGTAATCGACGTGATGGGCGTCATCTCCGCGTGCGTGCCGGGCGGGAGATCCTCCCGGACGGTGTCGAGCCGCTCCGAGACCAGCTGGCGAGCGCGGTAGATGTCGGTGCCCCAGTCGAACTCGACGTAGGCGATGGACAGTCCCATCGCGCTCGAGCTGCGCAGCCGGCGAACGCCGGGAATGCCGTTGAGCGCCGACTCCACCGGAAACGTCACGTACTGCTCGACCTCATCGGCGGCGAGGCCCGGCGCCTCGGTCATGACCACCACCGTCGGGGCATTGAGCTCCGGGAACACGTCCACCGACATGCGGGGGAGCTGGGAGCCCGCGTAGACGAGCAGCACGCCCGCGAAGACGACAACGAGAACCGAGTGATCCAACGAAAACCTGATGAGTCTGGTCAGCACGTGTCTGGACTGCCTCCGCGGTCGGGCTCAGTGTTCGGCATGGAACGTGCCGTCGGGATGCATGTGCCCGCCGCGGGGCGCACCGCCCGCCTGCGCCAGGGCGAGCTGAAGCTCGTAGGCACCGTCGAGAACAATCTGGTCGCCGAGACGAACACCACTGTTGACGACCACCCACCGTCCGTCGTCCACGCCGAGGTCGGCGCGCACGCGGATGGCGCGGTCGGGGTCCTTCGGATCACGCCGGAACAGGACGTGCGTGATGCCGTCCCTGACGATCGCGGACCTCGGAATGGCCAGTGCCGGCTCGTTGCCTCCCTCGACGACGATCTCGAGAAACGCCGAGACCCCCGGACGCATCCACGGGTCCAGCTCGCGCGGGGTCGCGATGAGCGTGATGGTCCGCTGTTCGGGGTAGGCTTCCAGCCCCAGGGCCAGATCGGCAACGACCCCTTCGCCGATGTCGAAGCCGGGCGATTGCGGCGGCACGATCCGGGCGGGAAGGTTCGCGGTGAACCGGCTGATGTCACTCTGCAGTCCCATCGCGCGAAAGCGGAGCTTCGAGGGATCGACCGTCGACAGCACGAGCGAAGGAGGCTCGACGTACGCGCCGTCGGTCACGGCGAGCGACTCCACGACACCGGGCTCGGTGGCCTTGACCTCGATCCAGTCGATCACCTGATACCGCGGCACTTGCCCGTCGTCGTGCGCGACCGTTTCGGTCAGCTTTGCCTCGGACATCCCGATGGCCGCCGCGGCGCGGTGCGTCGCGTGCTCCGAGGTCCGCTCGCCGTTAAGGAGCCTGGTTCGGGCGCTGTGCAGCTCCGCTTCGAGCCGGGGAAGGCTCGCGTCCAGCTCCGCCGCCTGAGCTTCGAGATCCGCCGCGCGGAAATCCGCGGCGGCGAGCGCCTCGATGCGCTGCCGGACCGTTTCCAGGCGGCGACGCGTCTCGACCAGCTTGGCCTGAGCCACATCGATCTCGGCTCGAGCCGACGCGATCGCCTGCTCGCCCAGAATGATCTCGTGCTGCAGCTCGGGCCATTGCGGCGAACGATACCGGTACAAGTGTGTCCCCGGCCGGACCTCCTGGTATTGCGAGACCAGGAGCTCGACCTGGCCCGCGAGCATGATTCGGTACTCGTGCCGCGCGGTCGGCTGGAGCTCGAATCTTCCGGGCACGCGAAGCGTGTCGGCGACCCGGCGGCTCTCGACCGTCGCGAAGGTGATACCGATGTTGCGGCGAACCGTCGCGGGAATGTCGATCCGGTCGGCGGCTTCGCTCGACGCGTCGTCGTGGGGGTGACCCGGTGGGGCGTCTTCCACGGCTCGACCGCAGCCGGCCAGGACACAAAGGGGGAGCACGAGCAGGACGGCCTTGGTCATGGCATTGCCTCGTTGGACTGTTCAGAATCGGCGGCCACGGCGTCGGGGGCGGGCGACAACGGCTCGTCCGGGCCGAGCAGGGCCAGCATGTCGATCGCGGCGCGGGCCTCGGAGAGCCGCACGCCGATCAGCTTCAGCTTTGTCTCGTACGCGCGGACCAGGCTCTCCAGCAGAACCAGCGCCGTGCCGTGGTCCAGCCCCTCGCCGAGCTCCAGGAGCCGCCGCGCGTCGGTGACCTGCCGGTCCACCAGCGGGACCAGCGTGGCCTCGAGGTCCTCGCGCTGGCGTTGAGCCGCATCGTGCCTCGCCCGCGTCCGCGCGAGTCGCCCGACGGTCCGCTCGAACTCCGTCTCGTAGGCCGCGCGCGCGAGATTCCGCTCGGCGCGAGCCTCGGCGATCGCCTGCCTGTTGGCGTTGAGCAGCGGGATGGGAATCGAGCCGAAGATTCCGATTCGCGACTGCCCCTGGTCCGTCTCGTAGAGCGGCCCCACGGTCAGGTCGGGGTATTGCTTGCGGATCTCGCGGTGCAGTGTCTGCTCGGCCACCTCGTACTCGGCCTTCAGCGCGGCGAGGTCGAGGTTGGCTCGAATGAGACGATCCGAAGGCGGCCGGGCCACGTCTGGAAGCTCCGGCGCGCTGATGGTCATCTCGAGCTGCACGGGCGCGTCGGGTGACAGCCCGAGGATCGATCGGATGGCCTGCTCGCGCGTCTCAATGTCTCCCTGAAGGGCCCCCAGCTCGTTTCTCCGCGCTGCCTGCTCCAGGGCAAAGAGCGCCGCTTCCGTCCGCTGAAGCTCGCCGATCTCGACGAGCCGGCGTGTCGAGGACACGATCGAGTCGAGCCGATCAACCAGGTCCGCGGTCAGCTCGGACCTGAGCTGATCGGCCGACCACGTCACCCAGGCGAGCCGCAGGTCCTGCACGGTCTGCCACTCCGCGAGCGCCACCCGCTCCAGTGCAGCCGCGGCCTCGGCGTCGGCGAGAGACTTCTCGGCGCCCAGCCGACCGGAGATCGGGATCGTGAACCCCAGCCCGTACGTGTTGACCCACGGATCCGGCACGCTGCCGGTCACGGAGAGAATGTCGACGCTGAAGGTCGGGTCCCTCCAGAGACCCGCGTGCTCGGCGCTGGCGTCGGCGACGCCCCGGCGAAGCCGTGCCAGACGAAGGTCCGGATTGAAGACGAGCGCAACGACCTCCGCCTCATGCACCGACAGGCCGTCGGTGGGATCAAACGCCTGCTCGACGAAAAGCCCCTGATCACGCAGTGCCTCCGCGAACTTCATGACCTCCTCGCTTTGCGCGGTGCGGGCCAACCATGCATCACGGTGCGCCGCGGGATCGAGCGGCTGCGGCGCGTACGACTGGCAGCCGCCGATCACGACGGTGAACGCGATACCCGACACGACAACTCCCTCATTCAGTGCATGACGCACACGATCCACTCCCTCGGGCTGGTCTGGTGGGTGAGAATTCGGGGACGGCGCGCGCAGCGGCTGCGCACCGGCTCCGCCGCGGTGAAGTAACCGCGGACTAGACCAGGAGCACGATGGATCGGATCTGTCGAAGCTGCCGGGTCGGATCCGGCCCCGCCCGGGGCGGCGGAAGCTCACGACGCTCTGAAGCCTGCCCGCCGCTGATCACCAGGGTGACGCACGGCGCCGGCCAGACCGGAGGCGCCTCGGTCTGCCGCGATCGGGGCGCGGTCCAGACCGTCTTCAGGTCGATGGGGACATGATCGAAGCCGTCGTGATCGTCGTCGTGATCTTCGCGATCAGCGTCGTCGTGGTGGTGATGATGATGAAGATGCGTGTAGTCGCCGTGTGAATGGCCGAGTGCGTGGGCATCCCCGTCCTCGTCGCCGAGCCCGCTGCACAGCTCGTACGACATGCTGCCGACGGCAATCACCGCCGCGAGAAAGACTGTCAGGCAGCGCGCGGATCGATTCATTGGCACCACGTCCCTCATGCAGCCGGTGATTGTAGCCCCGGTCCTGGCAGCGAGGAGAACCCCAGGCGAGACATCGAGGTGCGGTCAACTTCGTCCATTCTGTTCTCCGCCGCGACAATGACCACGATCAGCACTACGAGTAGCGTGATCCAGATCACGATCGCCAACCAGGTGGCGCGCCGGGCCCGCGCCGCTTCCCACCACGACAGCGGCCGAACCCCCTGTGCCAGGAAGGTCAGGACACCGGCGAGGTTGACGCAGATCACGTTCGCCAGCAGCAGCAGGGCCGCCCCGGCGGCTTCGTCCCAGTGGGCGTCGCCGACCGTCAGTCCCAGCGCCATGGTCGGCGGCAGGAGCGCGACGGCGACCATCACGCCCACCAGCGCCGTGGGAATCCCGCTCGTGAGCGCGAGCGTGCTGGCACTGCCCGAGGCCAGGGCCAGCACGATGTCGCTGATGTGCACGACGGTTCGTTCTTCGATCGACCGAATCGCCGGATCGATGGTGAGCACGATGCCGAGGATTACGGCCAGCACGAGGGCAAGCGCCAAGCCGATCAGGTTCGAGCGAAGGCTGCGCCGGATCAACGGCCCGTCCCCCAATGTCGTACCCAAGGCCAGCGCCACGTTGGGGCCAAGGAGCGGCGCAATGACCATGGCGCCAATGATGACCGCGACGTTGTCGCGGAGCATGCCAACCGCCGCGACCACGGACGAGAGCACAACGGTGGCATAGAAGACACGCGAGAGCCGGGACATGTCCTCGACGTCCGCGTACAGCTCCGCGCGGCTGACGCCGCGCATGCCGATCCTCGGCCCTCCGTTGCTCGGCCGATCAGACGTTTCTTGTCGGGGAAGTGCCGCCTCGACGGGCAGGATGAGCAATCTGAACTGCTCGGTCGAGCCAAACTCGCGTTGGACCCGGTCCACGACGCCGCCGCTCTGGTCAGCCTCCACGAGCACCCTCAGACGAACGCGGCCGTCGGCGAGGACCTCCTCGGTGAGGACATCCGACTCGAGCTCGCCGAGAACCCGGTGCAGGTCGTCCGCGCGGCTTCCGGCAGACAGTATTTCGACCAGTCGAGACGCCATGGCCGGCTCATGGTAAGTCACATGGCTGTCAGCCCGGTGGGAGAACGCGAGCAGGATCCTTGACTCCCGGCGTCTTTTGCCGGGAACAGAGGGCTAAACGGCGGTTTCCGATCGCCGCCTGACACTCCAGGACACGCGAAAAGACGATTGCCGGCTCCACGGGATGAGTGTCGCCTGCGTTACTCCACCAGCTCCAGGTCGCCCCAGGCGGTCCTGGCCATGTAGGAGTAGGTGTTCGACTCGCAGCTCAGCGTGATCGTGTCGACGTCGGTGATGTCGAGGTCCACGGCCTCGACGGATCCTGCCCCCACCACCTTGTTCGAGCGCCAGACGAGCTGGCCGTCGGCGTGGATACGAAACACACCTGCGGGGTTTCGCTCGTCGTTGACCGGGAACCGATTCGTATCGTCGCTCATCCCGGCCACGCCCCGCAGACGGCTGTAGCGCCCATTCAACGGGAAGCTGATGCGGCAGATCCCCTTGTCCTGGCTCGGCTGGGCCCAGATGCCGTTTTCATACTCCACGCCGCTGATGGTGACGCTGCGTCGAAAGCCGCCCCTTCGCATCTGGAGCCCGTCGATAAGGGATGGCTCGGAGTGCGACAGGTAGATCTTCGGCTCAACGGCCTCGACCTGCGGCTCTTGTGGAACATAGTCATGCTCGATCTTCGGAGGGGCGCCCGGCCGCATCGTGACTCGGGTTCTCTTCGGGGCCGACGCGTTCTCCGGCACCAGCGCAC
>JBFGEG010000039.1:0-30119 GCA_041580235.1 Phycisphaerales bacterium
AGCACACCGGCGGCGGCCTGCCCGCGGGCGGTGACCGCGGCGGCGGTGTGGAAGAGGCTGCCCGCCGCGGCGAGCACGGCCGCCAGCAGGGCCACCGCGACGACCAGCTCCAGCAGCGTCCAGCCTCGTCTGCGGGCCATGTCGGGTGCCGACCCTAGCACGTGATCCCCGTGATCCGGCGTGTCCTGCGTTTTTGCCGCGGGCGCAAAAAAGACCGCGCCCCAAGAGCGAATGAACGTGACGGGGCGCGGTCAAAGTTGTTGCTTCTCGGGAATCTCGAACGCGTCGTCTACTTCGGGACCTTCTCCAGAAAGACGATCTTCGGCTTGTCGTTGGGGTGATCGACCGTGCCTCGATCGACGAGCATCACGTAGCGGCTGTCGTCAACGATGTACTCCGGGTCCGTCGCGTTCCAGACACCCGACGTGGGATTCTGCCGGAAGCTGCGCACCTTGAAGTACACGGTGAACACGTCGCTGCGTGTCGTGATCAGGTTGGAGATGCCGGAAAAGAGCAGGTTGGCCTCCTCGACGTCCCCCGACACGAGGTCCGGCTGCGGCACGCCGATCCCGACGTCGTTGACGTCCGTGCTGATGCGGGTGCTCTGGACCTGCCCCGCCGCGAACTCGAAGGGGTTGAGCGCCGCGAAGTCGGCCCGCCACGACCGCCGGTAGGCCGTCGTGCTCGGGGGGGGCGGCTCCTCGATCATGAGCATCACCTCGCCGATGGATGCGATCCCGCGGTCCACACGCAGGCCGTCGTCGATGAGGTCGCCGCGGGTGCGGTAGTCCGGCTCCACCGGCGGGTTGACGAGGCCGGCATCGCGGCCCAGCCGGTCGCGGTACTGCACGATGGCCTCGGGCAGACGAACCAGTGGGAAGAGGTTCGGGGCCGCAACGTTCGGAAAGTCCTCGTGCACGATCCGGGCGCAATGGGGAAGGGCCCGCAGCACCTCGGGCGAGGCCGTGTTGATATTGAGCAGCCCCGGCGTGATCCGGCCGGAGAACTCGTGGGCGTTCTTGAAGCGACGCAGCTCGGCGTCGAACGCGTCGGGCGCGCCGCCGCTGCCGTCGAGATCGGTCAGCGGCGCGGTCCCGTAGCCGTCGCAGACGAACGAATCAAGCACCCGCTGGCCCGCGGGCAGTCCCGGAAACGCGTGCATCGCATGCAGGGGGTTGTTGACATCGCCCACACCCACGATGGCACCGACGTTGGGCGCCAGCGCCCCGATCCTGGCCGGACGCAGCCGGAGGCGATTGAGCGACGGCTTGTCCTGGGGATCGTTGATGCCCTGATCGATCAGCTCGGCCCACATCGACTCGGAGAAGGTGAAGTTCGTGTCCAGGTATCCCCCCGCGCCGTCGGTGGCGATCTCGTGGCCGAACAGCCACACGTTGAGCAGCTCGCCGACCTGCTCGAAGTCGCCGTCCTTGTGGAGCATCTGCATGGCGAAGTCGAGCTCGGCGTTGGCGGTGGTGTCGATGTCATCGAGCTTCTTGTCGTGCGACCCGAAACGCGCGACGTCCTTGGGGCTGAACCAGGTGTCCGCGGCAGCGCCGTTGTCGTAGCGCCGGCCGTTCTCGCCGTTGGCCTGAGACGAATCGATCGCGTTGTGGGCGATGACGTACCGGGGGTTCTGCTGTCGCTCGTCCGGATCGACGGCACCGGAGCCGTCCACGTCCACGTCCCAGGCCCGGCTCACCCGCGCCCACTGCGCCCAGTGCGTGTCGCTCTTGGTGTTGATGACACCCAGCCAGGGATCGGGGCTCGGAGGCTCGGTGCAGTCACCGGTGACGGCGTCGAGGCTCGTGACCGTGCTGCCGAAGTCCTGGGGGGCGTTGGGGCTCTCGATATCCAGGCGGTCCACGACCACGTTGAAGCCCTCGATCATCCTGATCAGCTCGACGCCCGTCTCGGTCGCGCTGTCATAGGTCGATCGGGTCGTCCAGTTGCCGCCGAGACCGGTGTTGACGCGGACCTTGTCCACGGTTCCGTCCAGATCGAGGACCTCGTTCCACTTGGCGGTGTCGAGCACCGTGCTGGAGAGGTTCATGGCGTAGTACGTGCGGTCCTGGCCCGGATCGAGCGTCGTGGGCGAGAAGCCGCCGAGGTTGACGACCTGCCCGAAGATCCTGAGCCGGTAGTCGTTGAGCTCGAGACGCCGGCCGTAGGGGTTGGCGATCTGCACGGCGACGATCGTGCTCTGCGGCGAGCCCTGGCAGATGATGTTGTCACCGGCGGTGATCTGGTCGTTGATGCCGATGTGGAAGTCCGTCGCCACCACGTCGGCCATGTGAACATGGGCGATGGCGGCCTCCACCAGGAACGGCTGCTGCTCCATGCCCAGGTACTTGTCCGTCGGGTCATTGGAGACCGGGACCGCCTCGGAGACGAGCGCCAAGGAGTCCTGGTCGCGGTAGGCGTCGATGTTGGCGGCGAAGGCCGCAGCGGCCCGCCGCGTGGCGTCGGCGCCGCCGACCCCGGTGAAATACGAGTCGTTCGTGGTGGGATCGACGATCATCGCCTGCTCCAGCCGGTTGCGCAGGAAAAGCAGGTGATCGATCTTGTCGAAGTCGGCGTCGTTGTCCAGGTCGTCGTCGGTGATGTCGTCGAAGGACGACGAACGCGGCTCGATCACACCGTCGTTGTCCACGTCTTCGATGATCAGCCCGTTGACGTCGAACAGCGGCCGACGCAGATCGAGCTTTCTCATGTCCGCCACGTGGAACTGGCGGCGGTCGCCGTCGTCAATGCCGGGCTGCAGATTCTGGTCGACGACGAACAGGTTCCTCCACAGCCACGGCGGCATGAGGTCGTTGCGGGCCCCGTTGTAGGTCGTGATCCGGTGCCGCGGCTCGCCAAGCAGAAGCCGGTTGGAGAGCTGGCTGTGCAGCTCGCTCGACTCCACGCGACCCGGCGAGCCGTGCAGGAAGGCGTAGTTCTGAGAGTACAGTGAGCCCTGCGTGGCCCGCTCGAGGCGGCTGAACACCCACGGGTAGTTGTTGCCGTGGAACATCCGCAGCTCGATCTCCTCCGGGATGCCGAACGGCGTGTAGGGCGATCCGGCGTCCGCGAAGGGACCCAGCAGTCCGCACCGGCGCCAGTAGTCCAGACGCCAGAAGTGAGTCGGCGTGAGGAAGTCCAGCGTCGCCGGATCGACCGACACGAACGGTGTCAGGTTGATCTCGTCGAGATGCCGCCGCCAGAGGATCGCGGGGTCGACGGCCTGCGGGCCCGCGGGAAACCCGTCGTCGTACCGGAAGCCGGCATCGGGCAGGAGATCACCGTCCAGGTCGATGTCGTACCAGTTGTCGAAGTTGTCGAAGAAGCCGACGTTCCAGTGATCCGGTGACACCATCGTCTCGTCGGCGAGACCTCCGACCAGGGCGAGGTCGGCGGGCGTCGTGCCCTTTGTCTTGAGCTCCGGGAACGCTGCGGCGCTCGCATCGCTGGGAGCGAACCGCGTCGCGACGTTCACGTTGAGCAGGGCGCTGTTGTCGACGATCCGCACGGCCACGATCTGCCGGATACCCCGCTCCGTCGACGTCGGGGCCAGGAACCAGAACGAGTCCGTGAACCCGTCACCGTCGGCATCGGCCAGGACGCGTCCGACGTTCCACCGCGGCGTGCCCTGCGGCCACGCGAGCGAGCGGCCGACGAACTCATCGAACAGCCGTTCACCCGGATCGATCGTGTTCCCGTCGCCGTCGAAGTCCAATCCGCCGTCGAGGTTGTCCAGGTTGTAAAAGTTCGCCGGAATGCCGTTGGACGTCGCGGTCGAGTTGAGGTAGGTCCCGAGGTAGCCGGCCGGACCGAAGCCGAACCAGTTGTTCCACTGAGCAGTGAAGTTGAGCGGGTCGTAGATGCTGTCACCGGTGAACGGATCGAGGCTGGCGGGCCCGGCGGACATGAGCCACTGCTCGACGGGGATGGACAGGTCGCCGACGAGCGAGCTTGTCACGTCGGAGATATCCGCGACGAGCCGCCACCCGTTGTCGGGCCGGGCGATGTTGGTCATGTGCGGCCAGTAGGAGAACGCGTCGGGGATGCCGTCCGGCGGGCTGTCGGTGTCCCACCGCAACGGCTCGTTGGACGCGAGCCACCGGGCGTCGCCGAAGCCCGGGTTGCCCAGCGGGTTGCCTTCACCCTTGAGCAGCGGGCTGCCGGTGCCGCCGTTGGGGTTGCCGGGACCGCCGGGAATGAGGGGGGCGTTCGGATCGCCCACCATGACGTCCTGCCAGTTCGTGAACGGGGCCACGTGGTACGGTGCGAAATTGAACGGGTAGTCGGGGAGACCGTCCCCGCCGAAGTCCTGGTCGATGCCGTAGCGCACGGGATTCCGTAAGGGCGTGAGCCGCGGCTCGTTCGAGCTGAACGGGTCCCCGGTGACGGGGGCCATCGAATTGACAGGCCGCGGGAACAGGGCCATCGCCACCTCGTCGGCGAGGGACTCCGCCACGACACGGGTGTTGTCGTCACGCAGCGACGTCTGCTGCTGGCTGATGGCGGTGATGCGCCCCGCATGGGTCCGTGTGAGATACCCGGTGGCGATGATCACCAGCAGCACCAGGATCCCGACCACCAGCACGATGGTGTTGGCTCGCCGCTGCGTTGGGCCGTTGCGGTTGGGGGTGTCATTCATGGCTCGTGCGTCCCTTGCGGTGCATGACCGCTCACTTGGACTGCCGCGGCAGCTCGATCACGAACTGCACCTGCCGGCCCGCCTCCAGCTTCAGCTCGGGGTCGTGCAGGGTCATCGTGATCCGAATGGCGGACGGCCAGGGGGTGTAGGCCACGCCGCCACCGATCGGCCACGGGAAGCCGGCGGCGTTGAGGGGCCTGTCCTGGTTGTAACCGAAGATCGCCTCGTAGACGACCGCGCCGGCGTTCTCCAGGTTCAGGCCGGTGGCCGAGTTGAGCGTGGCGTCGAACTGCTCGATGTTCTCGGGGAAGATCGCGTGCGGGTCGATCCCCACGACCTGGGTGATGTAGTCGCTGAACAGCCTGACGCCGCGTGTGGCGTCGACATCGCCCGCCAGGTCCAGCCCGAACCACGGCTGCTCCCAGTTCGAGTGGGCCACGACGCCGACGAACCGGACGGCGCCGGCGTCGTCGAGGATCTCGCCGATACCGTCGTCGTATGTCCAGTCGACGACGAACGAGCTGCATGCCGAGGAGATGACGTGGTTGGTGAGCGACTGGTCCACGCGGTGCATGCCGGGAGCGATCCGCTCGGCTCGCGGGTACATGACCGCCCCGGCAATCGTGTTCTGCTGGAAGGTGCTGCCCGCCAGCGGCGTCCACGGATCGAGCACGCCGTCGGCGTTGTAGTCGAGCACGGTCACGCGGATGTCGTTGAGCTCCGACGCGGCGGCGTCCACGCGTCCGTTGATGACCTCCGGAGTCTCGAATCCGGGAGCGGGATTGACGAAGATCGATCGTCCGGCGCGACCGCCGCCGGGCAGCAGGAACTGGCTCGGCGAGTTCAGCCCGATGTCGGGAGCGTCGTCGTTGGCGAGGACAAGGGCCTGACGGGCCACCAGCCACTGCGGGGCGGGCGGCTGGGTCGCGTCGACGGACCCGAAGGTGCCGGCAAGCGCATAGTCGTTGGCCGCGATCGTGGAGTAGGTCGCCTTGTCGAAGTTCCGGGGGCCGACGAACCACGGCACCATCGGGTTGGACGCGTCGTATCTCGGATCGATGGCGCGGACGAAGGTGGCCGCCGGATCGCCCGGTATCTCCACGGCCGGCGCGTTGGGCACCTGGAAGGCGTGTCCGTAGTAGACGCGGGCCGCTGTCGACTGGCCCCGCCGGTTCAGACCCGAGCCGGAGCGGAACGTCTGGATCGACTGCACGCCCTGCGTGAAGAAGACGAGCTGGTCGGCGCGGATCGCGTGGCCCGGGGGCAGCGCGGGATTGAGCAGCGGCCCCGGCGCGTTGACGTTGTTGGGCACGGCCACGCAGCGGATGGCGAAGAAGCCCTCACGCGACAGACGCTCGATGTCGGCCCGGATCTGCCGCTCGATGGCGGCCGCCTCCTGGAGGACGTCGGCGCCGGCCTGGCCGAGACCCGTCACCTTGCTCGCGGTGCCGAAGATCTTGGAGGTCGCCACGATCACCACGATCAGCACGAGCACCGCAACCATGAGCTCGGTCAGCGTGAACGCGGGCCGCGTGACCGTTCGAGGTGATCGGCGCATCGTCACAGCTCCTTCACCGTCGCGAAGATCGGCGTCAGGGTGAGCCGCTGGCTCGGGGCCATGATGCCGCCGCCGGGCATCTGGATCTCGGCGGGGATGTACCAGATGTGGCTGACGATGTTCTGGTCCCAGAGACCGTTCGTGTTCACGTCGTTCACCGAGCCCGGGAACCAGTTCGTGTTGAGCCTCGTCGACTCGGGTATCGGCCTCACCAGCTCGACGTCGACGGGAACCGCCATCGAGCCGCGCGACCTCGACAGCACCCGGTGGATGTTGTTGTTCTGGTCGAGGATCCACTGGCGCGGCTCCTGCCAGCTCTGCGCCTGGTCCGAGGCGTCGTAGGCCGTGCCGGACCCGGTGCCGGGCACGACCACGTCGTCGAGGGTGCCGGCCTGCGCGTCCGGGCCGAAGGCGTCCCATGGCGCGTTGGTGCCCAGCTGGGTCAGGTCGATGCTGATCGGCAGCGGCGACAGAGCGGTGTTCGACGGGTTGGGCGGCACCCGGTAGGTGATGCTGCCCCCGCCGACCACCGAGACGCGGTAGACGAAAACGGCCACGAGGATCTTGCCCTGGTATCGCCGGAACATGCAGTCCCAGACGTACTGAGGCTTCGGACGCGGGACGTCGGGGTTCACGAACGCCGCCGCGGACGCGGTCGGGTAGTAGCGCTCGCCCTGGCCGATGGACACCGGCTTGTGGTGGATCTGCAGGTTGTACGGGATGCCGTGAAGCGTCGGCGTCGTGCCCGCGTACCCCGACGGGAACTCCGCCGTCGTCTGCATCGGTGATCCCACCGTGTCGCTGAAGACGTCGTACCAGCCGCGATCATCCCACCAGGTGCTCGAGTCGTCGGCCATCGCCACACCCGGGCGGATCCACGGCCAGTCGCCCTCGATCGTGATCAGCGGAGGCGCCGCGCCGAACTCCTCGAACGTCCCGAAGTCCTCCTGCTTGAGCTTGGCCCGGAGGATCGACAGGGCGTTGTTGGCCACGACCGGTCCGATGATGTCGTCGACGGATTGTCTCTGCTGGGCGATGCCGGCCGGAAACAGCGCGGCCACGGCGATGACGCCGATGCCGAGGATGAAGATGCCAAGGAGCACCTCGACCAGCGAGAAGCCACCGCGGCGGCGTGACGTGTTGGGGGGGCGTCGGGTCATTTCATCGCCACTCCCGAGTAGCGGTTGAAGTGGATGCGATTGGCGTTGGTCGTGATGAAGCCCGGAAACGCCACGGGGTCGGCCGGGTCGCCGACCAGATCCTGCCAGTAGCCCTCCCGCGTGGTCCAGTCGTTGGTGCGCACCTCGCGCGCGTCGTCGTCGTCGAAGACGGCCAGGTAGGGCACGATCCGCACGAGCGGCTCGTCGTTCTCGTACCACTGGCTGAAGAGATCCGCCGGCAGCGGGCCCGTGAAGTCGTAGAGGATCCCGCGCAGAAGCTGAACGCCATCGTCGTTGAGATCGACAAACAGCCAGTCCGAGTCGGATCGCGAGTTGGTGCTGATCGTCGTGCCGTCGGAAGCGAACATGATGCCGATGATCCGGCCCGCTACCTCGTTTCTGGGGTTCATGAAGTTGCTCGGGTCCTGCTCGACGGCCGGCAGGTGAACCTGCGTGTCCCACACGAAGTCCGTCCACGCCGTGGCGTCGAACCCGTCTACTTCGGCGATCGGATCGAACCGCGGTCCGGCGACCTTGATGCCGGCGGGCAGGCTCCGGACGGGGACGTCGGCGATGGGGAGGAACCGGTCCACGATTGCGCCCGCCGATGATCTCAGGGACTGGCCCGTCCACGCCGCGGTCACCAGGTCTACGACCTGCTTCTTTCGGGCCGCCCCGTCCAGACGCGGGCGGAAGATGACCAGCACGTTGGTGTTCTTCTTCATGGCCAGGGCCCGCGCGTTGTCCAGGCCCGCCATCACGGTGTTGACCGCCGACGACAGGCGGGCGTCCTTGGCGATGGCGCGGATGGACACGAGCGTGAGCACGGACAGCAGCCCGATCAGCCCCATCACCACCAGAAGCTCGGTGAGCGTGAAGGCGGGCCGCGATGGTCGTTCGTGAAACCGGTTCATGGCGTCGATACACGGGTCAATGCATAGGAGTAGACGTTGTCCTTCGTGAACGCGAAGGCCTGCGAATCGGTCGCCGCGCTGAAGTCGCCGAACCGGCCGTCGGGGCCGGCGGAGACGAAGCAGAGCCGGCGGTTGGCGGCCACGCCGTAGCACTGCTCGGTCCCGTAGGTGCCGCCGCCGTAGGTCAGGGTCAGGCGGATCGTCCCGTCGGGGTCCGGCTGCTCGCCGGCGTCCGTGGCGAACACGGTGGGATCCCACAGGCGTCCGGGATGCACGACACGCAGCGGAGTGCCCCAGGCATCCAGGATGGCCAGCGAACCGTCCCAGTCGCCGCTGTTGTAGTAGCTCAGGGTGTTGGCGGAGTTGGGATCCGGATCGCCGGGCGGAATGTTCCTGATCCAGGGGGGTGGCGGGTTCGAGCTGTCGTACCGGTGCACGAAATCCGGATCGATCTTGGCCAGGATGTCCTTGATCTGGCTGGAGCGGCCCATCACGTTGATCAGCTCCGAGATCAGGAACGCGTGCGGGGTCCCGTCCTGCATCTCGTAGACCATGTTCGGGAAGGGCTGGTTGTTCATGCCCCAGGTCACCTGGCGGTCGGACTGAGCCTCCCACTCGTTGACGGCGGCGTCGAGCAGCTTGATCGTCGCCTCCGTCTGGCGGATCTCCGACCCCTCCACGACCACCACGCTCACGGCGAGCGTCAGGGCCGCGAGGAGAATGACGATGCCGATCACGATCACCATCTCGACCAGCGTGAATGCCATACGGGCCTTGCTCATGGTCCGAGCTCCACCAGGTTGTCCTGGTTGAACAGGTCGGTGCCCCGGTCGTTGGACGGTTCGTTGGCGAGGTCGTACCGCAGGTCGGGGTTGAACGACCGGTCGGGCCCCGGCGAGAACAGCGCGAACTCGGCGCTGCGCAGGGCCATGGTCGTGCTCGTGTCGCCGGAGGCGTCGGGCAGGCCGTCGATCGCCGCGCCCGGCCTGATGTCAAACGGCCGCAGCAGGTAGACGTCGGACAGCGTGGGCACGCCGACGCCCGCTCCGGAGGGCCGGTACCCCGACTGCAGCGATCCCGGCGCGTAGAGCTTGCGGTAGTAGCGGATCGGGTTGCCCCAGTAGTCCACGAGCACCTTGGGGTTGTCGGGGTTGAAGTTGCCCTCGCCGGGGAAGGACAGGATCAGACGCCCGGCAAGATCGCGTGACCCGTCGGCGCTGGCCAGCAGCCGCTGGTCCTTCAGCTCCAGGTACGGACCGTAGACCTTGCCGGTGTCCAGGCCGGGGGTGGTGCCCAGCATCCGGGAGGCCAGCGACCCGTCGGGGCCGTTGAGCGTCGCGCCCCACACGCCGTCGGCGCCCGGATTGCGAATCCCCAGCGGCGGGCGCTCCCGCGTCCAGACGTCGTTGGGGTTGGAGGCGTCGATAACGCCGTAACCGTCCTGGTTGTGATGGCCGTAACCGAGCAGGTACTCGGCCAGCGACGTCTCGGAGAACCACTCCTGGATGTTGTCGTCGTAGCTGTTGTTGGGCGTGCCGTCGGGCCGGTCGGGCAGCACGTCGTCGATGTTGCCCCAGGTGAGGTCCCCGCCGCGGGGGTCGAAGAGCTTGCGGAGATCGTGGTTCTCGGGAGTCACGTCGGTCATGTCCACGGCGCCCAGGACCGGCGGCAGGTAGCCGATGTCGCTGCGGAACCGCACCAGGGCCTGCTTGATCGAGTTCATCAGGGCCTGGGTGTTGGCGGTCTGCCCCGTGCGGGTGGCGGCCGAGACGGCCACGATGAGAATGCTCAGCAGCACCACCACCACGCCGATCACCACCAGCAGCTCGACGATGGTGAAGGCACGGGCGGGCAAGCCGCCCGTGGCGCCCGATCTGGTTTGTCGGAGGAGATCCATGCAATGGACTCCGGTCACAGCTGTCCCGTCGAGACCGACTCGATCATCCGCACCAGCGGCAGGAACAGCGCCAGCACGATCGTGCCCACGATGCCGCCGAGGAAGACCACCAGCAGCGGCTCGAGCAGGCTCAGGATGCCCTGGACGGCGACGTCCACCTCCTCGTCGTAGTTGTCCGCGATCTTCATGAGCATCGCGTCGAGGTCACCCGTCTCCTCACCCACGTCGATCATGTTCACGACCAGGGCGTCGCACACCTTTGCCTCGCGGAGCGGTCCTGCGAACGTCTCGCCCTCGCGGATGGAGTCGTGCACCCTGGTCAGCGCCTTCTCGTAGACATAATTGCCGGAGGTGTCGCGGGTGATCATGATCGCTTCGAGGATCGGCACGCCCGCCGAGATGAGCGTTCCGAGCGTCCGTGTGAAACGGGCCACCGCCGTCTTGCGGAGCAGCCCGCCCAGGATGGGCAGCCGCAGCCGGATGATGTCGGTGACCGCGCGGCCCGGTCCCGTCTTGCGGATGAGCTTCAGGAACAGGAAGAACAGGAACGGCGAGCACAGGATCCAAATCGCCCCGGGGATCGACTGGCCCGACTGCTTGCCCGCCACCCACAGGCTCGCGTCGATGAGCCAGATGGTCAGGCCCGGCAGCTCCACCTGGAAGTCGTTGAAGATCTCCTGGAACTTCGGGATCACGAAGACCATGATGCCGGTCACGATCACCACGGCGACGGAGACCACCACCACCGGGTAGATCATCGCGCCGATGACCCGCCGGCGGAGCCGCTGCGCCTTCTCCATGAAGTTGGCCAGCCGCTGGAGAATGACGTCGAGCACGCCGCCGATCTCGCCGGCGTTGACCATCTTGCAGTAGAGGCGGTCGAACGCCCTGGGGTGCTTGGCCATCGCGTCGGAGAGCGTGGTGCCGCCCTCGACGTCCTCGGCGATCTGGCCGAGGATGTTCTTGAGCAGGCCCGGTCTCTGCTGCGCCTCGAGGATCTGCAGCGACCGAAGCAGCGGCAGGCCTGCGTCCTGGAGCGTCGAGAGCTGCCGTGTGAAGAGGGTCAGGTGCTTGCTCTTCACCTTGCCGATCGAGATCGACAGCGACATCCCCTTCTTCTTCTTCTTGACCTTCTGACCGCCGCGGACGCTGCCGTCGCCCTTGACCTTCTGCTCGCGAACGGATGTCGGGAAGAAGCCCTCCGCCTTGATCTGCTGGACGGCGTCCTCGCTGGAGCCGGCTTCCACCGTGCCCTGCTGGGGCTTGCCCGCGGCGTTCAGTGCTTCGTACGCGTAGGTCGGCATGATTCTCGTTCCTCGCTCGTGGCCCGCTTACTCGTCGATGATGGTCTCGCGCACCACCTCGTCGATCGTGGTCTGCCCCTCGTACACCGCGTTGAGCCCGGTCTCGCGGAGGGATCGCATCCCCTGGCGTCGGGCCTCGACGCGAATGAGGTTGGTCGAGATCCGCGACATCACCAGCTCACGCAGCGTGTCGTTGAGGGGCATGATCTCGAAGATCGCCATCCGGCCCTTGTAGCCGGTGTGATTGCAGAAATCGCAGCCCCGGCCACGGAAGAACGTCCGGTCCTGCACGTCGGCGCGGCGAAGCTGCAGCTCCATGAGCTGCTCCTCCGTGGGGACGTACTCCTCCTTGCACTTCAGGCAGATGCGTCGCACCAGCCGCTGGGCCACGATGGCCTCGATGGTGGCCGTGAGCAGGAAGTTCTCGACACCGAGATCCAGCAGACGCAGGATGGCCGACGGCGCGTCGTTGGTGTGCAGCGTCGAGAAGACCAGGTGTCCGGTCAGCGACGCCTGCACGGCGATCTGCGCCGTCTCGAGATCGCGGATCTCGCCGACCAGGATGATGTCGGGGTCCTGACGCAGGAAGCTCCGCAGCAGCCGGGCGAAGGTCAGCCCCTGATCGGTGTTCACCTGGGCCTGGACCAGCCCGTCGATGTCGTACTCGACGGGGTCCTCGGCCGTGAGGATCTTGGTCGTCGGCTCGTTGAGCTCGGTCAGCGATGCGTAGAGCGTGGTCGTCTTGCCGCAGCCGGTGGGGCCGGTCACCACGATGATCCCGTTGGGCTTGCGGATCAGTTCGCGGAGGTGCTCCAGCTCGTCGTCGCGGAGACCGATCTTGTCGAGGCTCAGCTGGACGTTGGAGCGGTCCAGCACACGCATGACCACCGACTCGCCGAACATCGTGGGCAGAACCGCCACGCGGAGGTCCACGGGGTGGTTGTGGACGGTGAGCTCGATGCGGCCGTCCTGGGGGAGACGCCGTTCGGCGATGTCCAGGTCCGCCATGACCTTGATCCGCGAGATGATCGGCAGCGCCAGGTGTCTCGGCGGCGGGATCATTTCGTAGAGGACGCCGTCAATGCGATACCGCATCTTGAACTCGTCCTCGAACGGCTCGAAGTGGATGTCGGAGGCCTTGTCCTTGATGGCCTGCAGCAGCACGAGGTTGACGAGCCGGACGACCTTGTTGTCCTCGGCGGCCTGGGTGAGCTCATCGAGGTCGATCGACTCGCCGCGTCCGGCAAGGGCGGCCAGGGTGTCGGACTCGCCCAGCTCCGCCATGATCGACGCCATCGACGTCGTCTGACCGCTGTAGCGAGCGGTGAGGACCTTGTCGATCTGGTCGGACGGGGCCACCACCGCCTCGACCTTGAAGCCCATGAGGAGCCGCAGGTCATCCACGGCCCGGAAGTTGTCCGGGGTCTTCATCGCGATGGTGATGGACCGGCCGGCCTCGTTGTACTCCAGGGGCACGACCTGGTAGGTGTTGGCCGTCTCGGCGGGAAGGGCCTCGATGGCCTCCGCGGAGATGTCCGACTCGTTGATCTGGACCATCCGCATGCCGGCCTGGCCGGCCAGCCCCTCCATGACGTCGTCTTCCTTGATATAGCCAAGGCTCACGAGCAGCCGGCCGATCGGCTCCTTGCGGGTCTTCTGCAGCTGCAGCGCCTCGTGGACCTGATCGCGGGTGACCTTCTTGAGCTTGGTGAGGACCCGGCCCAGGCGTCTGCCCTTGAACTCCTTGGGGTCTACCGGGGTCGGTGATGGTTCGGCGGTCTTGCCCATGTGATTCCTCTCGGCTGAGCCCGCTCAGCGACTCAGATGCAGGATGATACGCACGTTTTTGACATGCACAGGAGAAAGTGACCGATTGAAACAGTAGGACACCTGGATTATGGAACCATATCCAGCGTGTCGCTAGGCCTTTTCCGTCTCGGTATCGAGCTCCGTCCGACCCACGGACCCCCCGGAGCGGTGGATCTTCTCCGTCAGCTCGCCGGGGTCCTTGCTCTTGTCCACCATCTCGTCGGCGGCGATGAGCCCCTGCTCGTAGAGGCTCCAGAGGTGGTCATCCAGCAGCTGCATGCCGAACTTGCGGCCGGTCTGGATGGCGGAGTCGATGCGGAAGGTCTTGTTCTCCCGGATCAGGTTGGAGATGGCCGGGGTCACCACGAGGAACTCGTAGGCCGCCACCCGGCCCGGCTTGTCGCTTCGGGCAAGCAGGACCTGGCTGAGCACGCAGATCAGCGACACCGACAGCTGCACCCGCACCTGGGCCTGCTGATTGACCGGGAAGGCGTCGATGATCCGGTTGATGGTGCCGGCGGCCCCCGTGGTGTGCAGCGTGGCAAAGACGAGGTGACCCGTCTCGGCGGCACGGATGGCGGCCTCGATCGTCTCCAGGTCGCGCATCTCGCCGACGAGGATGACGTCGGGGTCGGCGCGAAGGGCCCGCCGCAGCGCCTCGGAGAAGCTGGGGACGTCAACACCCACCTCACGCTGGGCGATCACGGACTTCTTGTGGTAGTGGTAGTACTCGATCGGGTCCTCGACCGTGATCAGGTGGCGGTCGAGGTTGGTGTTGATATGGTCGATCATCGTGGCCAGCGACGTGGTCTTGCCGGAGCCGGTGGGGCCGGTGACGATGAACAGGCCACGCGGCCGCCGGATCAGCTCCTTGCAGATCGACGGCAGCCCGATCTGCTCGAAGGTCAGCAGCTGGTTGGGGATGAGCCGCAGGGCGATGGCGATGTCGCCGCGTTGCCGGAAGACCGCCACGCGGAACCGGGCCTCGGTGCCGTAGGCGAAGCCGAAGTCGCAGCTTCCCTCCTCCTGGAGCTCCTGCTGGGCGCGCTCGGGCGTGATGGCCTTCATCAGGGCGACCATGTCGTCGGAGTCGAGGACCTTGGTGTCGAGGCTCCGCAGACGGCCGTGCAGACGCAGCGTCGGCTTGCGGCCCACCGTCAGGTGAATGTCCGAGGCGTCCTGGCGGATCACGGTGTCGAGCAGGCGGTCGATCTGGATGGTGGACATGAGGGGTTCGGGGTTGGGGGTTCGGCGTCAGGGGGTCAGGCGTCCACGTACTGGGTGGCGGTGGGGCTGTCGGCCTGGGCGAACTTCGCCACCTCCGCGGGGGTGGTGTCGCCTCTGAGAATCTTGATCTTGCCGTCACCCAGCAGCGTCCGCATGCCGCCCCGGATGGCGGCCTCGCGGATCTCGCCGATCGTGGCCCGGTTGAACGCCAGCTCGCGGATCTCGGCGTTGAGCACCATCATCTCGAAGATGGCCTTGCGGCCGCGGAACCCGATGTCGCCGCACTTGGCGCAGCCCTTGGGACGGTAGATCGTGGAGTTGGCGAGCTCGTCCTCGGTGACCCCGACGAGACGCAGCATCCGCATGTCCGGCTCCGGGTCCGGCTCCTTGCAGTCGTTGCAGAGCATCCGGATGAGCCGCTGGGCCATGACGGCCTGGATGGCGCTGGCGACCAGGAAGGGCTTGACACCCATGTCGAGCAGTCGGGTCATGGACGACGGCGCGTCGTTGGTGTGCAGCGTGGAGAAGACCAGGTGGCCCGTGAGGGCCGCCTGAATGGCGATGTCGGCCACCTCGCGGTCGCGGATCTCGCCGACGAGCACGATGTTGGGGGCCTGACGCAGCATGGCTCGCAGGATCGCCGTGAAGGTGAGGCCGATCGACTCCCGCACCTGGCACTGGTTGATGCCCGTGAAGTTGTACTCGACGGGATCCTCGGCCGTGATGATCTTGCGATCCGGCCGGTTGAGCACGTCCAGCGCCGAGTAAAGCGTCGTCGTCTTGCCCGAACCGGTGGGCCCGGTGACCAGGAAGATTCCGCTGGGGCGACGGATGATCTTGTTGAACCGCTCGAGGCTGTCCGGCTCGAAGCCGAGGTTCACGAGACCCACCTTGACCGATTCGGGCCGCAGGATTCGCAGTACGACCGACTCGCCGTGGTAGGCCGGGCAGGCGCTGACGCGGAAGTCGACCTGCTCGGCGTCCACCGGCATCATGATCCGCCCGTCCTGCGGCACCCTCCGCTCGGCGATGTTCATACCCGCCATCAGCTTGAGCCGCGCGAGCAGGGCCGCCTGCATACGCTTGGGCAGGTTGTCACGGACGTGGCACACGCCGTCGATGCGGTACCGCAGCAGCACCCGATCGGCCATCGGCTCGACGTGAATGTCCGAGGCCCGCGTGCGGACGGCCTCGACGATCATGCGGTGCACCAGCCGGATGATGGGCGCGTCCTCGCCGGCCGTGATGTCCACCGACGTGTCCACCGAGCGGTCCACGGTCACGTCAACCGACTCGGTCACCAGCGACTCGTCGGAAAACATGCCGGAGGTTCCGCCGCCGGTCTTGCCGTCGATGAAGCTCTTGATCGCGCTCTTGGGGGCGATGGCCGTCTCGATCTCCCGGTTGAGACGGAACCGCAGCAGGTCCAGCAGCTCCAGGTCCATCGGATCGTGAATCACCAGCTTGAGCCGCCCGTTCATCGTGCCCATGGGAAGGACCAGGTGTTTCTTGACGAGGTCCTCCGGGATGAGCGAGAGATCCACCTCGTTCTGGGCCTCGGGCCGATCGAGGTTGATGAACTCCATGTCGAACTGGGCGGCCAGGGCCTTGGCGATCTGAGCCTCCTGACAGAAGCTCGCCTCGACCAGGGTCTCGCCGAGACGCTTGCCGCCGCCCTTGGCCAGCCCCAGCGCCTGGTTCAGCTGCTGCTCGTCGACGTTGCCCCACTCGACGAGGATCTCACCCAGTTTCCTGCGTTTTCGTGCCATCAAGCCTCCCGGGTCCGGCGGAGCCGACCACGGTCATCTTAGTATTGTCGCGTGACAATGGGTCGCCACACAGTGCTGATTGCGGCCGGGCCCACCCACGAGCCCATCGACGGCGTTCGCTATCTTGCCAACCGCTCGTCGGGCCGAATGGGCATCGCCCTCGCCGAGGCGGCCACGAGCCGCGGGCTGCCGACCACCCTGCTGCTGGGGCCGACACCGCTTGCGCCGCCCCAGCATTCGCAGTTGACGACCAGGAGGTTCCAGACCACGGCCGAGCTGCAGACGCTGCTGGGCGAGCTGTGGCCCGGACACACCGTGCTCATCATGGCGGCCGCGGTGGCCGATTACCGGCCGGCCCGGCCCGAAGGACCCGCCGCCAAGCGTCCCCGGAGTGGATCCTGGACGTTGGAGCTGGAGGCCACGCCCGATCTGCTGGCCGGCCTGGCGGCCGCCGCCCGTCCCGACCAGCTCACCATCGGCTTCGCTCTGGAGCCGGCCGATCGGCTTGCCGACTCGGCGCGTGAGAAGCTCGCCGCCAAGAACATCGACGGTATCGTCGCCAACCCGCTGGAGACGCTCGGCGACGACCTGATCAGCGGCACCCTGCTGCTGCGCGACGGCACCGAGCACGTCCCGCCCCACACGCCGTGCACGAAGCGGGTCTTTGCCCAGTGGCTGCTCGACCGGATCGAGCAGCTCAGACCATAGGTCCTACGGGCACGGGCCCCAGACACCCAGCAGCTTCAGGAAGTCGGTGATCCCGACCTCGCCGTCACCGTCAAAGTCGGCGGGGTGTCCCGGGTTGGGACCCCAGGAACCCAGCAGGGTCAGGAAGTCGTTGATGCCCACGTCGCCGCCGCCGTCGAGATCCCACGGGCAGTTCGGATCTGCGCCGCAGTTGACGGTCCGCAGCGTCACCGCGTCCACGCCGGCTTCGACGATCGACCCGTTGATCAGGTCGTTGGCCGTGAAGCGAATGCGGAACTGATCGGTGGCGGAGATGCCCGCCGAGGTGATCCCGAAGACCTTGCGGAACCAGCCGCCGCTGACCTCCTCGCCGATGGGCCCCACCGCCTCCAGCAGCGACCAGGAGCTTCCCCCGTCGTCCGAGACCTCGACGATGAACGTGTCCTCGAAGGGGAAGTCGCCAAAAGCGTTGTTGAACCAGCGCTCGTAGCTGATGACCGCCGCACCCTGCGAGGCATCCATGATCGGTGAGGTCAACGTGGTGCTGCCGTCGTCCACATCGCTGTTGCACGTCTGGTTCGTATTGTCGGTGAGATAGCACTGGCCGCTGCCATCGGCGTCCCCGCCGGGGTTGCCGCGATCGCACACGTTGATGGAGATGGGGATCGCACGCTCCCAGTGACCGTCCGCCGCGTTGCCGGAGACCGTCCAGCCCAGGTTGACCTCGAAGTCGTCGGTAAAGACCGTGGCGATCTCGACCGCGGCGACTGCCATGTAGGAGTTCTCCGGTGCCCCCGGGGGCGAGGTGACCAGATCCCCCTCCGTCGTCTCGGCGGTGAAGGAGTAATCCACGACGCTGCCGCAGGCGAACGCGGGCAGGGTGATCGTGTACTCGTTGGGCGCCGTCTCGGTCATCGGGAAGTCCAGCAGAGGCCCGCCGTCGACGATCATGTGGAAGATGCCCGTGCCCGGTTGCGGGTCCGACCCTTCGGGCCCCACGATCATGTCGATCACCGTCCCGCCGTCGGGGCTCACCGTCTCCGGCGTCCCGCTGGGGAACGTGAACGCCAGCGAGCCCGTGCAGTCGAGGCAGTCTCGAGTGTTGCGGAAGCCGGCGATCGTCCCCTGGCTCGTTGCGCTGAAGGAGTTGGCGCAGGTGATGCTCGGGTTCATCGTGAAGCCCGGGCAGGAGCAATGACCCGCCGCCCAGTTGTGACCCAGCTCGTGGGCGGTGAGATCCGTCGCGCACGAGAAGCTCCCGTTGAAGTCCGACTGGACCACGGAGTAGCCGAGGCTCTCGCAGACGGCGGAGAGCCAGGCGATCCCGATCACGCTGCCGTCGAGGTTCTTGCCCGTGAACAGCTCGGCGATATCACGTTGGATGTTGCCGTGATTCGCCACCCAGACGTTGCGGAACTGATTGAGCAGGCCACCGGGGTCGGTCAGCGTGTAGGGGTCCGATGCGTCGGAGGTCCGAACCAGGATCGTCGTGATCAGGTGCGTGATGCCGACCTGCAGCTCATACTGAAGGTTGACGGTGTCGATCACCAGGTTGATGCGATCCTCGACGGCGGTGACGTCACTGCCCCAGTCGGTGTAGTAGTCGAAGTCGGCGTCGCAGGCGAGCTCTGCGGTGCACAGCGGGCCGCCGGATCCCGCCACGCCGCCCTCGCCGGCCGGCTGCTCCCCGACGAAGTTGACCGCTGCGTGCAGGGCATCGGCGCCGCATGACGCTCCGGTCGGGATCACGTCATCCTCGTGGTAGACCGCATGCAGCCGCGCATCGACGCCGATGCGTTGCCCCACCGGCTCCACCCAGTAGTTAACGCCTCCGGGCATCCTGACGTAGGCGAACAGCCCCTCGTCGAGCCACGCCGCGGCCACCGCTGCGCCGGGCACGCCCGCCACCGTCCCCCGGAGCGTGCGAACGGGCGACGGCTCGACGTCCACCCAGCTGCCGTCCTCGAGCTGGGCGCGGACCTCGTAGCCGGCCGCGCGCGACGAGTGCGGGGTGAGCTCGAGAACCCGGGGCCGGCCCTCGATCGCAAGCTGCGCGGTGATGAGCTCACCGGCCACGTTGAGGTCCACGAGATCCAGAGTCACGGCCCGCAGTCCCAGCTCGGCCCTGGCGGCCGCGGCCACGTCGGGTCCGGGCGGGGTGGCAGGACTCGGTTCACCAGCGCCGGCGCCGGACGAGGCCGCGACGATCACCGCCGCGGCCAGCATGCCTTTCAATCGACCATCCATTCAGTTCACTCCTCGGCTCATGCGATGAGGATACAGGTGAATCACGGACACGCACCCCAGAGTCCCAGAACCTTCAGGAAGTCGGTGATGCCGACGCCGTCGCCGTCGTAGTCGCACGGCGCCCCGACCTCGCCCCAGGTGCCCAGCACGGCCAGGAACTCCTCGATGCCGATGACCCCGTCGTTGCCGACGCAGTCCCACACGCACGGCTCCTCGCAGATGGCGTTGACAAGCTCCACCCCGTCCACGCCCGCCTCCACGATCGACTGAGGATCGAAGTCGGTGGCCGTGAAGCGGACACGGAACTGGCTGGTCGGCGTGACGAAGTCCGAGACGCGGAAGCTCTTCTTGAACCAGCCGCCCGAAACCTCCGAACCGGACGGGCCGACAATCTCCAGGTTCACCCAGCTGGCGCCGCCGTCCTCGGAAACCTCCACGAGGAAGAAGTCCTGGAAGGGGAAGTCGCCCTGGCCGTTCCCCGTGTTGTCGAACCAGCGCCAGTAGCTGATCACCGGCTCGCCGCCCGACGCGTCCATGATCGGTGAGGTCAGGATCGTGCTGCCGTCATCGACGTCGCTGTTGCACGTCTGGTTCGTGTTGTCCGTGACGTAGCACTTGCCGGAGCCGTCGGCGTCTCCGCCGGGGTTGCCGCGGTTGCACGTGGCCTGGCTCAAGGGCGTGCCCCGCTCCCACTGCCCGTCGGAGGCGGTGCCGGAGACCGTCCACCCCTCGTCCGCCTCGAAGTCGTCCTCGAACGCCGTGACCACGCTCACGGCGACCAGCGCCTCGTAGAACTGCTCCGGCGCCGTGTCGGGCGATGTTCGCGTGTCGCCGTCCGTGGTCAACGCGCTGAAGTAGTACCGTACGACCGTGCCGCAACTGAGAGCCGGGAAGCTCGCCGTGTACTCGTGGGGCGCGTTCTCCGTCATCGCAAAGGGCAGAAACGGGCTGCCGCCGAAGCTGATGTGGATCATGCCGGTGCCCGCTTCCGGCGCCGCGGAGTCCGCGCCGACGACGACGTCGATGGTCGTGCTCCCGTCCGGATCGAGCAGATCGGGCAGCCCGTTGGGAAAGGTGAATTCAAGGTTCTGGCCGCACAGCTCGTCGCGGGCGTTCTCGAAGACCGCGAGGTCAGAGCGGGTCGCGATGTTGCAGCACGGGCAGTGAGTCGCAATGCCGATGATCTCCTCGGTGTCCGCCCGGATGAGCGACGAGCCGGAGTTGCCGCCCCGCAGATCCACGTTGAACGTGTAAAAGCTCCCGGAGACCGTGCAGATCGTGCCGCTGGCGGTCTGCTGGACCTGCGAGCTGACGCAGTTGTCGGGGTCCACGCCGTAGCCGGTGAGAATGACGCTCGTCCCCGTCGGGACGGGGCTGGTCGCGATCGGCCGCAGGTCGCCGTACACGTCATAAGGCCGCAGCCCGTTGCTGTTGCCGCCGGGGATGAGCACCGCCCAGTCGTTGCCGACCCCGCCGTTGACGAAGTCGACGGTCACGACCGGATACTGGTCGGCGGCCGGCGGGTGGTTGAGCGAGCAGTTCGGATTGGACGCCGGCACGTTGAACTGGACGACCATCGATCCACCGATGCAGTGTCCGGCCGAGACCATGCAGCTGTCCTCGGTGTACACCGACGCCGTACAGCCGGCGGGAAGCAGCCGGCTGATCCACAGCTCGTTGCTCAGCACGCGATCGTCAGTAGCGCCGCAGATGCCGCACTCGCCCTGGACACCCACCTCTTCGACGCGGGGCTCCATGGCGACTCGGTCGATGACGACGCGGTTGCCCGCCGTGCCGGGGGCGGCGATCAGCTCCACGATGACCGTGTCGCCGTTGAGGTACGCCGTGGTGTTGCTCCAGGCGGCCAGCGCTGCGGCGTCCAGTTCCTGCACGTCGTTGTCCAGCAGCGACGTGACCCTGATGATGCTCCCGGTGTCGAGCGCCGTCGCCTCACCGAAATAGACCCGCAGCCACGCCGCGTCCTCGATGGAGACGGGCTCGATGAGGAGAGCGGCCGAGAACTGTCCGGGATTGTCAAGTGGACCGCTGTCCACGGGATAGTCGCGGAATTCGCCCGTGGGGCGATCGAGGGTTGACTGTGCAAAGGCAGGAACCGCCAGCGCGCCCGTAAGGGCGGCGGCGAGCATCAGGGATCTCATCGAGACCTCCTTCTCTGGTCCCCGGTCAAACAGATGGGCGGGCGTTCTTGGGCCAGCGATTGTATGCCCGATACGGCGGGCGTCCGCGGCCGGTTGCGGCCTGAAGGCTAGGGCGGGCACGGACCCCAGAGCCCCAGCACCGCGTTGAACTCCTCGATCCCGACCCCCTGCGGTCCCAGGCCCATGTCGCAGCTCTCGCCGATCAGCCCCCATTGACCCAGAACGGCCAGGAAATCGACGATGGCGACTTCGCCGTCGCCGTCACCGCAGTCGGCCGGGCAGGCCGGCGGCGTGAACTCGACGGTGAGCCGGGGGGCCTGGTCGGGGGCACCCTCGCGGCTGGCGAATCGCCGGGCCGTGAAGTCAATGGCCTCGTTGCCCCTGACCATCCAGCCGTGGGCAGTCTGCGGATCGTCCAGCCAGCCCTGCACGTCCGCCACCATCGGCGCCGTCGACGCCCACACGTACGGTCCGGGCAGGTTGATCACCGCGGTGCTGCCGCTCGGCGTCGCGTTGAAGTCGCCCCCGGCGACCGCCCAGAGCTCGTCCGGGTAGAACGTGTGCAGCCACGTCGCGTCACCCGGCTCGGGCGGGGCGCCCGTCCCCCCGAATCCCTGCGAGAGGCCCTCCCCCCAGTCCGACTCGACGCGGTGCAGCGTGAGCGTGTCCTCGTCGGCGAAAGGGCTCGCCTGCTCGAGAGTCAGGGTCAGAGTGGCGCTGGTGATCGTCGAGCCGGCGGGCAGATTGCCCGCCACTCGAAAGAAAACCAGGGCTCGCTGCACGGTCGACCCGCCGCCGGCGCCGGTGCGGCCGCAGAAGACGGACGGACCCGACCCGTTACTCGCCAGCGGGTCGATCGCGAACAGCGTGTTGTCCCGGCTGGCCGTGATGACGACCGTGTCCGCACCGGCGTGGCCGCCTGCCGCCAGCACGGCGGCGCACACGAGCCCGCAGAATACAGGGTTGTTCATGATCCTCCTCCCTCTTCAGGATAGCACGGAAGCCGCCGAGCCCGATCAGTTTTCCCGGGCGCGCGGAAACGGGCCCGCCGAAGCGGACCCGTCCCCCCCCTCACTGGATCGACCCTGCGAGCCTCGTCGAGCTCAGTCCGAGCCCGTCGCCTCCCCCTCGTAGTAGTCGTCGGCGTCGCCGTCCTCGTGCGGGGAATCGTCGCGGTTGGCCTGCTCGACCAGCTTGCGCAGGTAGGTATTCTCGCGGCGAGTCGCCTCCAGGTCGAAGACCAGGTACTTGATGGTCAGCCGCAGGTAGTCCAGCGACTCCTGCAGCTCGGCCACGGACGTCTGAATCCGCTCGCGTCGCCGCTTGGCCTCCTCGGCGAGGCGCTCGAGCGTGGGACGCTCCTCCTCCGGCAGCTGCTTGATCTTGTTCATGAGCTCGGTGAGCTTTGTCTGAAACGCGTGTTCGTCCATCGTCTCCTCCGCCGATGCGCTTTGCCGGGGCAGTCCACCCGCCGAAGGAGATACAACAAGACCCGCGCCACAACGCCGGCCCCGAACCCGTCAGCCTCGGATCCGCGGCGTGACCGCTCGGGTCGCGATACTCTCGGACGTAACGCATTCGACCGCGTGCCGGCGCAGGACGGTCGTGCCGGATGTTGTTTTGGCTCAACGATCGGCGGTGAGCCGACGCACGGGCTCGCGAGCTCCCTGCGGTGCCGATGCCGCAAGCTTCACGATCATGTCCCGATCGCCGCTGGCCTCCGCGAGCAGCTTCTGCAACTGCTCCTCGCGCCGGGCGGCCCACTGATCGAACATCACCTCGAGCTCGTGGCGGGTGAAGCGGCTCAGCGGATCATCGAGGCCCGACTGGGCGACCGCCCAGTCGATGAGGCTTCGGCCCGTGCGGTCGAACCGGTAGAGGTCGAGGCAGGCGCCCAGCCGCTTGCGGAGCGGGTCAAAGGGGTCGCAGACGTCCGGTGACAGGTTCACCATCGTCTCCTCGACCTTGCGCTGGGCGACACCGCCCAGCCAGTCGCTCTCCTTCATCTTGTCCCAGCCGCCCAGGGGGTGCTCCTCGCCGTTGGCCACCCCGGCAATGCCGTCCTCGGTGACCAGCTGCAGCTCCGCGTGGGCCGTGCTCATGGTCTTGAGCCCCGCGTTGGGGAACCGGACGGACACCCGCTGCGTCGCTTCGCCGCTGACGGTCATCTCCTCGGTCTTCACGATCGACCCGATGCCCCATTCGGGGCGTCGCGTGTGCCGCACTCGGTCTCCGAATTCGAACTTGCGGTTTGACATCGCCTTCCAGACTCAGACGATTCCATCACTCACTGCGTCCTACCGATCGTGAGATCGGCACGTCCGCCGAGATTGATCGAATCGCTGCCGACTGAACCGGCCTGGCCTCCACCGGGATCACCCGCACCCTTGGCCGCCGGGCACCACCGTGAACCGGTGCGGACTCGGCAAACAGACGCGGGGTCAGCCAGACCTCCGGAGAGTATAACCCATCCCGATCGCCCGTGATTCCGGCCGAACAACCGCCGGCGGAAGGTGAAGCTGGGCAAGTTCGTTTGGACTATTTTCGACCTTCCGGGCAAAAAAGGGTTGACGAAACGCCTTCAGCGCGTTGCGATGTTGAGTGAGAGACGACGGAGCGGAGCCTGCGCATGGCGACCCGCATTCGTCAGGTGAGAGAGGAGTCCCTGGAAGCACCGGCCCGCGTTTGTCCAACGCGACCGGACCCGAAAAAACGCAAATCCGAGAGTCGAGGGTTTGTCGGCTGCGCGCGCCGGCAGTGAACCTGGCGGCTCCCGGCGAGAGAGAGTAGTCAGTAAAGGTCGTTACGTTCGAAACGAGGGAGCATCGAGTGGACGACCTCGAGCACCGGCACGGAGAGAAGAGAGAGAGGGAGATTCAATGTCGAGCGGTTCGAACGTCCTGGACCGCCTTGACGCCTTCGCCGTCGAGGGCATCGAGTCCCAGGACGCCTTCGGAACAAAAAGCAAGCAATGGATCGAGCTTGTCAAACGGGCCGCGAGATCCGACTGCACCATCCTGATCACGGGCGAGACGGGTGTGGGCAAGGAGCATCTCGCGCGGTGGGTGCACGGCTATAGCTCGCGCCGCGACGGTCCGTTCGTTCCGGTGAACTGCGGCGCCATTCCCGAGTCCATCGTGGACAGCCAGCTCTTCGGCCACGTGCGAGGGTCGTTCACCGGTGCCACCTCGGACCACCTCGGCCTCATCAGGGCCGCCGAGAAGGGCACGCTCTTCCTCGACGAGGTTGGCGAGCTGACGCCGTCCGCCCAGACGCGGCTCCTGCGGCTCCTGCAGGAGCGAGAGGTCCAGCCCGTCGGGCGATCCACACCCTTCCTGGTGGATGTCCGCGTCCTGGCGGCCAGCAACCGCGACCTGCGGCAGGCGGTCGCCGACTCCACCTTCCGTGAGGACCTGATGTTCCGGCTCGACGTGGTGCAGCTGCGGGTCAAGCCGCTGCGTGACCGGCCGGCCGAGATGTCGGTCCTCTTTGATGCCTTCAACGCTGAGTTCGCCCAGCAGTACGACCAGGCCAAGCTGGAGCTGGACCGGGCCGCGATCAACCTCCTAAAAAGCCACTCCTGGCCCGGCAACGTCCGGCAGCTGCGCAGCGTCGTTGAACGGCTTCACGTGCTGAGCCCCGGCCGCAAGGTCACCGCCGAGCGACTCATCGAGATCGGCAAGCTCAACGGCGCGACCGCCGGCGGTGCCGCCGGCCCCGTGGAGAACCTGCGGCAGGTCAAGGCCGAGGCGGTGAGGCGGGTGCTCGACGACTCCGGCGGCTCGGTGGCCCGCGCGGCCGAGATCTTCGGCGTCCACCGCAGCACGATCTACCGCTGGCTGCAACGCTAGCCCTGGTCCTGAACACAGCCTCCTGTCCCCGCCCCGGCGTCGTGCCGGGGCGGTTTTTCTGCGCCGCGGGTGTCTTTTCGCACGCCACTTCGACCTTTTTTTCTTTTCTCAAAGCGGTTCTGCGTCGTGCTCCGACGCAGCGCCGCATTCATGCGACAGCGTGTCGCATGGCTGAGAACAGCATCGATTCGAGCCCCCAAGACGCCGCTGGCGCCGCAGAGCCGAGCCATCGGTGCGACAAACGGCGGGCTCCGCGGACGCCGCGAAGGCCCTTTCTCGCGGCTGTGGCCGCTCCTCGCGTCGAGCGTCTGGCGCGCCCTTTGTACGGGGCTGGTTGGAGGCATGAGAAGAGGGCCAGCCCATCTCACGGTAATCCTGGGCGACCCCGCGAAGGCGGATCAGGTTCGCTGTGCGCTGGAGACCCACGGGGTGGACCACGCGGCCGTGGTCGCTCACGTGAGCTCGATCCGCCGGAGCCTCGTTCTGGGCGAAAACGACTTCGTCGTCGTGTGCATCGCCCTGGATGAGCGGACGATCACCCGGCACGGTAAGGCCCTTCGGAGTCTGCTCTCCGACAATCAGTGCTTTCCTACGGCGGTGCGAACCGTGGGGCTGCTGTCCGACCTCGGGCTGACCCGCGAAGCGGCAGAGCTCGGCTGCGACGTCTACGTCGAGGACTCGGCCACGGCCGCCGATGCGATCAGGCTTCTGGACGACGCCTGGACCACCGAGGTGAGCGAGCCGGGCGAGCAGGTTCCCGGCCGCAGGCTGAGGATCAGGGGCGGTTGGATGTTCGGCTCGCCGGAGCTGCCCGCCGAGCTGGCGACCCTGGTGTCGAAGGACTTTTCCCCTCACCGGATCGAGGGATCCGGTGGAGGTTTCGGGGACCTGCGTGGTCCCCCATAGGCTCTCTCTCTTCTCTCCGCGCCGTGCTGGCGAGTGCGGCGTGGATTTCGCGGGGATCAGGTCGGTCCCCGAGGGACTCTCTCATTCCGCGTCCCGCTGACAAGCGAGGCGTGGAGTTACGACAACAGGAGCGAGTGCTCCTCTGAGCTCTCTCTCTTCTCTCCGCGCCGTGCTGGCGAGTACGGCGTGGATTTTTTTTTGATGCCCCCGAAAGAGTACGGATGCGGACTCCGTCAGTTGCACCGGGCCGGGTAGACCGACGCCGCGCAATGGGGCCCCCCGTAGGCCATCTGCAGGGCCGCGGCCCGCACCGGGATGACCTCCACGACCTCGCCGAGGGCCCGCCCGAACGCCTCGGCCGCGGCCGCGTCGAGCGGGGCGTAGAGGCCCCCGAAGGCCGGCATCAGGTAGGCCCGGGTCGTGTGGATGCCGTTGACGTAGTTGATGCCCGCCTCCCCGTCACTGAGGCCGGGAACCCGGCAGACGGTCAGGCCCAGCCGCTCCAGCTGCTCAGCCAGGGCCGCCCGGTCGGCGACGCGGCGCCGGAACGAGACCAGATAACGCTCGAGCTCCGGCTCCGTGTCTCGGATCTGTGCGTCGCTCATGGCGTGGGCCGTCAGGATGTCCATCGCCAGCAGAAACCTCACGGCGCTGCCTGACCCCGACTCGGCGGCGCTGGAGGCGAAGACCCCGGTGAGCCCGGCGGTCAGCCGGCCCTCGCCGTCGCGGTAACGGTCGATCCGGTCGTTGATCATGGTCGTCGCGGCCACGATGTCACCGCGGCCCAGCAGCTCCAGGACACGGGTCTCGTCCTCGCCGGTGATGACGCGGCCGCGCCCCATGGCCCTCATCGCCGCGTCCAGGACGATCCGGGCCGCCGCCACCTCATCGATCATGCAGGCGATCAGCCCGCGGGCACCACGCCGGACCGTGACATCCATGTCCACGTGAAACGAGACGGCGGGGACGACCTCGCAGTGGTCGACGCCGAACTCGAGCCGAAAGGCCTCGAGGGTCTCCTCAACCGTCAGGCCCAGGGCCCGGTTGCGATAGATCTCGCGCTCGCCGATGAGCAGGGTGGATCGGCCCGTGATCGGATCCACGAACGGCAGGAGGTTTCCCCCCTGGAACGCCAGCGGCGACTGCACGATGGGGCCGATCGCTCCTCCCACGGTCCTGAACACGAAGGAGTCGCCCGGAAGGAACTTCGTGGCCGACTCGTTGCGGCTCGCGAAGCGAGGCAGCAGCGTCACCGGCACCCGCCCCGTTCCCTCCCCGTCCGGCACCGTGCCGACCTTGGCGTTGTCCTGCGCCCAGGTTGTGACGGCGATCGGTGTGGGCAGGACCGAGATCCGTCCCGCGGCGTCGAGATCGCCGATGGCCTCGAGAAACGCCGCGGTCTGATCCTCGTGCAGCGACACCCACCCGGTGCAGCCGGGGATGGCCTCCAGCAGCTGCAGCAGCAGATCGAACGCCGAACCGTCTCCGGGGGCCCGCAGGTACCCCCCCTTGGGCAGCTGGAAGCGAAGGGCCCCGACCTGCTCACCGCCATCCTCCGGCCACACCGTGAAACCCGGTCGGGACGATGCGAACTCGAACCGGGCCCCTCGTGCGGTCGGCTCGATCGAGGCCGGATCGGCCCCGCCGTCGAGCCACGCCGCGATCACCGTCGCGGCCCGCCGGCCGTCGAGAGAGAAGCATTCCAGCAGATCCACGGGCACGCCCACCGACCACAGCGTCGCTTCGTCGAGTCGTCCGCTTCGCGGGGGCGAGACCCAGTCGAGATCCACCTCCCGCATCACGCGCATCGTGGTCCGCACGAGGCCGTCGCGGGCCAGGTGCTGTGCGACGTACGTCGCCGCCTGGCGGTGCGCCCGATTCACGGTTCCCGTCGGGCGATGAGGGTCCCCCGTTTCCAGGATCGGGGCGCGGAAGCCGCGCAGCCCCGGCACCGCCTCCGGGTATCTCCGCCACCGCTCGACGACGGTCCGAGGGACGCCTGAGACGTCGTGTTCGCCCGCCGGCGCAGCCGGCGCGGTCGAGGCCGGACTCGACGGGGCGGCATCCGGGGCGACGCCGCGGAACCGCTGCCGGAAGTGCAGCCGCGCGGTGCGGCCCGCGGCCCGGCGCAGGAAGTCGCGTGGCAGGTCGAGCGCGGCCACATCCACGTAGCCGTTGTTGCCCCGCAGCATTGTCTCGATGTAACCGTCGAGCGGATCAGGCGCCGGAGGGGCGTCCTGCCGGCATCCCGTGCCGGAGAGGTTCAGCGGACTCCAGAGTGCGACCGCTGCCGCGACGACCTTGGCCCGGTGACGCCACACGTCCAAGTGTAGCGACGGGACTAGACGAGCCCCTGGTCGAGCATGGCGTCGGCGACCTTGCAGAACCCGGCGATGTTCGCCCCGTTGACGTAGTTTCCGGGCGTGCCGTACGTCTCCGCGGCCTCGGCGCAGGTGTCGTGGATGCTCCGCATGATGCTCTGCAGACGCTGATCCACTTCCTCCCGCGGCCAGGTGATCCGCATGCTGTTCTGGGCCATCTCCAGGGCCGAGACGGCGACGCCCCCGGCGTTGGCGGCCTTGCCCGGCCCATAGAGCAGCCGGTGCTCCAGGACGTGATCGACGCCGTCGGGCGTCGTGGGCATGTTGGCCCCCTCGCAGATGAGGCCCACGCCGTTCTGCACGAGGTGCTCGGCGTCCTTGCCGTTGAGCTCGTTCTGGGTCGCACAGGGAAAGGCGCAGTCGGCCTTGATCGACCAGATCGGGTTGTACTGGAGCGTCGGATCGGCCCGCGTGAACTCCGCGCCGGGGAAAGTGTCGGCGTACTCCTCGATCTGACCCCGCCGCTTGTTCTTGAGGTTCATGATCCAGTCGAGCTTCTCGCGGTCGATGCCCTCCGGGTCGTAGATGAACCCGCTCGTGTCGGAGATCGTGACCACCTTGCCGCCGAGGTCGATGATCCGCTCGATCGCGTACTGCGCCACGTTGCCGGCCCCGGAGACCAGGCACGTCTTGCCCTCGAAGGTCTCCCCCCTCGTCTGCAGCATGGCCGCCGCGAAGTAGACCGCGCCGTATCCCGTTGCCTCGGGCCGGATGTGGCTTCCACCCCACTTGAAGTTCTTGCCCGTCATGACCCCGGTGAACTCGTTGGCCAGCCGCTTGTACTGGCCGAAGAGAAAGCCGATCTCGCGCGAGCCCACGCCGATGTCGCCCGCGGGAACGTCGATGTTGTGGCCGATGTGACGATACAGCTCGCTCATGAAGCTCTGGCAGAACCGCATCACCTCGTTGTCGCTCTTGCCCTTGGGGTCGAAGTTCGCGCCGCCCTTGCCTCCGCCGATGGGCAGCGTGGTCAGGCCGTTCTTGAAGACCTGCTCGAATCCCAGGAACTTGAGAATGCTCAGGTTGACGCTGGGGTGAAACCGCAGACCGCCCTTGTACGGGCCGATCGCGCTGGAGAACTCCACGCGGAACCCGCGATTGACGTGGACCTCGCCCGCGTCGTCCATCCAGGGAACGCGAAACTGAATCACCCGCTCCGGCTCCACAATCCGGTCGAGGATGTTGGCCTTGCGGTACTCGGGGTGCTTCTGAAGGACCACCACGAGGGAGCTGACCACCTCGCGAACGGCCTGGAGGAACTCCGCTTCGTGGGCGTTGCGCTCCTCGACGCGAGCCATGAAGTCGTCCACGAAGGTCGAGACTTTGTTGGTCATGAGACCGGTGCCGGGCCGTGTCAGGGTGCTCATAGAGCGGAGAGTCTAGCGAGCCCCGGTGCGGGATGAAACCCCCAAGTCGCGCATTGGTATCGACTTCCCGCACGCGACCGGTAACAAAAAATCCCCGGTTTCGCCGGCTCGCTCACCCGGCCACAGCCAGAATCCCCGATGGTAACGCCATGAACCCGCGCTCGGAAACCGACCCCGCCGACAGGCACCGGTCCCTGGCCGTGCTGCGGGCCATGATCGACGCCGTCGATCACGAGGTCCT
>JBFGEG010000040.1:0-29650 GCA_041580235.1 Phycisphaerales bacterium
CCCGGCCTCGTCGAGGTTGCGGAGCATCTTCTCGGAGACGTTCGGGATGTCGCGCGTGAACTCCTCGCGGCCGAGCTTCGTCTCGCGGATTTCCACGTCGAACGACTCGATGTGGATCGACGTGAAGACGTCGTCCTTCACGAGTCGCTCCGAGATGACGATGGCGTCCTCGAAGTTGTAACCGTCGAACGTGTTGAACGCGACGAGCACGTTCTTGCCGATGGCGAGCTCACCCATCGCCGTGGAGGCCCCGTCGGCAATGATCTCGTCGGTCTTGACCTTCTGGCCGAGCTTGACGATCGTCCGCTGGTTCTGGCACGTCCGCTCGTTGAGGCCGACGAACTTGCGGAGCTCGTACTCGTCGGCGTTATCGATGATGATGCGCTGGGCATCCACGAAGGTCACCGTGCCGCCGCGCTTGGCCTTGACGATCATGCCGGAGTGGTCGCCGACGACCTTCTCCATGCCGGTGCCCACCGCGGGCGGCTCCGCGAGGATCAGGGGCACCGCCTGCCGCTGCATGTTGGATCCCATGAGGGCCCGGTTGGCATCGTCGTGCTCGAGGAAGGGAATGAGCGCGGCCGACACGCCCACGATCTGCTTGGGCGAGATGTCCACGTACTGGACGTCGTTGGGCTCGACCGTCGCCAGGTCGCCGCTGACGCGGGCCAGCACGTGCTTCTCGGTGATCTTGCCCTCGTCCAGGACGTCGGAGGTCGCAAGCACGCCCTTCATCTCCTGGTCTGCCCGCAGGTACTCCACCTCGCCGGTCGTCTTGCCCTTCTTGATCTGGCGGTAGGGGGTCAGCAGGAACCCGTACTCGTCGATCTCGGCGTAAATGCCAAGCGAGGCGATGAGGCCGATGTTGGTGCCCTCGGGCGTCTCGATGGGGCAGATGCGGCCATAATGCGAGATGTGCACGTCGCGGACCTCGAAGCCGGCCCGCTTGCGGTTGAGGCCGCCGGGCCCCAGCGCCGAGAGCCGGCGCTCGTGCACGAGCATGGACAGCGGGTTGGTCTGATCCACGACCTGCGAGAGCTCGCTGCGGCCGAAGAAGAACTCGATGGCGCTGGAGATGGACTTGGAGTTGACGAGGTCGGCGATCTTGCTCAGCTCGTCGGGATCCTTGATGCTCATGCGCTCCTGGACGGTCCGCCGCAGCTTCAGAAAGCCCTTTCTCATCTCTTCGATGGCCAGCTCGTCGAGCGTGCGGAGACGCCGGTTGCCGAGGTGGTCGATGTCGTCGACGTGTGCCTTGTTGCGCTTGGCCCTGAGGTCCATGATGTAGCGGATGACCGCGAGGAAGTCCTCGGCGCGGATACGCATCACGTCTTCCGGCACGTCCATGTCAAACTTGCGGTTGATGCGGAAGCGGCCCACCTTGCCGAGCCGGTAGCGGTTCTCATCGAAGAACTTCTCATGGAACAGCGCTTTGGCCTTCTCGACCTGCGGGGGATTGCCCGGACGCAGACGACCGTAGATCTTGAGCAGGGCCGCCTCGAACTCGCTCACCTCGCTCAGGAAGTCGAGCCGCTCCTCGGAGATGGTGTTGAGGATCAGCGGGTCGCCCGGGTTGGTGATCACGCGGATCGTGGTCCAGTTCTGCGAGAGGATCTTCTCGATGGCGTCGCCGATCTGGGCCCCGGCCCGCTTCACCTCCACGCCGTCCTCGTCGAAGATCGCCTCGGCCGTGTAGTGCTCCGGCAGGAGCTTCTCCAGCTTGATCTCCTTGACGTCGTAGAACAGGTCCAGCAGCTTGTCGGTGGAGCTGTACTCCTCGTCCAGCGCTCGCAGAAACGTGGTGGCGGAGATCTTGGTGGACTGATCGATCCGCATGCCCAGCACGTCTTTCTTGGTCACCTCCAGCTCGATCCACGAGCCCCGCTCCGGGATGATGCGGGCCGAGTGCAGCGGCCGGTCGCCGACCGACGAGGCGATGCCGAAGTCCACGCCGGGTGATCGGTGAAGCTGGCTGACGATGACCCGCTCGGCGCCGTTGACGATGAACTCGCCGCCGCCCATCATGATCGGGATCTCGCCGAGGTAGATCTCCTCCTCCGGGATCTCGGAGACACCCTCGCGGACGAGGCGGACGCCGATGCGGAACGGCATGCCGTAGGTCAGCCGCAGCTCCCGGCACTCGTCGGGCGTGTAGCGGGGATCGTCAAGCTTGTAATAGAGGTACTCCAGCTTCATCGTGCCGTCGTACGACTCGATGGGAAAGACCTCGCGCAGCAGCGCCTCCAGCCCCGTGTTGAGGTCGCGGCGGTTTTCGGGCTTTTCCATCTGGAGGAATCGCCGGTAGGCGTCCCTCTGAACCTGGGTGAGAGTGGGCACGGCGATCGCGTCGCCGCGCTTGGCAAAATCGCGCACGTTATTTGAGACCATCAATTCACCTCGAGAGCCGACACACCGAGCATGCCGCAGTCCGCAGTCCAGGTGGGGAAGTCAGTTGATTGGGTTACACGGGCCGCCGATCCAAGCCCCGTATGGTAGCTGTTCGCTAGCACAAATACAATGCCAATTCAAGGCATCATCACCGAAAATCCACCAAAAATCCAGCGGCAGGGGGCGCCCGCCCGAAGGCGGGCTCCGCCACCGCCACGCTGCAACATCCTGCGTTACTTGATCTTGACCGTCGCTCCGGCCTCTTCGAGCTTGGTCTTGAGGGCGTCGGCGTCCTCCTTGGAGATCTTCTCCTTGACGGGCTTGGGGGCCCCGTCCACGAGATCCTTGGCCTCCTTGAGACCCAGGCCGGTCGCCTCCCGGACGGCCTTGATGACCTGGATCTTCTTCTCGCCGATCGCCTCCAGGACGACGTCGAACTCGAACTGCTCCTCGTCCGCCGCGGCGTCGGCGGCTCCGGCGGCGGCCATGACCATGGCCCCGCCTGCCGCCGGCTCGATCGAGTAGGTGTCCTTCATGTAGTCCGCGAGGTCAACCGCCTCCTTGAGGCTCAGCTCCGCGATGTTGTCGCCGAGCTTGCTGATCTTCGCATCAAAGGTCTTGGTCGCTTGTTCAGTCATTGAATTGAACTCCGCCGAAACGTGCTCGTCCGAGAGGTGGCGTCCGTGCGCCATTTAACCCGTGGGCCAGTCGGACGGGGGTGTTGTGTCATGTCGAGCAGCGTGGCTCGTGATTCTCAGTGTGCGGTCGGCGTCCTGCCGGTCCGGCCGCGGCGTGCGCGGCGGGTGTCTGTCGGTCTGCTGCGGGCCCTGCCTCACGATTGCTCGGGATTCAACCGGAGGCTGCGCGGTGCTAGCCCGTCCTGGAGATGGTTTCTCCCTTTTCGAGTCTGTCCTGAATCTCCTGCACGATGCCCATGATTCGCGACCCGGGGCTCAGGGCGGCACCCACGAGCTTCGAGGCGGGGGACAGCATCAGCGCGACGACTCGCGCCTGGGCCTCGGGGCGGGTCGGGTACTCGCTGAGCTGCTTGACGCCCGCCTCGCCCTCGAAGAGCTGGCCGTCGAGGACGGCGGCCTTGAGCTCGAGGTCCTCGACCTTTTTGGCCCATTCCACCAGCGCCCGGGCGACATCGACCACCGACTCCGCACCGTAGGCCACGGCGGTCGGGCCCTCCAGGATCGGCCCCAGCGGCTCGAGCGTCGTGCCCGCGAACACCTTGCGAGCGAGGGTGTTCTTGACCACCGTCACCCGGATGTCCTGCTGCGCCAGGTCCAGACGCAGGGTGTTGTTCTCGTTGGCGTCGATCCCGCGGATATCGATCAGCAGCGCGTCGCCCACGTCGGCGAAGCGGCTCTTGTAGGCGGCCAGAATCATTTCTTTGACAAGCTTACTCATGGTTCACACCGCCACCTGGACACTGGGGGTCATGGTTCCGGAGATGACGCACTTCTTGATGTACTGGCCCTTGGACGACGAGGGCTTGGACTTGTCGATCAGGGTCATGAAGTGCTCGAAGTTCAGGACGAGGTCCTCGTCCGCGAAGCTCATCTTGCCGAGGATGCAGTGCACGTTGCCCCCGTCGTCATTGCGGTACTCCAGCTTGCCCGCACCGTACTCCTTGACCGCCGTGACCACGTCGGGCGTCACGGTGCCGGCCTTTGGCGAGGGCATGAGGCCTTTGGGACCGAGCGTCCGGCCGAGCTTGCTGACGAGTCGCATCATGTCCGGGGCGGCGACGGCGACGTCGAACTCCATCCAGCCGTCCTCGATCTTCTTGATCAGCTCCTCGCCGCCCGCTTCGATGGCCCCGGCGGCCTTCGCCTCCTTGGCGAGGTCCTCGTTGCAGAAGCACACGACACGCGCCGTCTTGCCCACGCCCTTGGGCATGGAGATCGAGCCACGAAGCTGCTGGTCCGCCTGGCGGGGGTCGATGCCCAGGTGTACGCACACCTCCACGGACTGATCGAAACGCGGCCCCTTGAACGCCTTGAGCGCCTTGACGGCCTCCGTGATCGGCTGCGGCCCCGCCTGCGTTTTCTCAGCGATCTGAGCGTTGGCGGCTGATCGCTTGCTCGGCCTGGTCATGGGTCAGCCCTCCACCGTAATGCCCATCGAACGGGCGGTGCCCTCGATGATCCTGGCGGCCGCCTCGACATCAGGGGCGTTGAGGTCGCCGAGCTTCTGCTCGGCGATGGCCCGGACCTGCTTGGCGTTGATGGTGCCGACCTTGTGCACGTTGGGCACACCCGATCCCTTGTCCACGCCCGCGGCCTCCTTGATGAGCACCGACGCCGGCGAAGACTTGATCTCGAAGTCGAACGAGCGGTCGTGGTACACCCTGATCAGGCACCCGACGACCTTGCCGCCGAGGTCTCTGGTCCGCTCGTTGAACTGCTGGACGAACTGGCCGGGGTTGATTCCCGCACCGCCGAGAGCCGGGCCCAGGGGCGGGGCGGGCGTCGCCTGCCCTCCGGGCGCGAGGACCTTCAACTGTCTGACGAGGCGCTTGGCCATCGATACCTCCTACCTCCCACCGGGCCCCGGGCTCGACGGACAGGCCGACGACGCCTCCAGGCCAGTGGTCCACGCGGTTAGAGCCGGGAAAGTCGGTGAGTATAGCAGTGAGAGCCTGCCGGGCAAGGCTCCGGCCGACGCGCCGTCGGCTTGCATTGGAGCCCGGGGCTGCAAGAATGAACGAGTCAAGGGCACGGGAGGCATTCTCAGATGGCGTGGATCCTGGTTTTGTCCGGGCGGGACAGCGGCAGCTACTTCGGTCTGGAGGGCGACACGATCGTGGTCGGCCGCGACGAAGGCTGTGACATTCAGATCGTGGACGAGATGGTCTCACGGCGGCATCTGCAGATCCGCTGCGACCACACGGACGAGGACAACGAGAAGCACTACCTGTCCGACCTGCAGAGCGCCAACGGCGTGAAGGTCAACGGCCACCAGGTGTCCAAGGAGACGCTCCTTCACGACCGCGACGCGATCTCCATCGGCGAAACGAAGCTGCTGTACACCGTCAAGCGGATCCGTGACCTCGACTCGGCCATCGCCATCTTCAAGCAGCGCGGCCAGCGTGACAAGGACACGATCGTCAGGTAGGCCTCAACGCCAGCCGGCAGTGCATCTCGATCCCCGTGCTGATCGCGTCGTCATTGAAGTTGTATGTGGGCTGGTGCAGCTCGGCGTACTCCGTTGCGCCCGGGGGCATCGTGCCGAGTACGAAAAAGCACGCGGGAACGACCTGACCGTAGAAGGCGAAGTCCTCGCCGCCCATGACGGGCAGATCCACGTCAACCACGCGCTCGGGGCCGAGGGCCTGGGTGGCCACGCCCCGGAAGACCTCGACCGCCTCGGGATGGTTGATCGTGGGCGGGTAGCCTCGCCTGTACTGGACCTCCGCCCGGCAGCCGTGAGCGGCGGCGACGCCCGTCGCGATCTCGCCGAGGCGGCGCTCGGCGAGGTCCTGCACCTGGGGCTCGAGCGTTCTCACCGTGCCGGCAAGAAACGCCTCGCTGGCAATGATGTTGTGGGTCGTGCCGGCGTGGAACTGGGTGATGGAGACGACGACCGAGTCGAGCGGGCCCACGTTGCGGGAGCAGATCGTCTGCAGGGCCGAGACCACCGCCGCCCCCGCCACGACGGGGTCGTGGCCCGTGTGCGGCCAGGCCGCATGGCACCCTTTGCCTTTGACCGTGATGTCGAAGGCATCGGCAGCGGCCATCATGGGGCCGATCCGGCTGCCGACCTTGCCCAGCGGGACCCGCGGCCAACCGTGAAGCCCGAACATCTGTCCGACCGGCGGCCCCAGCACCGAGCCGTCAAGGCAGCCGTCCTGCACCATCCGCCGTCCGCCCGCGCCGCCCTCCTCGGCGGGCTGGAACACCAGGGTGACGGGCCGGGGAAGGGCACCCTCGCGGGCGACCTTTGCGAGCACGCGGGCGGCCCCGATGAGCATCGTGGTGTGGCCGTCGTGCCCGCAGGCGTGCATCACGCCGTCGTGACGCGACCGGTACTCGATGGTGCTGGCCTCCTGCAGCGGCAGCGCGTCCATGTCGGCGCGGAGGCCCACGGCCTCATCCGCTTCGCCCCGCAGAGACGCGAGGACGCCGGTGCCGCCCGCCAGCCCGGCCTTGAACTCGACACCGGCCAGACCAAGCTGCTCCTGGACGATGCCGCTGGTGCGCTTCTCCTCGTAGCCGAGCTCGGGATGCGCGTGCAGGTCATGGCGGATCGCGATGAGGTCGGCAAGCTCCTCGCGGATGAGCCGGCGGAGGTGTTCGGCGTCGACGGTCATGGCCTCAGGGTAGCTTACTTCAGGGCCGGCAAGCCTCGTGCGGCCCGACCCTCGTTCACCCAGGCGAACGCCGGCCGCTCGTGGCGGATGAGCCGGGCGAGCTGGCTCATGGTGACGCCAAGCGCTCCCGCGGCCGCGCCGACGTCGAAGCGGCAGGCCTGCACGACGTCGAGGGCCTCGGCCAGCAGCGCCGGGTAATCACGGTTCCTGGGATTCACCGGGAGCTTCTCGCCCTGGCGGCGCTGCCGCCACAGCGGCGTCGGCGTGTACCGGCGGGGGTTGGGACGGGTCCGGACCTTCAGGGCGAGCTTGAGCCGCAGCCGCCGCTCGGCCGTGTGCTGGTTCTGGGACTGGCTCCGCCGCTCGGAGGCCTGCGCGGTGATCCCCGTCGGGATGTGGGTCACGCTGGCGGCGGTCTCGACCTTGTTGCGGTGCTGGCCGCCGGGGCCGGAGGCTCGCCCGAAGGTGACCCGGCACTGCTTGCGGAGCGCGGCCGGGTCGAGGGCGGCGGGGTGCCTCACACCGTCACCTGCCCTTCGACCACCTCGCTTCGGGTCGAGGCCGAGAGCGTCCAGTCGTCGCGCTCGCCGGCGGCGAGCCTCGCCGCGGCCAGACCCGCGATCATCGCCGCGTTGTCCACGCAGTACTCCAGGGCGGGCAGCCGCAGATCCAGGCCGTGTCGGCCCGCCAGCGACTGCAGCTCGATCCGCAGCCGGGTGTTGGCGCTCACGCCGCCACCCACCAGCAGGGTCGTCACATCGAACCGATCGAGAGCCCGCTCGAGCTTGCGCATGACCGCGGTGACCGCGGCCCGCTCAAAGGACGCCGCGAAGTCGGCACGCTGCGGCTCGCTGAGCGATGCGGCCCCCGGTCGTGGACGCGGCGCGGCCGGGCTCGGTCGGCCGCACACCCGGTACAGCAGCGCCGTCTTGAGGCCGCTGAAGGAGAAGTCGAGGCTGTCGGGTCCGAGCAGGGCCACCGGAAGATCGTGGGCGGTGTCGTCTCCGCGTCGCGCCAGCCGGTCGACGGCGGGACCACCGGGATAGTCGAGGCCCAGGATCACCGCCGCCTTGTCAAAGGCCTCGCCCACCGCGTCGTCGATCGTCCGGCCCAGCCGCCGCACCTGAAGCGGACCCCGCACGAGGAACAGGCTCGTGTGGCCGCCGGAGACGACCAGCCCCAGCTCGGGGCCGGTTGCGGCCGCCGACTCGCGGTCAAGCCGTCCCGCGTGCAGGTGGGCGACGATGTGGTCGACGCCAACCAGCGGCACGCCCAACGACCAGGCGAGGGCCTTGGCGGCGCTGGTGCCCACCAGCAGCGAGCCGATGAGCCCCGGCCGGTGCCCGACCGCCACCGCGTCGAGGTCACCCAGGCTGACCCCCGCCGCCTCCAGGGCCTCGCGGATGACCGGCACGACCCGCTGCAGGTGGGCCCGGCTGGCGATCTCAGGCACCACGCCGGCATACCGTTCGTGCAGCTCGTGCTGGGTCGCGATCACATTGCTGCGGACACGCGTCTGCCCCTCCACGACGGCGGCCGCGGTCTCGTCGCAGCTTGTCTCCAGGCCGAGGATGAGCGGGTCTTCAGTCACCGGGCTCGACGGGCGTGAGCCTGACCTGACGCAACGCAAACTCCAGATCACCGCTGTCGATCCGAAACGTCCCGACCAGGTTGCCGTCGCGGTCACGGACCGTGATCAGGCCCTCCGTAAGGTCGGCGTCGGCGGGCACGAGAGGGGGCCGGCCCGCCTCGTCGGCGAGGTTGTGCAGCGTCAGCAGCCGGTCCTCCACGGCTTGGAGCTGGTCCAGCAGCCGACGCCGCAGACGTGCCTGAACATCGATGCGCTGGTCGAGAGCGAGCTGGGTCGGATCGGTGTGACCCAGCACCGGCCACGTGCCGCGGTCGAGACGAGTCTGAAGGGCCTCCATGGCGACGGCGAGCTGCTCGTCCTTGATCGCGTCCCGGATCCAGGTCGGGTCCGCGAAGTTGCCGGGTTCCTGCGGCCGGTCGGGGCGGATGACCTCGTATTGGCGCCGCGCCAGGATCATGTCGCGGTACCCCTCTTCGCTCATTCCCACCACGAGCCCGTCGTCGGGATCGACGCCCCACTCGGCGCTGTCGAGCTGCCTGGAGATGTTGCGCCCGCTGGGCAGGTAGTAGTGTCCCGAGGTGAGCTTCAGCGTTCCCTGCTCGTAGGGAAGATCGATCACCTCCTGCACCGATCCCTTGCCGAATGTGCGCGTGCCGACCACCTTGGCCCGGCCGTTCTCCTGCAGCGCCCCGGCCACGATCTCGGACGCTGACGCCGAGTAACGATTGACGAGCACGATCATGGGAAAGTCGGCCAGCGTTCCGGGCGCCTCGGCCTGCCACGACTGGGGGCGCCGGTTGCGTCCGCGGACCGAGACGATCGTCCCGTCGTCCAGGAAGAGGTTCGCCATCTCGATGGCCACGCCCAGCTCACCTCCGGGATTGCCCCGCAGGTCGAGCACCAGGCCTCGGAGGCCGCCCTCCTGCAGCTGCCCAAGCGCCTCGGCCAGTTCGGCAAGCGTGCCGTCAACGAACTGGGTGACCCGAACGTACCCGATCGACCGCGTCTCGTCGGCCCAGTAGCTCCACGCCTCGCCGTGACGCCGCAACCCTTTCACGGTCCGGGTCACGATGTGCTGGCGGACGATCGTGAGCGGCTCCTCCACGCCGTCGAGGTGCCGCACGCGGATCGTGACGGGCGTGCCGGGCTCACCCAGCAGCTGCTCGATGCACTGGTCGATGGAGCGGTCCTGGGTGCTCATCCCCGCGATCTCGAGCACGATGTCGCCCGCCATCACGCCGGCCTCCAGGGCCGGGGAGTCCTCCAGGGGCGAGACGATCGTGAGGTAGTCGTCGACGACGTTGACCTCGGCCCCGATGCCGACGTAGGTGCCCCGCAGCGCCTTGTTGAAGTCCGCTTCCGCGGCCGGAGGAATGAACAACGTGTAGGGATCGTCCAGCGCGTTGATCATGGCGTCGATCATGGCGTGCTTGAGGGTCTCTTCGTCGGGCTGCTCGTAGAAGCCGTCGAGCACGGCGCGCCGCACGACGATGATCGGGTCGAACCACTCGTAATCGGATCGATCGGCGGCCGCCGCTGCCGCGTCTCCGGCGGCGGGAAGACCCCCCAGTGCAGCGGCCAGAACGCCGACCAGAAGAAGACATGTGAGGTTGTGTTCAGCACGCACGGGCGGTCTCCTCTCGACAAAGGGCGGTTGATTGAATCGTAGCCGCGATGACCATGCGTTGCGGCTACAATAGGTGACGCCGGTCGGAGGGGTTCGTCCGGCGCCCACGGATGTCGCAGATCCACCGGGAACAGATCAAGGTCGCGGCGGAGCGAGCGGTGCTCGTGGCGGTGACGGTGCCCGGGCAGGACAGCGTGGGCGACGATCCCTTCGGCGAGCTGCGGGCCCTGGCCGAGACCGCCGGCGCCGAGATCGTGGGCGAGCTCATGCAGGCGCGGCGCAAGCCCAGCGGGACGACGTATCTCGGCAAGGGCAAGGTGCGCGAGCTGGCCGACCTGGTGTCCGTGACGCAGGCCACGCTGGTCATCTTCGACAACGATCTGGCACCGAGCCAGATCAAGGCGATCGAGGAGGCCACGCAGTGCAAGGTGGTGGATCGCAGCGAGCTGATCCTCGACATCTTCGCCAATCGTGCCGCCACCGCCGCCGCCAAGCTGCAGGTGGAGATCGCCCAGCTCGAGTACACCTACCCCCGGCTGCGGGCGATGTGGAGCCACTTGGAGCAGATCGTCGGCGGCGCGCCCGTCGGCATCGGCACCCGCGGCCCCGGCGAGAAGCAGCTGGAGATCGACCGGCGGCTCGTGCAGCGCCGCCTGCGGCAGCTGCGGCGAGAGCTCGCCGCCGAGGAGAATCGCAGGCGGCGTGAGGTGCAGCGTCGCAACCTCGAACACTTCACGGTGGGTCTGGTCGGGTACACGAACGCCGGCAAGTCCACGCTCTTCAACCGCCTCACGGCCGGCGGCGCGTTCGCCCACGGCAAGCTCTTCGCGACGCTGTCCACCCGCGTCGAGCGGTGGGACCTCGGCGGTGGTGACGACGTCCTGCTGTCCGACACGGTCGGCTTCATTCGCGACCTGCCCCACCATCTCATCGCGTCGTTCCGCTGCACGCTGGAAGAGACGATCCACGCTCACCTGCTGATCATCGTTGTGGACGTCGCCGACCCCAACGCCCGCGGGCAGCTGAAGACGGTGCACGCCACGCTCGACGAGATCGGGGCCGTGGAGCAGCCCCGTGTCATCGCGCTCAACAAGATCGACGTCGTCGCCGACAGCCGGGACCTGCTGATCTGGCTCAACCGGCATCCCGAGGCAGTGCCGATAAGCTCCGCCACCGGCGACGGGCTGCCGATCCTGGCTGACGTCGTACGGGGATTCCTGCACGGCGGCGAGCGTCAGGTCAAGATCACGGCGCCGATGTCCGACGGCAGAAGCGTGGCGCTCATCGAACGGCGCAGCACGGTGCTCGACCGGGCCTACCGCAACGGAGAAGTGGAATTGACGGTCAGGATCGGCCGGCGACAGGTCGACGAACTGCTTGCCCAGGGTGCGCGAATCCGCATCAACGGCCTGAACCCCCTCGACGCCATCAAGAAGGAGTGGAACACCGGCGAGCGGGGCTTCCCGACCGCGCCGCCTCCGCCTCAGGAAGGATCCCCCCCGCCGCACCTGGGCTGAGCCGGCAACGGGACCGGGCCCCATCGAACCATCATGAGCGCACCATCGACCGACACCTCCGGCGGGCTGGATCGTTTTCACGACGAGCTGGACGCCGCGGTGGTCGACGAGGTCACGGGCTGGGCCGGCCATGACGAGCTCGGAAAGCTCTACGCGAGCCTCCAGGCCATCAACGACCGCGAGAAGTTCCTCAACATGTACGCCGAGGCGATGGTCGCCCGCTACCTGGTCGCCCGCGAGTGCGAGCTGCGGGTGGAGGTGCTCACCCCGGCCGGGCGGACCTGCGACTTCGAGGTCACGAGCGGCGAGCACCGGTTCTTCCTGCACGTCAAGCGGCTCAACACCGACCGGGTGCTGCAGAAGCGGCTGACCGTCTCCTCGCGTCTGAGATACCTGGAGCGGATCGCCCGGCCCTATGTCGTCAGCGTTCGCTTCCCTGACGACCTGGCCGACACGCAGATGCAGCGTTTCGTCACCTCGGCCGCCGAGTTCATCAAGCACGCCCGCATCGGCGACGAGCTGGTGATTCGCGACGATGACGGAAGCGAGATCGGCGGGTGCCGGATCGTCGCGCCCTGGCAGGGGACGCGGGTGAGCCTGGTCATCGGGCTGCCGTCGGGCTTCATCGACGAGGCGCCGCGTATCCGACGGCTCATGCGCAAGGCCTACCAGCAGTTCATGCCCGGCGAGACGAACATCATCCTGATCTGCAGCTCGCATGTCGAGGACGCCGAGGACTTCGGCACCGCCTTGCTGGGCTCGCACATCGAGCGGTGGGATGCGATGCCGCCGCGAGGGCGCCGCGTGGCCCACGGACGCGACGCCGACGGGTTCTGGCACGAGCAGCGATACCCGGAATCGCTCACCGCCGGCTGGTTTCACTTTCAGCCTCAGGCGGCGGCCCTGCAGTGCCGGTTGTGGGTCCGCCCCGACGCGCGGCTCGACGACCCGCTTCGCGGGACGCTGATCGAGCTGTTCAATGGGTGTGAGTAGCCCGGCGGGTGCCTCACAGTTCGCGGTCGGCGTCCTGCCGGTCCAACCGCGGCATCCATGCCGCGGACCGGTCTGGCTGATGGCTCATGGCTTGGGGCTCAAACCTCTACAATGTCCGGTCCTGGAGGAACGGCCATGACCGATCCGCGGATGGACAAGCTTGCCGACCTGCTCATCGGGCATTCCGTGACGCTGAAGGGCGGCGAGCACGTCCTGATCGAGGCCTTCGACGTGCCGCAGGAGATGGTGATCGCCGCGGTCCGGGCGGCCCGGCGGGTGGGGGGGCACGCCCACGTCGCCCTGCGCAGCAACCGCGTCCTGCGGGCGCTGTACGCCGATGCCGGAGCTGACAACCTCCAGACGTGGGCGGCCTACGACACCGAACGCATGAAACGCATGCAGGCATACATCGGTCTGCGGGGCTCGCACAATGTCAGTGAATTCGCCGGCATTCCCGACGAGCAGATGAAGCAACAGGCACAGCTCTACCAGAAGCCCGTGCACTTTGAGCAGCGGGTGCGGCACACACGCTGGTGCGTGCTGCGATGGCCGACGCCGGCTATGGCCCAGCTCGCGCAAATGAGCACGGAGGCGTTCGAGCAGTTCTACTTCGACGTCTGCACGCTGGACTACGCGAAGATGCAGGCTGCGGTTCAGCCCCTGGCGCAGCGTATGCGCGTGACGGACCAGGTGCGAATCGAGGGCCCGGGCGACACGGACCTGTCCTTCTCGATCAAGGGCATCGAGGCGGTGCCCTGCTACGGCACGCACAACGTCCCCGACGGAGAGTGCTTCACGGCCCCGGTCCGAGACAGCGTCAACGGCGTCATTCACTTCAACACGCCGACCATCTACAACGGGGTGACCTTCGAGGGCGTGCGGCTGGAGTTCCGTGACGGGCGGGTCGTCTCCGCCACCGCCGCCGACAACCAGGACCAGCTTGACGCCATCCTGAACACCGACGAGGGTGCCCGCTTCGTCGGCGAGTTCTCGCTCGGTTTCAACCCGTACATCACCGACGCCATGAAGGACATCCTCTTTGACGAGAAGATTGCGGGGTCACTTCACCTGACGCCGGGGCGGGCGTACGACGAGGCCGACAACGGCAATCGCTCCGACGTCCACTGGGACCTCGTGCTGATTCAACGGCCGGAGTTCGGCGGGGGGCGGATTTACTTCGATGGCGAGCTCATTCGTGACGACGGCCGGTTCGTGGTGCCGCCCCTGTCCGGGCTCAACCCCGAATCGCTGAAGACCTAGCGTCTGGCCACCAGCTTCTTCTCTGATCGTCGCCGGTGACGGACGGGCGTCGCCGCCGACTGCCGGCCGCGCTCCTCGCGGGCAGCCACCGCGGCGGCGCGGGCCCGGAGCTTGAGCATGGCCGGCAGCATCGTGTAGCACGCCAGCAGCGTCACGAAGAGGCCGATGACCATCACGAAGCCGAGCGACCGGATGCCGCGGTGCCCCGCGGTCAGCAGACAGCCGAAGCCGATCATCGTCGTCAGCATCGTGAGGGTGATGCCGCGACCGGTGCCCCCGCTGAGCCCGCGGGGTCGGCCAAAGGGCTCCAGCCTCCAGCGATGCACGACGTGAACCCCGGCGTTGACGCCGATGCCGAAGATGATCGGAAGAACGATGATGTTGGCGAAGTTGAGCGGGACCCCGGTGAGCCCCATCATTCCGAACGCGCCCACGAAACCGACCGTCACCGGCGCCATCGCGCACAGGGCGTCGGCCAGCCGGCGGAAATCGAGAAACAGCAGCACGAGGATGGCCGCCACCGCGTAGCACGCGGCCTTGATGTACTCCCTCTGGATGAGCTCGCTGGACTCATAGATCTGGACGGGCGCGCCGATCACCGGGATGCCCGTGCCCGCCACCGCCGCTCTCGCCGACGCGACGAAGGTCCCCAGGCGATCCGGATCGAGCACCGACCGTCCCAACGGATCGGCTTCGGGTTGGACGGTGAGCAGCCAGGCGCCGTCCCGGCCGACCCACATGTCACGAAGAAACGGCGGCAGGTCCTCCGCATCGGGCGGCCCCGGCGCCAGCGCCGCTTCGAGCCACCCGGCCAGGTCGTCCCGCGCGGTCACAAACGCTGCGTTGAGCTGCTCCCACGACTGCTCCTGCTGCCGGCCGTCCAGGCCGCGGGCGGCCTTGATGGCCTCGTCGATGTCCGCCGCAATCGCCTGCAGCCGCGTGCGGATGTCGGGGGGGGCCGTGTCCGCGTTCATCATGATGCCGGTGTGCACCGACGCGAGCTGTGTGATCATGCTCGCGAGTCCCGGATTGGCAGGCAGCACCGCCACAGGCAGGTCACGCACCGCGGCGATCCGCTGCTCACGTTCGGCCATGTCGTCACTGAACAGAATGCCCATGCCGCCCACGCCGGACACGCCCGGCGCTTCACGCAGCCGCCGAACAAGCTGCGGCGCCTGCACCGGCGGGCACAGCACCACCGCGCTCCACACGCTGCGGGCATCGTCGCGGACGATTCGTTTCTCCCACTGCACCGACTCCACGTTGTCGGACTGGAGATTGAGGACGTTGGGGTCGTACTCGACCGTGAGCGCGAGCGCGACAAGCACGGCGGCCATGATGCCGGCCGCCGTCAGCGTCCCCACGGGGTGGCCGTCAACGAAGTCGAGCCGCCCGTGGGCGAAATGCGCCTGCTCGCCCCCAGGCCGGTGGCGGATGATCTGCTTCCAGCGGCCGGTCAGCGCCAGCAGCGCCGGGAACGCGCTGAGCACGGCGATGAGGCACAGCAGGATGCCACCGGCGGCGATGACTCCCATCTCCGCCATGCCCTTGAAATTGGTGAGCGCCGTGGCCGCGAAGGCGGCGGCCGTGGTCACGGCGCCGGTCACCATCCCGGGCCCCATTCTCCGGTAGACGCGTGCGGTCGCCGAGGCGAGATCCTCGTGCTCGTCCTGGATCAGCTCCAACCGCGAGACGAACAGCAAGGCGAAGTCGATCCCCAGGCCCAGCAGGATGACCGAGAACACGACCGACAGCAGCTGGAGGTGGCCCACCGACACCATCAGCCAGCCGAAGCTCCAGGCCATGCCGATGAGCAGGGCACCCGCCGCGAGCAGCGGCACCGTGAGCCCGCGGAAGGCCACGAACATGACCAGCGTGATGAGCCCGATGGCCATGAGGGAGGCGATCGTGGAGTCGTTGATCGCCTCGGTGGTCTCGTCCGCCTCGATCGCGGGCAGCCCCGTCACCCCCCACTCGACGTCGGGGGTCGTGCTGCCGGCGACGATCAGGCCGACCGACTCGCGCACCCAGGCGAGCGTGGCCGCGAGGCGGTTGACGCTCTGGTTGGCGTCAGCAAGGTGCAGCCGCACGTAGCGGAGCCGGCCCGTGCCTTCGCTGCTGACCAGCGGCTGCCACCGGGACTGTTCCGGCCGCATGAACTCGAAACCGCGTGTCTCCCCACGGGCCGCCGCGAGATACGGGACCAGGAACTGCTCGAGACGATCGATCGCGCCGGGATCGCCGCGGCCTTCACGCACCTGGTTCAGCAGAAGCCCCAGACCCGCGTTGGCATTCTCGGCCGCCGTGATGCCGCGGGCGGCAGCAAGCCCACCAAGTGCCTCCTCGAAACGATCGGGGCCGGCGGTTCGGAAGAACCGAGGTCCGGCGGTGGCGATGTCAAAGCCCGCGTCGGCCGTGGCGATGCGCTCATCGCCGGCCAGGCGGTCGGCGATCGTCTTGGCCAGCTCGTCGACGTCGGTTGTTCCGGACGGGCCGTCGAGCACGACGGTCACGTCCTGATAGTGCGGGAAGTTCTTCTTGTACTCGCTGTAGAGCTTGTTCCAGGGCTCATCGGGGTCGACGAGCTGGCTGCGATCCGAGCGGAACTCGAGCCCCGTCGCCGTCACGTAGACGCTGGCCCCGGCGATCGCGATGCACACGATCAGCGTGATGACCGGATGCGTGGCGACGGTTCGACCCCAGACCGCCAGGAGGATGTCTCGGATGCGCTCGTGCATTCAAAAGGAGAAGACGGGTATTCGGACTCGTCCAGCCCGGTTCCGAAAAGGACATTCGGTCAAATCGGGCCGGTGCCCTCGGGTTCGATCAAATCGCGTGACCCGCGGCCCTGCGGGCTGCGCCGTCTGTGCGACGCGGGCGAACGATAGCGGCCGCCCGAGCAATTTGCCAGCGCTGGCCAGCCGGTACAGGTCAGTTTTTCGCCGGGCAGAAAGGGCAAGATCGGTCGTGAGTCCCCAGCCGGCCGCGCCTCGGAGCCGATACGTGCACAGAGCCGGCGGACATCGGAGCCGGAGCGGGCGAAGTGGAGTCAGGATGTCGGAAGTACGACTGGGTCAACTGCTGGTCGAGAGTCGCGTGCTGACGAGTCGGCAGGTCACCGACATCGTGGCGGAGCAGGAGCGGACGGGTGAGCCCTTCGGTCTTCTCGCAGAGCGGCTCTTCGGCGTCGATCCGCAGAAAATCGAGGAAGCGTGGGCTCAGCAGTACGCGGGTTTGACGCGAACGGTCAATCCCCGGATCGAAGTCTTCGACGACCAGGCCTCCGAGCTCGTGACACGACGCCAGGCATGGCAGTTCCGGATCCTGCCGCTGCGGTTCGAGGGGCGGGAGCTGCTCATCGCCACGACCCAGCAGCATCTGCGCCGGGCACTTCGCTTCGCGACGAACGTCATCGGCATTCCGGTGTTCTTCGTGATGGCCGATCCCCTTGCCCTGGGACGGTCCCTGTGCGATCGCTACCCCCTGCCCGGCATGACGCCCGAGTCGGTCATCGAGGACCCGAACTCGGGCACCGCCCGTCACATCGCCGCCTGATCCGCTTGGGTATCCGCATCATGGGGAGGGACTTCCGATGACTCACGTCCGTTTTGCAGTGGCCGCGATCGCCACGTTCTGTGTGGGGTCCGGGGCACCGGCCGCCGCGGAGCCTCCGCAAAGCACGACCGTGACCCACCCGACCGTCGAAGAGGACCTGCGGTGGCGGGCCCGCGGCGCTGAGCGTCTGTATCGCCACCGGCTGGCGCGCTTGCGCCGGCTCCGGGATCTTGCGGTTCAGGACGACCGGATGGACCAGGTGGCCCAGCTCGATGAGCTGTACGAGCAGCTGCGTGTCTCCCACGCCCAGTACGTGGACGAGATCCGAACCCGCATGGGCTTCGGCGTGCGCGACGGGCTCGAGCGGGAGCTGGCCGAGGGCCGCGACCCGCGCGAGTGGGTCCACGAGCATCGCACCAAGGCCAGTGAGCTGCTGGCCGAGAGTCGAGAGCGTCGGTCCGAGCTTCGCGACCAGGTCCGCGAGCTGCGCCAGGAGGTTCGCGAGCGTCATGACGAGCGGCGTCAGGATGCTCGCGAGCACGGGCAGGACATCCGCCAAGAGGTTCGAGAAGATCCCCACGCTCAACGGCAGGAGCTGCACGAGCAGCGGCACGACCTCCGCCAGGGCGTGCGTGACTACCGCCAGGACCTCCGCAGCAAGCGGAAGGGTCACCGCCGGGAGGTGCGAGCTCATCGCGGCGAGATCCGGCACGCCGCACGCGAGGCGGCCGAGCAGCAATGGACCGAGGCCCGAGCGCGGGCCGGCGCAGAGTCCGACTCGCGTGAGGCCGCTCACATCGCCGGGCGTCAGGCCGTCCAGGACAGGGCCCGCAAGCAGAGGGACCAGCAACTGCAGCGGGCAGCCAAGCGTAACGGAATCCTCAGTGACCGCCCGCTTTCCGAGCAGGCCCGGGCGGATCTCCGCGTTCCCAGCCAGCGCGAGGCGAACGCGAAGGCCGAGACCGAGATCACGCGTGACAACGCCGAAGCTGAGCTGGCGAAGCTCCGACGCGAGATCGACCGGGGGTTCTGAAGACCTTCACCGCGGGCAGGGGCCCCACAACTCCAGTAGGGCGTTGAAGTCCTCGATCCCCACGGTCCCGTCGCCGTCGAGGTCCGGCGGGCCCGCGTGGCTCGTTCCCCAAAGCCCGATCATGGCGAGAAAGTCTTCGATGCCCACGTCGCCGCTGCCGTCGAGATCCGCAGCCGCGCAGTCGCACGTGTCGATGATGCCGTTGTCGTTGCCGTCCACGACGGTGCCCGCGGCAAGCTCGCATTCGTCGGGGATGAAGTTCGCGTTGCAGTCGGCGCTCTGCTGGCTCAGCAGGTCCGACGTGTCGGGAACAAGATTGCCGTTGCAGTCGTAGTCGCCGATTCGCAGGTAATAGACATCCTGCTCGCCATTGAATGTCGCCGCGTACGCCAGGTGCGCTCCCACGTTGTCGGAGACCATGTCGTAGTAGTCTCCGATCTTGTTCTGGTTGGGCCACCCGACATGGCTGTTCCAGGGCGGGCTGAGGGCCACGTTGGGCGACCACGTGGTCCCGCCGTCCGTCGAGAACGAGTAGAAGAGCTCCGTGACGTTGACGACGCCGCTGTTGCGGTTGTCGTTCCAGACGACGTCAATCCGGCCGTTGGGGGCCGTTGACATGGTGCCGAACCACTGCCAGGCGTCGCCGGCGTCGTCGTTGACCCGGACGGGCGCAGTCCACGTGAGCCCGCCGTCGGTCGAGCGGACGAAATTGACGTCGAGAGGATCCGGGCCGGGCGGATCAACCGAGCACAACAGATAGACGTTGCCTGCCGTCGGCCCCAGGCCGCTGCTCGTGGCGACGTTGAGCTGGCCCAGCAGTCCGTCGGGGTTGGGGCCGCTTCCGAGAATCATCAAGCCGCCCAGGTCGACGGGTTCCGGCGGCGCGGTGAAGTTGGGGAAGCTGACGTCGGGATCCTGGGCGTTCACCGACGAGACGAGCTTGAAGATGCCGAAGTTCTGACCGATCCCACCGACGTGCACCACGCCGTTGAAGTCCACCGCAGTCTGGCCGAAGATCGGTGTGAACGGCAGCAGCCTCGGCTCGAGAAACGACATCGCGCCGTCCGTGGAGCGCGAGAAGATGTGCTGGCCGCAGCAGCCGGCGTGGTTGTTCCATGAGATGTAGATGTTGCCGTGCCCCTGGCCGCCGGTTCGATCGATGGCGAACCACTGCTTGTCGCCGCCGATGCTCTGGCCAAAGGGAAGCTGCGGGCCCCACGTGACGCCGCCGTCCGTCGAGAGGAAGAAGTGCACGATGAAGTCGCCGCGCAGGCTGCAGTAGTAGATCGTGCCCTCGGCGTCGGCGCCGAGCACGGGATCGCTGCGGAAGATGCCGGGCTGGATGACGCCGGGAAACGTCCACGAGCGGCCGCCGTCGTGGCTGTACGCCCAGCCGGCCTGCCGGAAGTTCGACATGATCGTGTCGAATTGCCGCCAGCCGATCACGAGGCGGTTGGGGGCGGTGGGATCGACGGCAATCGAAGGTTCGTTGGCGGCATCCCCGACGATGTTGAGGCCGAGGTCGTCGACGTTCACCTGCACGCCGAAGTCCATGCCGCCGGGCAGCGTCGACGCCGGCGGCGCGGCCACGTGGAGGGGGCGGGGCCGGTACGGGTCGTCGGGCGCTTCCCGCAGGTCAGGCGGCAGAGCCACGTCGCCGGCGTGCAGGATCTGGACCGAAAGGACCATCAGCGCCGGGGGGACCGCACCTGCCCGTGAAGCTCTCATCGCGGCATCCTCCAACCACTCGACCAGATGCGGTTCGCACCGGCCGTGGGCCGTTGACGACATGCTGGATGCGCCGCGGGCGCGAAAGTGTCAGGCGAGCCTCAGGGGCAGGCCCCCCAGGCACCAAGAAGGGCAAGAAAGTCGCTGATGCCGACCTCACCGTCGCCGTCGGCATCACCGGGGCACGGGCTTCCGCCGCACGGGCCCCAGGTGCCCAGCACGATGGCCAGGTCACCGATGCCCACCTCACCGTCCCCGTTGAAGTCGGCGGGGCAGCCGACGACACCGAGCTCGCTGGTGATCGATGCGATGTCGAGCTCGCTGAGCGTGAAGTTGAGCTCGATGCCGATGCTCTCCATGACGGGCGGCCCGATGACGGGCTGAGTGAGGCCGAAGTCGGCCGAGGAGGACGAGCTCGCGGGCCCGGAGTGCGACATGAAGAACGGATCGAAGAAAAGTGACGCCGCGGGGCCGGCGGGCACGCCGTCGATGAGCGTCTGCCAGAGGTAGGGCGGCTGCGAGTGCAGGATGCCTCCGCCCACGCCCGTGGTAAGGCCGACGTAAACGACGGCCCTGAGCTCGGATTCCTGCGGCAGGGGCTTGCTGTAAGGAAACACGACCTCGACATACACTGCGATCGTCTCATCGAGGTCGTTGGGCAGGTTGACGTTGCCGACGAGCGCCGCGTGCGGATCACCGTCGAAGTTGAAGCTCAGGGCGAGCCCGGTGACGGGATCGACCAGCTGCCCTTCGTAGTAGTAGGCGCCGCCGCCTGAGCCGTTTGCCGGCGACAGCATCTGAACGAGCGGGCCGTCATTGATCGCAAAGCTAACCTGAAGCGTCGGGCCGAGATCGGCAGGGTTCGCCGTGGCGACGCCCGCCCCGACAAGCACCGGCGCGAGACCACCGAGCAAGCTGTTTCGCGTGAAAAAGGAAACCGCCATTGTCTTTTCTCCACTCCTCCCTCTCTGCTTCGGACAACTTCGAGAATACCACGGCGTTCGATAGGTGGGGCGCCGATCCGGACAAAATCGGGCCCGTATCAGGATCTCTCGTGGGAACCCGGCCGGCGGGTCATCTTGCCCAGCTTCACAGGGTGCGGATCACTCCTGGTCGCGGCCCGGCGCGGGACCCGGCGGTGCCGGCAGCAACGGCACGAAGACGGCCTCCACGCGTTTGACCTCATCGGAAACAAGGACATCGATCACGGGGTCCCTCAGCAGCAGTGTGTTACCGCCACCGGCCAGGAAGCCGTGGGCTCCCAGGTCCCAGCCGATGAAGATCCAGCCCTGGCTGTAGACGGGGGTGGTGAGGGTCACGATGGTGTCCTGAACGTACAGCCGGTCGAATGCGGGAAAGCCCCCGGCGTCGCCGAGGATGTCCGGCGGATCGACCTCGATGTAGACGGGCGCCTCCGCGGTCACGACCAGCCCGCCGGGCGGCGCGTTGCCGACCAGCAGGACACAGTCCGAGGCGGCGAAGGGCCTGCCGTCGTGCAGGAAGCCGCTCACGACCAGCTCGATCACGGCTCCGCTGTTCAGGTCGTCCAGCTGGAGACCGGCCACGACGTCGTCGGTCCTGAACTTCATCGAGAGGTCCGTGATGCCGTCGCCTTCGAGATCGTGGCAGGCGCACTCGTCATCGTCGTCGATGGGCGTGGCCACATCCGAGAACGTCGAATGTGGACCGGGCGGTCCCTCGTTGGGGGGGACGCCGATGCCGACCCCGTCCGCCCTGGAGATGGTCACGGTGGACACGTCCACCTGGGTGATGTCGAAGTCGGCGGTCCCCAGCAGGCCCACGGGCAGCACGCCGTGGCTCGAGGGGTTCAGCGGGTTCGGGCAGCCGCCGGGCTTGATGTCGAGACCGAGGGGCAGCGAGATCGGGTCCGGGTCTCCCAGCAGGGTGGTGACCGAGCCGCTTGCACCGTCGGCCAGGGTCGTCAGGACCAGGTCGTTGTTGCCGTCCATGTTGAGCTCGGCGGCGACCACGAAGGTCGGCTCGGCGGGCAGGGGAAAGGCGATCGGAGGGTCGAACTGGACTCCGCCGGCGGGTCCGCCCAGCGAAGGCACATTCTGGAGCACCTGGACCGCCGGCCCGACACTCTCATCCTCGACGGCAACCGCCAGGTCGGGGACGCCGTCGCTGCTCAGGTCCGCGCACTCCACCGACACCGGCAGGATGCCGACCGGGATGGTGATGGGCGTCAGAAACGTGCCGTCTCCCGCATTGATGAGGATGGACACCGTGTCATCGCCGGAGTTGGACGCCACGATGTCCGTGTTCCCGTCGCCGTTCAGGTCACCGGTGCAGACGTCGGTTGGGAAAAGACCGACCGTGTAGATCTCGATATCAAAGGTGCCGTCGCCCTGGCCGAGGCCCACGAAGATCCGCCCCACGGGCGGGCCGCCTTCGGCCGACTCATCCGAGCCGCCGCCGGTCAGGTCCGGGCACTTGTTGTTGTCGAAGTCGTCGGCGAAGAGCACCACCGGCGTGAAGCCCAGCTGGGGCCCCCCCGCCAGCGGCGGGAGGGAGAAGCGGCCATCGCCGTCGCCAAAGAGGATGACGAACGTCTCGGGCTGCTCGAGCGTCACGCCGAGATCCGCCAGAAAGTCGGAGTTGTAGTCGTCCACCGCCACGGAGCTGGGCGTGTCGCCCACGGGGATGTCGGCCACGAGCGTCAGCGCTCCGTCGCCCGTCCCGTCGTTGAGCAGGATGGAGACGGTACCGTCGGCGCGGTTGGCCACCGCCACGTCGAGGTCGGAGTCGTCGTTGCTGTTGAAGGAGCCGACGGCGACGCTGCTGGGATCGTTGCCCACGGGGATCGGATCGTTGGCGACGAGCCCCTGCCAGTCGTCCTGGGCGTCATTGCCCTGGTTGAGAAACACCTGGATGACATTGAGGTCCGGGATGGCCGTCACGACGTCGGTGTCCTCGTCGCCGTCGAGGTCGCCGACCGCCTCGATGCTCGGCTCGCCCGCCGCGCCCCACTGCTGCGGGGGGTTGAAGTTGGCCTGTCCCTCGCACTCGTCGAGGATCCCGTTGCCGTTGAGATCGAGCGAGGGATCGGCGTCGATCTCGCACTCGTCGGCCGTGCCGTTCTCGTCGCAGTCCTGGCACTCATCCGGGACGCCGTCCTCGTTGCAGTCGTCGCTCGTTTCGTCGGCGATGTCGCACTCATCCGGGACGCCGTTGTCGTTGCAGTCCTGGCTGATGCCCTCGGCGATGTCCACGTCATCGGGGATGCTGTTGTTGTTGCAGTCCTCGAAGGCGGTCTCCTCGTAGGCGAGGAAGGGCTCGCCCTCTGTGCCGAAGAACAGGATCGTTCCGCCGCGGGTCAGCGCCACCTCCGACGGGGCGGCGTAGGTGAACGTCTCCACGCCGGCCGTGAACGGGTCCTCGGCGATCTGGTCGCCCGTGGCGATGGTGAACCCGGCGTCGAACGTCGTGTTGATGATCTCCATGTTGCTGCCGAGTGCAGCGAGCGCGTCGTTGACGTAGCTGTTCTCGGTCGGGAATGAGCCATTCTCGCCCGACAGAAAGATCGAGCCGCCGGCATCGAGGAAATCGCTCATGGCCGAAAGCTCGGCCCCCGTGAATGCCGTGTCGGGCAGAGGCACCAGAAAGAGGTCCGCCTCGGCCAGGTCGGCAGCGGTCACCGGGCCCTCGATCAGCGTCGCGGTCACGCCGGCACGCTCGTCGTAGAACGTGACCAGATCGGTGTCGGCGACTTCGACGGAGCCGTCGTGACTCGTCTCGAGAACGACGACGACGGTGCCGCCCTGAAGCACGTTCACGAAGAACTGCTGGTTGCCGGGGTCGATGTCAACGCCGACGCTGCCCACAAGCGCGTGCGTGACGTTGGTGTCGCCGGAGAGGAAGATGACGGCGCCGCCCGCGGGGTGAGCGGCGATCCCGCAGACGGCCGAGGCCGTCACCAGGCCGGTCAAGACGTGCGTCCTCATGTCGCCCGACTCCTTTTCTCCGTCCCGGAAAAAGAAGCCGAAAGCCGGGAGCGGAACTCCCGACTTTCAGCCGGCTCTCTGGGATGTCGCGGCGTGTGCCGCCGCTGCCATCCCGGAATCAGAACTTGGGGAAGAACTGTATGTAAACGGCCTCCACCGACAGCACGTCGCCGGTGACCGTCACGTTGATCGACTGGGTCGGGATCACCGACTGTCCCGGTCCTCCGGCGGCGCCTTGGTTTCCATTGAACGTCCACCCGAAGAACGTGGCGCCGTTGTAGGACGCCGGCGCGGTCAGGGTCACCACCGTCCCGTCGGTGTACGAGCGGGCGAAGTCGGCATAACCGGCGTCGTCGAGGATCTCGTCGGGCGGCGACACGTCGATGTAGACGCCGGGGATGCTCGCGTTGACGAGCAGCAGCCCTGGCGCGGCGCTGGGAGGCACGATCCACACGCAATCACTCGCCTCGAAGGAGGCGCCGGTAGTCATGCCACCCGTGATGGTGAGCTCGACAAGCGAGCCGTTGGGAACGTCGTCGAGCTCGAGGGCCTCGACCAGCTCGTCGGTCTTGAACTTCATCTTCAGGTCGAGGATTCCGTCGGGGCCCAGGTCATGGCAGTCGCACAGCTCGCCCGTGAACGGTGTCGCCACGTCCTCCAACTCAGGTCCGCCTGCGCTGACCTGCTCGGCCCCCGGCGTGAGAAGCATGCTCATCGCCGTGTTGTCGTCGCCGTCATCGTCGCCGATGGGGGCGACGCTGCCGCCGACCCCGTCGGCCCGAACCATGAGCAGCGTCGAGAAGTCGACATCGGTGACGGACAGGCTGTCCGTGCCCACCAGGGCCACCGGCAGCACGCCGTGGCTCGTGGGGTTCAGCGGGTTCGGGCAGCCGCCGGGCTTGATGTCCAGCGAGGCGAACAGCTCGCTGAGAATCGGCGCCGGCTGGTTCAGCAGGACCGAGACCGACCCGCCCCCGCCCTGGTCCCCATTGACCGTCACCAGGTCGAACAGCCCGTCGGCGTTGAAGTCCCCGTTGCCCACCGAGTTCGGATCGGCCCCGACGCTGAACGAGGCGAGGTCTCCGAAGCTGACGCCGCCTTCGGCGCCGGCGAGATTCTCCAGCACCTGGACGACGGGTCCGAGCTGCGGATCCGTGGCCGTGACCGCCATGTCGCGAGCGAAGTCGCCGTCGAGATCGACGAGGTCCACCGACGTCGGCGTCTGGCCCACCGCGATGTCGGGTGCGGGTGCAAAGTTGCCCAGCCCGTCCCCAAGCAGAACCGCGATGGAGGCCTCGCCGGTGTTCGCGGCGAGAATGTCGACGTTGCCGTCGACGTTGACGTCACCGGTCGCCACATCGGTCGCGTCAAGGCCGACGTCGTAGACGACCGGCGCCGAAAACGTCCCGTCTCCGAGGCCAAGCTGGACGAACACATGGCCGGGATTGCCGCCGCCGGCGCCGGCGCCGGACTCCGAGCCGCCGCCGGTCAGGTCCGGGCACTTGTTGTTGTCGAAGTCGTCGCTGAGCAGCGCCACCGGGCCGAATCCGAACCCACCGCCGGAGGCGGCGCCGCCGACCTGGGTGAAGCTGCCGGGATTCTCGGGATCGTTGAGAAAGACGATGACGGTCTCATCCTCCTGCAGGGTCACCGCGAAGTCCGTGACGAAGTCGAAGTTGAAGTCCTGGGTCGTCACCGCGCTGGGACGGTTGCCCACGTTCTCGATCGTGACCGGCGTGTCGAACGTCCCGTCGCCGTTGTTGAACAGCAGGGTCACGCTGTTGCCCACGGCGTTGGTGACGACGGCGTCGAGCACGAGGTCATCGTCGAGCAGGCCCACCGCGATGCCGCTGGGATCGAGGCCCACGGTGATGGGGTCGCCGGCCGCGAGCCCGGCCCAGGCGGATCCCTCGGCGTTGCCCTGGTTGAAGAAGAACTGGACCTGTCCCGCCACCAGCGGGTCCTCGTTGGGAATGGTGGCCCCCACGTCGATGAAGCCGTTGCCGTCGAGGTCCCCCAGGGCCTGGATCTTGGCCTCGCCCGCGGCCGGCGTGAGGACGGGGTCGCCGAAACCGATCTGCACGAAGGCACCGAGAACCGCTGCCGACCCGTCGACGCCCCCCCCGTTTGCGGTGGCCAGCACGGCAAGGCTCTCGGGAAACGTGGAGAAGACCGTGCCCCAGCAGCAGCCGTCAAGGTTCCCGTCGGTAATGCCGAGCAGCAGGCCCGTGGGGGTGGCGCTTACGTCGTCGTAGGAGGCGCTTGTCGACGTCACCGCGGCGAACGACGACAGGTACGCATACGCATTCTCGAGGTTGGCCTGCGACAGGCTGAAGAGGCCGCCGCCGTTGTTGATGAAGGTTGCGATGTCGTCGGCTCGCATGGCCATGAAGTCGCTCTCGGCCTGGGTGATGCCGCCGGCGACGGTCTCTTCGTCGCTGGGTACGTAGATGGCACCGTACCCCGACAGTCCGAAGGCCAGGATCGTCGAGTCGTTGATGAACGCGACGCTTGGCGAGCTGGGCAACAGGGCCGCGACGTCGAGCAGCCAGTCGGCGGCGTCGGATCCGACGTCCACACCCATGGCGAGGATCCCCACCTGGCCGTTGCTGGCGTTGTTGACGACCTTCTTGAGGAGTCCAGCGTAACTGCCCGGCGCCGCGTGGCTCTCGGCGCCGTCGCCGATCAGCAGGACGGGCCCGTTGGCCGCCCAGGCGGTCGTTGTCAGGGACGCGGCGAGCAGCGGCGCCCAGTTGATCAAGAGATTCCGGAAGCGCTTCATGATGCTCTCCTTGCTTTGCCGGCTCCGCGGTTGAGCGGCGGCGGAGCCCCGGAGGCGGGCTCGACGAGATGGCGGCTTCTGCGCCGACACGCCACGGTGGCGCGGGGCCGGCCCGACCGAGAAAAGGCAGTCCCTGCGCTGGATGGAGTCTCCAAGCCTCCTGGGCCCCCGCATCACACGCTAACCCCCTGACTGCCGCAGCCGCGCCCAGATTACCGGGCCATCCGGCCAGGAGCAAGGCTTTTGAACGGAGCCAGGGCGGGCAGCGGGCCGTCGAGGACCATCGGCCGGCGGTCGGTGTCAATCTGGGCGGCTCCGGTGGCGTTCAGCCGCCGCGCCGGGCCAGCTCCTGCCGGTAGATATTGAGGTCCTTCTCCAGCGATTGCTGGAGGCGTTCGGTCATACGGCCATTCTGACGACGCTGCTCGATGAGCTGCAGCGCCAGCTCGGCAGCCTCGACGGCGCCGCCGGGTTCGCCGGTGAGATGGCGGGCGGTCGAGAGGGCGTACAGCATTCTCGGTGTCTGACGATCCGTCGTCGCGATGGCCTGCTCGGCGAATCGAAGCGCCGCCGCCGGATCGTCGAGATCGGCCATGAGCGTGGACAGCTCGACGTACGTCTCGGCGAGCTCCTGGCGGATGTTGGCGTGCTCCGGCTGCCCGCTGCGAAGCTCCTCGTACTCGTCCAGCGCCGATTCGAGCCGGAACTGGGCCTCCGCGGGGTCGCTCCCGGCGACGGAGGCGCCGAACTTCCGCGTCAGCTTCGCGCGCTCGATCCGGTACTGCAGCTCGTCGCGGTCGCCCGCCGCCAGCTCTTCCCAGATCGCCAGCGACTCGCGGTAGCTCGATCGCGCGCGGTCATGCTCGCCCAGGTGCATGTGCAGGTCGCCCATTCGCTCATGGCTCTCGGCAACGTGCTGACGGGACTGCGTGTTGTCGGGATCCTTCTCCCAGGCGGGAATGATGATTGCCTGGTACTGCTCAAAGTGAGCCCGGGCGCGATCCACGTCGTTCATCTGCAGGCTCGCCCGTCCCACGATCTCGTGGGCCGCGGCCAGGTCGCGCGTGTATCGCCAGTCGTCGGGGTTCGCCGCCGCCCCTTGCTTGGAGACCTGCAGGAAGTGCTCCCCGTGCCCCAGGGCCTCCGCCGGCTCGTCAAGGTTGACGTGCGCTCGGGCGATGTAGAAGTGGGCAACGGCGACGTCCCGGCGGAATCGCGTGCTGGTCGAGTCCCCGGCCAGGAGCTTCTCCCGGATCCTCAGCTGCTCCTGGTACCGCCGCAGCGCCTGGCGGTAATCGCCACCGTCATAGTAGATGTGGCCGACCCGGCCGTAGGAGACGGACAACGACCGCTGGAACAGCGGGTTCTCGGCGTTGCGGGCCGCGAGCTTCTTGGAGATATCGAGGCTGCGCTCGTAATGCTCGCTCGCCTCGCTGAGCCTGCCCAGTCGCGCCAGGACGAGGCCGACGCCGTTCAGTGAGAACGAGAGAAGACGCTGGTAATCGGTCTTGTCGGGCAGCTGCTCGCGGATCGCCAGCCCCGCCTTGTATTCGTTCAGCGAGGCAGCGAGCCGGCCCGTGTTCCGCAGGACGTCACCGATTCGGGTGTGGTTGGAAGCGATCTCATTCAGGAATGACGGGTCGTCAGCGAAGGCCTCGGTGAGCCCCTCTCGCATCTGTGTTGCCTTGCGGAAGTTCTCCAGGGCGCCCTTGGTGTCGCCGAGGCTGGGATTCCGGATGCTGTAGTGCATGTCGCCGACGTGGTCGTAGGCGGTGGCCAGCTCACGCCGCAGCAGGGGGTCGTCGCCAGCGTCGGCGGAGAGCCGGTCGAGGTAGATCAGCGCCGTGTTGACGAGCTTCTTGCGGGCTTCCAGCGTGCCGTCGAGATCCTGGATCTCGTCGTGGATGTCCGTGATAAAGGTATACCCCAGCTGCCGCACGTCATCGAACCGCTTCTGGGCGAGGTCTCGCTGGGCCTCGGCGATGACCTTCTGCTCGTCGGCCCGCTTCCACTGCGATGTCGTCCCGACCATGCCCAGCACGAGGGCGACGAACACGGCCGCGATGCCGCCCACCAGCACCTTGTTGCGCTTGACGAAGGTCCTGCACTGATAGACGACGCTGGGAGGGCGGGCGAGGATCGTGCGGTTGTCAAGGAAGCGCCGGATGTCCTGGGCGAGCTCGAGTGCTGACTGGTAGCGACGGTCGCGGTCCTTCTCCAGGGCATGCAGAATGATGGTCTCGACGTCGCCCCGAAGCGTCTTGTTGAAGCTGCTGACCCGCTTGGGTGTCTCCTCCCGGATCATCCGCGTCGCTTCGTAGATCACGGTGCCGCTGACGTCGTAGGGCAGCTTCCTGGTGAGCAGCTTGTAGAGCACGACGCCAAGGGCGTAGACGTCCGACCGGGTGTCAATGTCGTGCGGGTCGGCGTCGATCTGCTCGGGGCTCATGTACTGCACGGTGCCCACGAGCTGGCCGACGTCGGTCTGGAGGGTGGGGATGGCGAGGTCCGAGTCGGTGGCCCGGGCGACGCCGAAATCGATGATCTTGGGCTGGCCGTTGGAGTCGACGAGGATGTTGGCCGGCTTCAGGTCGCGGTGGATGATCCCCTTCTGGTGCCCGTGGTGGACGGCGTCGCAGACCAGGATGAAGAGTTCCAGTCGCTCGCGGGTTCGCATCTCCTTGGCCCGGGCGAACTCGATGAGGTCCTTGGCCCCGGCGATGTACTCCATCGCGAAGTACGGGACGCCGCCGGTCCCGTCGTCGTGCATGCCGGCCTCGTAGACCTGGGCGATGCCGGGGTGGCGGAGTCGGGCGAGGATCTGCGACTCGTACTCGAAGCGCCGCAGCGACGAGCGGGAGGCGATCCCCTGCTTCATGATCTTGAGGGC
>JBFGEG010000041.1:0-29643 GCA_041580235.1 Phycisphaerales bacterium
GGAACCGTTCGAGTACACGCCACCGGAGCCGAGCGGCTGAGCTGACCCGCTCGTCACGGGACGCCCGCCCCGTCGGCGTCGTGGGGGTCTCACCGCGGCATTCATGCCGCGGACTGGTGAGTCAAGTGCCCGGTTGTCTGTTCACGCCGCTGCGCGGCCGGGGCCCGGCAATCAAAGCCTCGCTTCGATCGGGATACGCCGGCATCCCTGGCACCGGGCTGCGCCGCGCGCTGTTTTCCCAATGGCTAATGGCTCACGGCTTCATTCTTGAAGGCCACGTACTCGGTGTTGTACCACTCCCACCATCGCTTGATGTCGTAGCCGAGGTGGGCGGTTGACTGGCCCCAGTCGTCGGTGGTCATGGCGACCAGCACGCGGTGCACCTCGGTGCGGTAGAAGATCACCACCGCGTCGACGACCCTCAGGATCGCGCCCTCCGAGACGATGCCGGGGATGGGTGCGAACGCGCCGGCCCCGTCGCCGACGATGGGCTGAACGCCGGCCACGAACGCCCGTTGCGTGGCGATGGCGATCCACGCGAGGTCGCCGGTGTTGTCAAACGGATCGGCCGTGGCCTGGGCGAAGATGAGCAGGGGAATCGTCTCCAGCGCCCGCAACGCTCCGGCAAGGGTGCCCGCGTTGTTGGCGATCGCGTGCCGCGTGCTCCGCAGACCGCCGTCGAGGACGCCCAGCACCGGATCGGAGGCGGGCGCGACCATTCGTCGAGTGGCCTCATACCGCATGCCTTCGCTCTGGTCGTAGATGGCCACCCACGCCAGGGCGGCCTGACCCTCGTCGCCTTGAACCGCGAAGTGGTCGAGGACGGCGAGTCGCACATCGTCCTTCTCGCCGGCGAGCTCCTCGATCATCGGCTGAAAGGCGGCCGGGTCGGTGAGCTCGCACAGCCTGGCGATCCCCTCGGCCCTGAGTTCCTCGACGCGAATGTCGCCCAGGTGCTTGTGGCGGATCCGGCGGATCTGCCTGGCGAACTCGCGGGACCTCCCCCGGAACGTGACCGACTCGGGCGACGGCGCCCGGGCCAGCTCGACGATGGGCGGAACGGCGCCGCGATCGGGAATCGGGGTCAGCAGGCCGTAGCGGGGGTCGGTCTGCTCCCACCGAGGCGACTCCTGGGCCCACAAGGGCGCGGCAAGCACCGGCAGCACGCAGACGACGGTCGCTGTGAAGCGCAAGACCATGAACCCGTCATTCTAGGATGCCCAGGACCCCTGTCATCCGTCGCCAAGCGCCATGAACAGGCCGGCTCAGCCCGGCGTCTGCGTCGCCACGATGTACTGCAGGTTGCCCAGCCTCCGGCGGGCGCCCATGGCCGCGGAGCGGCTCCGAAAGGAGCCGAGCTGCACGACGAACAGGACATCGCCGCGTGTGTCGCGGCGGGGCACGATGCGCACCGGGGCGAGTCCGTGGCTCTCGGCGACCTCGGCCGCCTCGACCGCCGCCCGCTCGGCGTGGGAACGCTCCCGAAACGCGCCGACCTGGATCGTGAACGTGCCGGGGGCGGCACCGCTGGAGCCCGCGGGCCGCGGCTGCTGGAGGATCCGCGTCCACAACGCGGCGGCGGCTTCGTCGCCGGCCTCCGCGTAGCACCGGGCGGCGTAGTAGACGGCCTTGCTGGCGTCGACGCCGCTCAGGCCGCGGGCGGCGGCGGCGAAGGCGTCCCCGGCGTCGTCCGGGCGGTTCTGGGCGCGGTAGACGAGCCCCAGCGTCGCGCTGGCCCGCGCGGCCTCCGGCCCGGAGCCCCTGGCCGCCTCGGCGAGCAGGGGTCGCGCGGCGTCGTGGTCGCCAAGCTGGTACGCGCAGAGGCCTTCGAGGTACAGAGCCCGCGACCGTGTGCCGATGTCACCCTCATGCCGCACTTCGGCGGCCTCCTGGCGGGCCTGGGCGTACCACCCCGCGTCGTAGTTCTTCAGGGCACGGCTCAGACCATCGGGGTCCGGAGCACTCGTCGTCGAGACGCAACCCAGGGCGGCCAGCGGCACGACCCCCATCAGATACCGGAGATATCCACCCGCCACCCGTATCCGACTCGACCGTGATTGGCGTTTCACGTTGAGAACCGTATCGTACAGACCACCCGCGGCTCGCCAGATTTACTCCGATCAATGCGCCTGGCCAAGACCATCATTCGTCGCCTGCTGACGGCGCCCCTGCGCCCGTGCGTCGTGGACGACCAGCGCACGTGGAAGGGCATTCAGCTGTACCTGGGAGCGCTGCACGTGGCCCGTGCTGTTCAGCGCACGAGCTCCTGCGAGCACGTGGGCATCATGCTGCCCACCTCCGGTCTCTTCAACATGAGCATGCTCGCCACGTGGATGCTCGGGCGGACCATCGTGCCCCTGAATTATCTGCTGAACCCGCAGGAGCTGGAGTACGTGATCGAGGACGCCGGCCTCGACACCGTCATCACGGTCACGCCCATGATCGAGCACGTCGGCGACCTGCCGTCGGGCATCAAGCAGATCCGTCTGGACGAGCTGAGCTTCGGCGGAGTGCCGCCGCTGCGACGCAGCGCGACGCGCCCCGACGATCACCTCGCGGCACTGCTGTACACCTCCGGCACGTCCGGTCGGCCCAAGGGAGTCATGCTCACCACCGGCAATCTCGCCGCCAACGTCCGCCAGTGCATCGACTGGGTGGGCTTCACACGCGTCGACAGCCTCATGGGGGTGCTCCCCCAGTTCCACAGCTTCGGTCTCACCGTGCTGACGCTGTTGCCCATGACCATCGGCTGCAAGGTGGTCTACACGGCGCGGTTCGCCCCGCGCAAGATCCTCGATCTGATCAAGAAGCACCAGCCGACGGCGATGATCGCCATCCCCTCGATGTACAACGTGCTGCTGCACAGCCGCAGCGCCACCGCGGATCACTTCGCATCGGTGCGGTTCCTCGTCTCCGGGGGCGAGCCCCTGCCAAAGTCCGTCGCCGACGGGTTCCGGGAGAAGTTCAACGCGGTCATCAACGAAGGCTACGGTCTGACCGAAACCGGCCCGTGCACCAACTGGTGCCGGCCGCAGGACCACAAGCCGCGTTCGGTCGGCATGCCGCTGCCCGACGTCGAGGAGAAGATCGTCGACCCCGACGGCCGGAGGCTCGGCGTCGATGAAGACGGCGAGGTCTGCATCCGCGGGCCCAACATCATGGCGGGGTACTACAAGCTGCCCGAGCAGACGGCGGAAGTCTTTGACGACGAGGGCTTCTTCAAGACCGGCGACATGGGGCGCCTCGACGCCGACGGGCATCTCTTCATTACGGGGCGTATCAAGGAGATGCTGATCATCGGCGGTGAGAACGTCTTCCCCCGCGAGATCGAGGAGGTCCTCAACGCCCACCCGGCCGTCCAGGACTCCGCGGTGGTCGCCATGTCCGACACCTCGCGGGGCGAGCTGCCCCTGGCCTTCGTGGAGCTCGTCGAGAACGCCACCTTCGACGAGACGGCGTTGCGAACGCATTGCCGGGAGCACCTCGCCCAGTTCAAGGTCCCGCGCGAGATCCGCGTGATCGACAAGCTGCCGCGCAACCCGACCGGCAAGATCATGCGACGCCAGCTCACGCAGGACACGCCGGGCATCACGCCGGAGACCCCCGCCAGGGCCGCCGAGCCGTCCTAGACCGCTCCCGCGGCGTCCCCGGCCTCGCCCGATCGCCGAAAACCGCGGCCACATCGGGGGTTGGAAGGCCTCCGACTTGGTGTATTGTCGACTCCCGGCGAACCCCGCCGAACCGCCGGCCGCCGGCACACGGACAGGAGGGGGTTGGAGGCATTCGGCAGGGACCCCGGGGGTGGGGGGGGCGTGGAAGGGATCGGCCCGCCACGTCCGCGACTCGCGCAGGACGCAGGAGAAGAAGAACACATGCCCCGCAGAGCGTGCAATCCCGGGACGCTGTGGCTCACCCCCAAGACCCCCGCCATCAACACGGCCGCCGCGTGGAGCCTGGGGCTGCTGGCGTGCCTGGGCGCGGCGGGACCGGCGGCCGCCGGCGTCACCTGCCAGGTCTTTTTCGACAAGCAGGCCTTCGAGGCGTTCAACACCAACGACGGTAAGTTCATGAAGGGGCTCGAGGACTTCGAGCCGCCCGTCTCGACGCTTGACCTTGGCGAGTTCGCGCTGCTGGCCGATCCCCTGGAGGGCGGGGTCCCCAACACCGACGCGAGCGGCGAGGGTTTCCCCAACGGCCTTGTCAACACGAACCTGACCATCCAGTCCAACTTCACCACCCAGGGTGCGCCGGACGTGCTGCCGGGCAGCGGTCTGGCGGCGCTGGGACCCGGCTCGATCTTCGGTAATCCGGTCATCCCCAACAGTGTCAAGGTCGGCGCGATCTTCTTCAGCGAGAGCACGGACCTGATCTTCACGGCCGGGTCGCTGCACACCGGCGTGGGCTTCACGGTCGAGGACCCCGAGCAGGGTCAGGTCGTGATCACGGTCTTCAACGAGGCCAACGAGGAGATCTTCAGCGACACCTACACCGTTCCCGTCGACGGCAGCAAGTTCTTCTTCGGCATCTGGTGCATCCAGTCGATCGGCCGGATCAACGTCGGCGGCAACGGCCAGGAGCTCGTGGATGAGATCCAGATGTGGCAGGAGCAGTCACCCTCGTGCCCGTGGGACTGCGGCCCGCCGCCCGACAAGGAGGTCGGCATCAACGACTTTCTGGCCGTGATCGGCACGTGGGGCGTGGTCGACGCACCGTGCGACTTCGACGGCGAGGGTGTCGGGATCACCGACTTCCTCAAGATCATCGGCACCTGGGGCCCGTGCCCCGCGCCGCCCAACGATGAGTGCGTCGCTCCGGAGGCCGTCAATCGGGCGTCCGACGATGGCACCATCGACGTCCTCTTCGACATGTACGGGGCGACCCCCAGCCCCGAGGCGTACCAGTGCCTGGGCGCGCCGCCGATCCACAAGGACGTGTGGTTCTGCCTGACCAACATCACCGACGTCGAGAAGCTGGTCTCGATCTCCACGAGCGTGGACCTCTTCATCGACGTCAACGCCGGCTGCACCTGCCCGCCGGGGCCCCCCGTCACCTGCGCCCGCGGCATCCCCGGCACGGATCAGTTCCTCATGCAGCCCGGCGAGCAGGTCCAGATCCGCCTCATCAACGACCTGAACCTCCCCAACGCCGAGCTCATCGGGACCATGACGATCCTGAACGAGCCGGCGGGGCCGGGGGACCAGGTCACCTTCTATACCGTTCAGGAGCAGTTCCTGGCCGCGGCCGCGCTGGCCGGCAAGGTCTCGAAATTCACGTGGAGCTTCGAGCCCACCACGCTTCCGGCCGGCGGCGCCGTGCTGCTGGACGACGTCCAGGACATCGACACGCACGCCAGCGACCCCGACGATCCGTGGGGCGACTTGTGGCCGCCCGACGTGGACAACGTGGGGTTCTCGTCGAACCTGTTCCCGGGCCCCGGTGGCTCTTACGTGCCCCGTGGCGCCGACGGGCTGCTGTTCGCGGGACCGGGGGTGGTGCCGGAACTGACCAACTACGCGCTGCTCGCCAACACGTTCGTCGACAGCTTCGAGATCATCAGCGGGCCCCCGGCCGGCGACAACCACACTGCCATGTCGATGGATCTCGTCAGCGTCGGTCTCGCCGGCGCCGCACCCGTGCTTCTGCGGGTCACCGTGTTCGACAAGACGGACCAGGTGCTGGGCTCGATCGACCTGCCCGCGCTGGCGGGCGACAAGATCTTTCTCGGCCTGCTCACGGACAGCGACGCCATCACCATCGGACGCGTCGACGTCTGGGACGTGCTGGGCAGCGACGTCGACGGCACGGGGGCCGAGGGCGTCTCCACCATCACGGCCTACTGGCAGGGCGGCCCCCCGTGACGCCGCGCGCACCATCGCGTGCCGGATCGCGCGTCGCCGTCTGCGTCGCGCTGCTTGCGACCGCTGCCGCCCGCGCCGGCGATCCCGGGCCCTTTGACTGCCCCTGGGACTGCGGCCAGCCCCCGGACAAGGACGTGGGCATCGCCGACTTTCTCGCCGTGATCGGCACCTGGGGCATCGTCGGCGTGCCATGCGATTTCGACGGCGGGGGGGTCGGGATCAACGACTTCCTGGCCCTGATCGGCAACTGGGGCCCGTGCCCGGCCCCCGGCAATGACGAGTGCGTCGGCGCGGTCGCGATCGACCTCGTCGATCCCCAGGCCACGATCCTCGAGCCCTTCGACATGCTCGGCGCGACGCCGAGTGCCGAAGATCACCAGTGCCTGGGCGAGCCCAACACCCACAAGGACCTGTGGTACTGCCTGAACAACGGCACCGGCGCGACCATTCTGGTGACGCTCGCCACGGACGTCGCGGTTGCCATCGAGGCCACCGAGGGATGTGTCTGCCCGCCGGGGCCGACGATCGCCTGCGCGGCTGACGGCCAGGCGGGGCTTGCCCTGACCCTGCAGCCCGACGAGCAGGCCGGCATCCGCCTGCTCAACGCGGTCGATCTGCCCAACGACCAGCTGGCGGGCACCCTGACCGTCGAGAACGCCCCCATCGGCGCGTGCTGCCTGGCGGACAAGACGTGCGTTCAGACCAGCGAGGCCGAGTGCACGGCCCAGACGGCAACCTATCGGGGTGACAACGTGCCGTGCGATCCGGATCCCTGCGGCCCGATCGGCGCCTGCTGCTTCCCGGACGCGACATGCAGCGATGCGGTGACCCTGGCCCAGTGCGAGGCCGCCGGTGGCAGCTACCTGGGTGACGACACGCTCTGCGCCGATGTCGAGTGTCCGCCCGGCTGCGGCGACCCCGACGCGGGCGATTGCTGCTCGGCCACGGGCACGCCCGGTTGCGCCGACTTCGACTGCTGTCAGGCGATCTGCGCGTTCGATGTCTTCTGCTGCGACATGGAGTGGGACGCCTTCTGCGCCGAGGAGGCCCTGCAGTTCTCGACCGAGTGCGGCTGCCTGCAGATCTGCGGGCCCGGCAAGACTCCGGAGAACGAGCCTGACTGCGGGGCCCCGGTGGACACGGTCAACGGCGGCTGCACCGCCTCCCCGCCGGTCTTCTCGTCGATCAGCTGCGGCGAGGCGGTCTGCGGGACGGTCCGCTCCGGCGCGGCGTCGCGGGACACCGACTGGTACCGGGTCATCCTCTCGGAGCCGAGGCGGCTCACCTGGACGGTGACCGCGGGCTTCCCCGTCCAGACCGGGCTGCTGCAGTATTTCTCCGGCTTCGAGGGCTCCGGCAACTGCAGTCATCTCACGGGCCAGCTGGCACCGGGCGCCCTCGGCGCGCCGGGGCAGACGATCAGCATCACCACGCCGTGCCTGCCCGCGGGCATCTGGTATCTCTTCGTGGCCCCGATCAGCGGGACCAGCGTGGCCTGCGGCGCCGAGTACAACGCCGAGCTGACCGACTGCCAGGAGTTCTGCGAGTCCTGCGGCAGCCCGGTCAACGGCGCGTGCTGCTTCGCCAACTTCACACCCGGCTGCGAGGACATCGTGTGCTGCCGGGCCGTCTGCGACACCGATCCGTTCTGCTGCGACGTGAGCTGGGACACCATCTGCGGACAGCTCGCGGGCCTGGAGCCGGCGTGCGGCTGCGGCGGTCTGCCGTGACCCCGACGAGAAGCCGACGGAGCGCGGGGTCGGGGGCATCCCTTTCCAAAAAAGGGGATTGGGATCCGATCGGGGTGGAGTATCCTGAGCGGGTTCGCATCAGCCTCCCGGGCCTTGCAGGAAAGGGATCTTCGACCATGACGGGCGCACCGCACCTCGGCCTGACCGTGGCCCTGTGCCTCGGCCTCACCACGGCGCTCCACGGCCAGCCGGATCCGGCGGCGGCGGCCCGGCCCTCGGCGGCGCACGGCGAATCGGGCTGCCAGCTCTTCTTCACCGAGACCGCGTTTTTCGAGTTCAACTTCGTCCAGGGCAGCAAGCTCATCGGTACCGAGGACTTCGAGTTTCCGACGACGGACATCGCCTTCGGTGACATCGTCTTTCCGTCGGATCCGCTGCGGCAAGGCGTGACCAACGCGGGCTTTCCCGACGGCCTGGCCACGCCGTTCCTGACGATCCAGTCCAACGAGTTCTTCCAGGCCGCGCCCTTCGCCTGCCCCAGCGGCTTCCTGGCGGGCTTCGGCCAGGGGGCGTTTGACGGCACCTTCGTGCCCAACAGCGTCAAGGTCGGGCCGGCGGGCAAGCTCGAGAGCCTCGATCTTCTGTTCGACCTGGCCGCCCAGATCAGCATCGTCGGCTTCACGGTCGAGAACGGCACGGGCAACGAGGTCGTGGAGATCGTCGTCCACGACCTGCAGAATCAGGAGATTCTCAGCCAGTCCATGGCCGTCGTGCCGTTCCAGAAGTCCTTCTTCGGCATGGTGTGCGACCAGGGCATCGGCCGCATCAATGTCGGGGGTCCCGGCTTCGTGATGGTGGACGACATCCAGCTGTGGGAACCCCCGAAGATCGTGTGCCCGTGGGACTGCGGCGAGCCGAGTGACGGCCAGGTGGGCATCAACGACTTCCTGGCCGTGCTCGGGACCTGGGGCGAGGTCGGCGCCCCGTGCGACTTTGACGGCGACGGCGTCGGCATCACCGACTTTCTCAAGATCCTGGGCACGTGGGGCTCGTGCGCCGACTGCGTGTACTGCGACGTCTGCGGCGTCGCCGGCACGGGTGACTGCTGCGCGCCCGGAGCCACGGCGGGCTGCGAGGACCCCTTCTGCTGCGAGACCGTGTGCCGGATCGATCCCTTCTGCTGCGACGTCGAGTGGGATGCCTTGTGTGTCGGGACCGCACAAGCCGCGCCCGTGTGCGGGTGCTCAAGCGCGTTGTCTGGCGCAGCCACGCTGTACGGCAGCAACCGCAACGGCAACCTCTTCATCTTCGACCCGGCCACGGGCATCACGACATTCGTCGGCGGTCCGGTCACCGCCGCCGGCGCCACCGAGATCGAGTACGACAACCTCGGCCAGACCGCGTTCGCCCAGCGGCCCGACGGCGGCTTTGCGGGTAACTTCTTCGACATCGCGACGGGCCAGCCGAACTCCCCGTCCGTCCCCAACGGCGCCGCGTACAACGGGCTGGAGTATGTGGGCTCCACGCTGTACGGGACCGCCATCCTCGCCAGCGGCGCTCCGTCGGAGCTGCGCACGCTCGATCCGGCGACCGGCAACTTCACGCTGATCGGGGTCACGGGGGTCGGCCCGATCTCCGGGCTCGCCTACGACATCAACACCGAGACGATGTACGGCATCGCCGGCGGTCCCCCTCCGGCCATGCTGTACACGATCAATCTCCAGACGGGTCTTGCCTCGGTCGTCGGAGACACCGGTATCCAGGCGGGCAGCCTGGAGTTCGGACCGGACGGTCACCTGTATGCGGGCGGCACCGGTTTTCTGAGTGCCGGCACCATCTTCCGGTTGGACCCCGCCACCGGCGAGGTCATCTCCGCCACGGACATCAGCTGCGAGGGCGTGACCGGCCTGATGCTGGTGGTGCCGGCTCCCGAGAGCCCCGCGCCGCCCTTGACGCCCGCCGACGACTGAACGGCCGGTCCTCGAAACGCTGCGCGGCCCGCGGCGGTATCATCGCCCCGTCATGTCCGACGAGAGGCCGATCCTGCGGATCGGACACAGCCCGGACCCCGACGACGCATTCATGTGGTGGCCCCTGACCGCCGAGTGCGGGTTCGAGACGACGCGGTTCCGATACGAGCCGGTGCCCGACGACATCGAGCGTCTCAACGAGCGATCGGAGAGCGGGGAGCTGGAGATCACCGCCGTCAGCTGCGCCCAGTACCCGAGGGTGGCCGATCACTACGTCCTCACCGAGTGCGGCGCCTCGGTCGGCCAGCAGTACGGGCCCATGATCGTGTCCCGCCGTCCGATCTCGACCGGCGATCTCATCGGCGGCGACGTGGTTCTGGCCGTGCCCGGCGAGCGGACCAGTGCCTTTGCCGCCGCCACCATCCTGCTGGGGGCGGGCACCTTCCGCCACGTCGTGGTGCCCTTCGACCAGATCATCCCCCGCGTGGCGGCCGGCGAGATCGACGCGGGGCTGCTCATCCACGAGGGCCAGCTGACCTTCGACGAGGCCGGGCTTCACCTGGTGGCGGACCTCGGCATGTGGTGGTCCTCGCGGTGCGGCCTGCCGCTGCCGCTGGGCGTCAACGCGGTTCGACGCGACCTCGCCGAGCAGCACGGCGCGAGCACACTGCAGGAGGTGTCCGCTGACCTCAAGCGATGCCTAGAATTCGCCCTGGAGCACCGCGGCGAGGCGCTCGCCTACGCGCTTCGCTTCGCCAGGGACCTGAAACCCGACCTGGTCGAGCAGTTCGTGGACATGTACGTCAACCGCTTCACGCTCGAGCTGGGCAGTGTCGGGCGGGCGGCCGTCCGGACATTCCTGCACGAAGCCCACCAGGCAGGGCTCGTCCCCGACCCCGGCGAGGTGGATTTCGTCTGATGAGACCCCGATTGTGAAGATAGGTCGTTTTTCACTTGCCTGGTCACGGACCGTATCGTTAGTCTGATGGCCGTCTCGTGGACCGCAAACCGGCCCGTGCGGTCCAGAGGGGCGACCGGCTGTCCTCGGCCAGGGACCTCGGGCCCGTGGGGGTGGGGGTACGAGTGAGCCAAGTCGTGCCGCAGGAGACATCGCAGAGCTACGGCCCGCCGACCGTGCGGCAGTTCGGGGTCTTCCTGGAGAACCGCGTCGGCCGGCTCTTCGAGCTGGTACGCCTCTTCGATGAGGCCCCGGACGTGCACCTGTGCGCGTTCAGCGTGGTCGAGGCCTCGGATCACGCGGTGGTCAGGATCATCCCCAACAACGCCGACGCCGCCCGGGAGGTGCTGCGGGAGCACGGCCTTCCGTTCTCGGAGTTCGATCTGCTGATCGTGGAGCTTGCCGACGATCACACGCTCACCAGCATGTGTCTCTACCTGCTGGGAGCCGAGCTCAACATCCGCTTCGCCTACCCGCTGATGCTGGGTCCCGAAGGGACGCCCACCATCGCCCTCGCCGTCGACGACCAGACGCTGGCGGGCCAGATCCTCCGGCGCAAGCAGTTCCGACTCCTGGGCGAAGAGGATCTGCCGTAAGGGGCGAGGGACGCGGGCAGCGATATCGAGGGGACGCGTCTCCGAGGCTCTCTTGGCCTCACCCCCAACCCCTGACCCACCAAAAACGCCGACCCCCCCACGGGGCCGGCGTCGTCGGAATCTCGATGTGTTCGGCGGCGGCTCAGGCGGCCTTGCGATAGCGACGGCTGGTGGAGCTGGTCCGCGGGAACTTGTAGCTCGTCGAGCTGCTCTTGCGCGACGTGCTGGACTTGCGGGCCTTGGCGGTGGTCCGATTGGCCGTCTTGCTGGTGCTCCGCTTCTTGGACTTGGTCGTCGAGGGGCTGAGCTGGCGGTTGAAGTACTTGCGGCAGTAGCTCATGAAGTCCTGCTGGCTGCCCGTGTTGTTCTCCAGCTGCTGCGGCTTGCACTGGCCGCTGAGAATGCACCAGTCGATCAGGTTCTGCCAGGACTCGAGCTGGCTGGCCTTGGCGTTGGTGGCCGAGGTCTTGATGTCCTCGCAGGGCCAATAAATCCACTGGCCGTTGAACTTCTGGCGCTGGCAGAGTCCGGCTTTGTGCAGCGACGCGAACACGACGCGCGGCTGGGTGTTGCTTCGCTTGGCAATGGCCTTGACGGCCTGGCTCGCCGGCGTCCCGCGCTTGATCGCGGACTTGAAGGACGTGGCGTACGGGGACTTGCTTTGGCTGGGCATGTGAGAGCTCTCCTTCGTCGAATGGGTGGCAGCCGGTCCGCACCGAGGCGCGCAGGCTGACACAGGGTAATTCATGCCAACTGCCAATGATCGGTCCGGTGAAACCAGAGAATCAGGCGCACCGAAGGATTCGCGCGCAAAAGAGTTCTGTTTTCCGGTTATCACCACAGACAGACCGGCCAGAGCCCGAGGCCGGCGACGCGCGCTACGGGTCTTCGGTCGGCCGTGTCGTCGGCGGCTTCGTACCGCCGCGTGTCTCGGGCGTCGCGAACGGTTCCGTGAAGGGCGACCCCAGCGGCAGCTTCGTCGGCTTGTACTCGTGGTCGCGTTTGCGCAGGACGGTCACCGTCTCGATGAGATCGTCCGGATCGAGGCTGCGAGCGATGTCCAGCCCTTCGACCGTGCGGCCGAACACCGTGTGCTTGCCGTTGAGGTGGGGGGTCGGCTCGTGGGTGATGTAGAACTGGCAGCCGCCCGTGTTGGGCTGGCCGTTATTGGCCATGGCCAGCGTGCCCGTGAAGTGGCTGCGGGCCCCCTCGAGATCATGCTCGTCGGCGATGCGGTAGCCGGGGTTGCCCGTTCCCTTGGCTCCGGTCGCCCCCGGCTTGCTGTTGGGGTCGCCGCCCTGGGACATGAAGTTGGGCAGCACACGGTGGAACGTGGTTCCGTTGTAGAACCCCGACTCGGCCAGCGCAATGAAATTGGCCACCGTATTGGGCGCCTCGTTCTCGAAGAGCTCCACCACGATGGGTCCCTTGACCGTGATGATCTCCACCCTCGGCAGGTCGCCGACCGCGGCCTCGACCGATCGGACCTGCTGCTCCTGGTCCCAGAGCTCGAGGTAGGGTCGCCGGGCGCCGAGCTTCGCCTCGACGTCGGCGGCAAGCGTCGGATCCGCGGCCAGCGTCTCGGCGGGGATCGACTCCAGGGCCTCGACGGCCTCCCCGAATCGCTGCTCCGCGAACAGGCAGTCCGACCGCAGAACGACGGCTCGAGGCGACTCCGCCGGATCAATCGCCCCCGTGTCCAGGATCTCCAGAGCCCGGCGGTACTGGTTGGTGCCCTTGACGAACTCGGCCCAGCGTCGGCGAATGGCGGTCGAGTCGGGGTAGAGCTCCAGCAGCCGGGCGTAGATCGCGCCCACCGACTGACGGTCGTCGAGCGCCTCGAAGTGACCCACCCAAGCCATCCCGAAACGCAGGTCGCCGGTGAGCAGCGTCAGCTGCTCGTACAGCTCGCCCATACGCTGGTCGTCCTGGAGCCAGATCGACAGCTGCAGCTCCAGGGCGAGGCCCTTCTCGTGGCCGGGGTGCTGCCGGTTGAACTCGGTGGCCCGGTCGCGTAACGACCGGATCACGCCGTGATCCTCCGTCCCCACGCCGCCCTTGGCCCGCAGGGAGTTGTACATCTTGACGAAGGTGCCGTGAAGCGCGTCGTAGTCGGCGTCGGCCTGGGCGAGCGCCCGCGGCGCGGCGACGGTGACGACGAGCAGCACGACGAGGCACACGAGCTTGTTCATGGGTCGCTCCCGTGGGTTGGAACCCCACAGCGTAGCAGGGTTCTCACCCTCCGGCCGGATACGTGCACGCGGTCTTGTCCGTCTCCCACACCGTGACCTGCCGGAGCAGCCCGCCGGCCTCGGCGATCGGCCCCTCCAGGACCTCGTGGCAGATGCGGGCGATGTGCTCCACCGTCGGATTGAGCCCGGTGAACTCGGCCGTGTCCAGGTTGAGATGCTTGTGGTCGAACCGCCGAATCACGTGCTCGTCCACGAGCGTCGCCAGCTGCGGGAAGCCAAACGACGCCCCCTCCAGCGGCACCGAGACCAGCGGCTCGAGCTTGTAGTTGTGGCCGTGGCCGCTGGGGTTGTTGCACTTGCCGAAGACCGAGCGGTTCTCATCGGGGCTCAGCGCCGACGAGTGCAGGCGGTGGGCGGCGGAGAACTCGAACTGGCGGCTGATGAGCACGCGGTCCATGTGATCGGCCTCGCAGAGAATCGAATGGTACGGGCTGAGCCACCACCGCACGGCGCTGACCGCGTGGCCCAGGGCCGGCTGGAGGGTCTCGAGCACGGCGGCGAGGACCGTCCCTGCGGGCCGGTCGGACCCCGCAACCCAGCCGGCCATCGCTTCGCGCAGACGGTCCACGGCCCGATCACGGACCGCCTCGTCGATCTCGGAAATGTTCATCACGTAGCCAGTTGCGCTGTCCGGCCGGCCGCGGCACCGCACCTCGAGCTCGTAGAACGCGCCAAGGCCGGCGGGCTCGTCACCGGCCGGCCCATCGCCGCCATGGAGCTGGGCGGGGCTGACACCGAACCGGACGCGGCGGGACAGTTCGTACATCAGACGGGGCGATCGTAGCGCGAAAAGGCTCACATGGAGGCCCATTTCGGTGCATCCGGCGCTTGCATCGTCTCAGGCCCCTGTTATGATGCGACCCGTCCGAACCCCAATTTGCCCCCGGAAGGGCTCGGTTAGGGGCCAGTCCCCTGCCGGGCCTTTTTTACATCCGGACCCCGCCGGGGCCGTCGGCGGCCGCCTCGCTGGCGACGTCGAGCCGGTTCGACGATGCTTAGCTGTGTCGCCTCTCTCGCCCTGCCTGCCAGGGGGCGTTCTGACGCAGCTCGATTCCCGGAGCCGCCACGATGCACCAACGATTCGGATCGCTCGTATTGACGGCCATCCTGCTCGCGGTCGCGGGTGGCTGCGCCGGCCCCGGGGCGGCGCGTGGCCCCGACGGCGACGGCCCCGTTGTCCGGCCCTCGGAGGGGATCACGGTGCGGCCACGGGAGCGGCAGGTCGAGATCGAGGCGTGGGTGTGTCTCGACGCGGGCTGGCTGGAGCAGATCGCCTGCTCACCCGGCACCCGCGAGCACGAGGCGCTGGTCGTGATCAAGGCCCGGCCCAGCAACGTGCACGCGGCACTGCTGCTGGCGGGTTTCGAGCCCGGAACGCCGGGTGAGTGGGTCTATCAGGAGTCGGGCGTGTCGCTCACCCCGCCCGCCGGTGATCCGCTTGACATTCTCGTGCGATACCCGCGTCACGGGCAGATCATCGAGGAGCCGATCGGCGTCTGGATCGTCGATGCCGAGGGCGCGGCGTTCCCGAACGACCACTGGGTCTTCGGCGGATCGAGCTTCGCCGAGAACCTGGAGTGGATGGGCCCGGGCGAGCACTTCGTCGCGGACGAGACGGGATCCATCATCGGGCTCGTCACGTTCGGGGACGAGGTCGTCGGGTACCAGCGGGTCATCGCCGACCAGGAAGCGGTTCACCCGCCCGAGTGGCAGGTCAACAGCGACCACGTGCCGCCGATCGGAACCCGGGTGACTCTGATCCTGCGCCCGGTCAGCTAGCCGGCGCCGTGGCCAGCCGCCGGGCGGCGCACATCGCGATGGCAATGGCGTCGGCCACGTCGGGCGGGCTGGGCAGCTCGTCGAGCCGGCACTGGCACTTGATCGCCTGCTGCATCTGCAGCTTGGTGGCGTGACCGTCGCCGGTGATCGCCTTCTTGACCTCGGTCGGAAGCAGCTCATCGATGGCGACCCCGCGGGACTCGCCCGCGAGCAGGACCACCCCGCGGGCGTGTCCCATCAGGATGGATGTCCGGACGTGCCGGTAGTGGCTGAAGAGCTGCTCCACGACCATGATCTGCGGTCGAAGCTCATCGATGAGCCCGGTGAGGTCGTCGTAGAGCTGGGAGAGGCGGTAGGCCATGGGGGCCTTGCTCTTGAGACGCAGAACCCCGGCCTCGGCCAGCCTGGGTTCACGACCCGCCGCGGACAGGTCCACGCACCCGTAGCCGGTCAGGCTCAGCCCGGGGTCGATGCCCAGCACCCGCCGACTCTCGCCATGGCACGGTGACCGCTTCCGGCCCTGGACCGTCGTGACCTCCATGGGGGGAGAATCGGCACAATGGCCCGGCCAGGGGGATAATCTCAGGCAGCAATGACGGGATCGAAAGGAGGCCGCCCGTGACCCGCACTCCCGGATGCCCTCGGTGGCTTGTGTTCCCGGCGGTGTACCTCCTCGCCGCAGCCGCGTGCCTCGGACAATCGAGCCGAGAGCCGCCATCCGCGACGACCCGCCCCGCGACAGGCGGTCCGGTCATGACCCGTGCGGAGTTCCGAGCACGCGTGGGCGTCGCCTGCATCACGCCCGATCTGCTGCCGACCGCCTTCGAGACGCTCCCGATCGGGTTCTACAAGGACTACCACGCCCTGGGAAAGGCTCATCGCGGAGCCGGTTGGGCCGCCGATCTCGGCCATGACGACCTGTACGTTCCGGTGATTCAGTACCGGTCCACCGGCGATGTGCCGGAGCATCTCGCGATGCTGCGCAGCCTGTGGGTGAACGGGCAGTTTCCAAAGCCGGTGGGCGTCGAGCTTGATGAGTTTCTGAGTCTGCTGAAGCGGTCGGGCCTCGAATCGTGGCTGGTGGAGCGCTCAAAGGACGGCTCGCTGCCGGAGGCCACGATGTTCGTGCTGGGCAACGAGCCGGGGTACCGGCCGAACAACGACCCGCGAACGCCGCAGCAGATCGTCGAGGATGCCAGGCTTGTCAGGGACATCTTCGAGCGCAACCACCTTGGCCACCGGCTGGCGCTGGGGGGTATCAGCACCCCCGACAACGCGTTCACCACGCGGGCCTACGGATCGACGGCGCTCGAGTTCTTCGAGGCGATTCTCGAGGAGGCCCGGCGGTGCGACGTGACGTTTGACGCTTTCGTCATCCACCCGTATCCGGCGAGCGGCATCAGCGGCCTTGCCGATCTCGAAAACGACTTCGAGTCAACGGCCCTCGCGCAGGACTCGATCAGCCAGATCCGCGCGTTCCGATCGATCATGCTCCGCTACGGGCAGCGCGACAAGGACCTGATCGTCGGCGAGGTCGGCCTTCCCTCTCCCATCCGACCGCTCGGCAGCGAGCTCGTCGGCGCCTACGCGGATGAGATCATGACCTGGTGTCTCACCGCCACGGACGAGGAGCTGGGCAACCCGCGTGACGGGAACCGGCTGGTGCAGCGCTTCACGTGGTTTCTGCTGGCGGTGCCGACCGAGCCGCTGCCCGGCTTCTCCGACAATCCCGCGCTCGACTTCGATCGAAGCGTCCTGCTGGAGCCCGACGGCGCGCTGACGCCGTTGGGAAAGAGGGTGAACGCGGTCGCCGATCGGCTGGCGCCGCAGCGCTGACTCCCCCAGGACCGCCGCTCACTTGTTCCAGATGTCGCTGTCGATCAGCCCGTCGGACAGCCGCACGATCCGCTGGCACTGGTCGGCCACCCGCTCGTCGTGGGTGACCATGACGATGGTCATACCCTCGCGGTGCAGCTCCGAGAGCAGCTCCAGGATCGCCAGGCCCGTCTTCGAGTCGAGGTTGCCCGTGGGCTCGTCGGCCATGATCACGGCGGGGTCGTTGATCAGGGCCCGGGCGATGGCGACCCGCTGCTGCTGGCCGCCGGAGAGCTCGCTGGGGCGGTGGCCGGTGCGGTCGCCCAGGCCCACCTGCTCGCACCGCGCCTGGGCGCGGCGGTGTCGCTCGGTACGGTGAACGCCCTGGTAAAACAGCGGCACCTCGACGTTCTCGACGCAGGTGAGCTCACCAATGAGGTTGAACGCCTGGAAGACGAAGCCGATCTTCTCGCGACGCACGCGGCTCAGGTCGTCGTCGCTCATCGTCGATACGTCGCGGCCGTCGAGCCGGTAAGAGCCGGCCGTGGCCTGGTCGAGGCAGCCCAGGATGTTCATCAGGGTGCTCTTGCCGGAGCCCGACGCGCCCATGATCGCGAGGTACTGACCGGCCTCAATCTTCAGGTCGACGCCGGCAAGCGCGTCCACGAGGACGGAGCCGTCCCCCTTGTAGTAGGTCTTGCGGATGGCCCGCAGGTCCGCCACCGGCTTGTCCCCATTCGTGATCACGGCGGCTGATTCTACCGATCGACCTTGGGCGGTTCCCGACGTTTCACCCAGTATACTCAGATCGCCATGACCATGCCCGATCTCGCGACCTTCCGCCGCCTCGCGTCCAGAGGCAACGTCATCGCGCTCGTTCAGCGGTTGATGGCCGACCAGCTGACGCCCGTGCTGGCGTACCGCCGTCTCGTGTCGCCCGACGAGCGTACGGCGCCGAGCTTCCTGCTCGAGTCCGTCGAGAGCAGCGCCGCGGTCGGCCGCCACTCGTTTCTCGGGTCTCAGCCGGCTCTGGAGGTCATCGCGCGGGGCCACGAGGTGACGGTCGTCGACCATGTCCGGGGCACGTCCGAGAACACGGTCGAGCCCGACCCGCTGTCGGTGCCGCGGCGTCTCACCGAGTCGCTGCATCCGGTGTCGGGCGAAGTCGCCCCCGACGCACCGTTCACCGGCGGGTGGGTGGGCTACGTGGGCTACGACACCGCCCGCTACGCGGAACCGGACAAGCTGCCGTTCGAGAAGGCGCCGATCGACGACCGCTCGCTGCCCGACCTGCACCTCGGCCTCTATCGAAAGGTGGCCATCTTCGATCACGTGGAGAAGGTCGTCTACGCCGTCTGCCACGTGCTGCTCGACGAGCATTCGTCCGTCGACGACGCCTGGACGGCGGGCCGTGACGATCTGGACGAGTTCGTCGGTCGGCTCATGACGCACACCCGGCCCCTTCCCGCGGGCGCCATCGAGATGGACCTACGCGAGCTCCCGGCGGCGCCGCTGACCGGCAACTTCACACGCGAGCGCTTCGAGTCGGCCGTGAGGCGGTGCAAGGAGTACATCGCCCAGGGCGACGCATTCCAGATCGTGCTCAGCCAGCGGTTCGAGCGCCGCACCGCCACCGATCCGTTCGAGATCTACCGGGCGCTGCGGATCGTCAACCCCAGCCCCTACATGATCTACCTGCAGGCCACGGACTCGATCCTGGTCGGGGCGAGTCCCGAGATCCTCTGCCGCACCCGCGGCAGCGTGGTCACGAACCGCCCGCTGGCGGGCACGCGCCCCCGCGGCGTCACGGACCGCCAGGACGACACGCTGGCCCGTGAGCTGCTGGCCGATGCGAAGGAGCGGGCCGAGCACGTCATGCTCGTCGATCTCGGCCGCAACGACCTGGGACGCGTCTGCGCGCCGGCGTCAATCGAGCTGGCGCGGGTCATGGACGTCGAGCGTTACAGTCACGTGATGCACCTCAGCTCGACGATCACCGGCCGACTCGAGAAGGATGTGTGCAGCTGGGACGCGCTTCGCGCAACGCTGCCCGTGGGGACGGTGAGCGGCGCCCCCAAGGTGCGGGCGATGCAGATCATCGACGAGCTGGAGCCGACCCGCCGCGGACCCTACGCCGGCGGCATCGGCGTGGTCGGCTTCGACGGCGACATGGACATGGCGCTGGCCCTGCGAACGATGGTCATTCCCACCGGCGGCCGGGCCGGCGGTCCGTGGACGGTGCACCTGCAGGCCGGCGCCGGAATCGTCGCCGACTCGGAGCCCGCCCGCGAATACGACGAGACGGTGAACAAGGCGGCCGCGTTGGGGCGGGCCATCGACCTGGCGGAGGAGGTGTTTGGAGGTTAGGGGTCAGAGCAGACGTACGCTCCGCCCTCGTCCCTAGCCCCCAACCCCGAACCCCTGATCCAACATCTCCTCCCGCGGATCGCGCGTCCGCTCGACCGCCGTCGCCAGCTGCGCGGTGGACGCCAGCGTGAGCACGACGGCCACGACCCACATGGTGATCAGTCCCACCACGCCGAAGGAGGCCGTGACGGCGCCGGCGACCCCATTGATGACGAGCGTGACCGCCATGCCCAAGACCCCGAACCCGAGGGCCACGGCCGGCCCCGCCACCGTGAAGGCGACCTGCGTGCTCATCAGCCGCAGCACTTTCGGTCGGCCAAGCATCGCCGCCATCGCCGAGCCCATCCAGCCTGCGAGGCCGACCACGGCGAACGCCGCCAGCAGCCAGACCACGCCGAGGACACCGGTGAGCACGGCCAGCGGCCCCAGGAAGTTCTCGCCGAGGCCCGACGACACCAGCAGCAGCGACCACACGAGAAGGATCACGGCCTCCGCCATCGAGGCCAGCCACAGCAGCCGCACCCGATCGCCGACGACCGGGAGCTTGTCGGTGTCGGCGCGGAAACGAAGCTCCGCCACCTCGACGGTGCGTACCGCGGTGGTGATGATCAGGGCCCCCAGCGCCAGCCAACCCAGGCACCAGCCGGTGACGACGACGGGAACCGCCACCGCCGCGCCGACGCCGAGAAAGCTGTTGCCGATCCGCCGGACACTCCCGGCGACCTTGTCGGGACGCGTCAGCGGCCACAGCGACTCACCCGCCGGCCGCCCGCACTCCGGGCACTTCCCCGCGGCGAGCGACCCCCGCAGGTTGTACCCGCACCCCGCGCACGCGACGTCACCGGCAATACGGGAGTCGGCGGGGAACGATCGCTGCATGAGGTAGGAGGTGAAGGGCATGGGCAACGGGGTTGGGGGTGAGGGGTTCGGGTCAAGAGAGTCCGCTGAAGCACTCCGGACCTTTCCCTGGATCCCAAACCCCTAATCCCTCACCCTTCCTCGTCCATTCTCCCAATCAACTCCCGCAGATGTCCCCGTATCCCGTCGTGGCCGCGATCGAGGGGGACGCCCAGCGACCGGGCCGCGTCCTTGAGAAACGTGTTGGCCGGCCGCGCGGGGCTCGTGGTGTCGATCGCCGTCTCGACGCCCAGCAGCTCGGCGGCCAGCACCGCCCAGTCGGCCCACCGCGCGTAGCAGTCCACGAGGTTGTAGACACGGCCCGCCGACTCCGGGTTGCCGACGGCGGCAGTGACCGCGGCCGCCACGTCGGTCACGTGCACGAACTTGCCGCCGCCGGCGCGGCGGAACGGCTTGCCCGCGCGAAGGTCGCGGATGATCGGAAAGCCGATCGATCGATCGAGCCTGGGATCGATGCCGTACACGCCGCACGGGCGCACCGCGCAGGTGGACTGGCCCGTGCGGAAATGCGCATCCCACAGGTGCGCTTCGACGGCCGCCTTGTAGGCGCCGTAGAGACCGACGGGTCGAAGCGGGTGATCCTCGTCGATCAGGCCGCTCCAGCGCGGTCGCATGTCGTGATGCACGGCCACGGTGCTGATGAAGATGAACTGGCGCGGGGCCGCCGCCGCCAGCAGCCGGATTGACCCAAGCAGGTTGCTCCTGAGGTGCTCGTCGAGATCGACCGGATCCCGCAGCGGCTGCCAGTCAACGCTGTTATGGACGACACAGTCGGCGCCATCGAGCAGATCGTCCCAGATGGAGGCATCCGCCTGCTCACCGGCCACGAACCGCTCCACGAACGCCTCGACGTGGTCGCGGCGGCTGGTGGCCCGGACAAGGCCGGTCACTGAATGTCGGGCCTCCTGCAAATGCCTGGCGATTTCCGAGCCGATAAAGCCGGAGACACCGGTCAATGCCACGCGCATGATGCTTCTGGACCTCTGGGATGGAACGGAAGAGGGCTCGGCCCGACGGGTCTGCCCATGGTAGCCGCGGTGACGGGCGCGGGTATGCTCGGTGTCCTTCACGGCTATGATCCCCGCCCGCCTCGTGCCCGGCGAGACCCTGCTCAGCAATGGCCATGAGCGAACCCGACGTCACGCCCCCGACCCCGGCCCCCGAGCCCGCCTCCGACGCGCCCGTCTCTGACGCCCCCGTGTCTGACGAGCCCGCTTCCGACGCGCACGGCTCTGACACGCCCGAATCTTCGCCTCCGCCACGGAAGCGAACCGTGCTGCGGACCGTGACCATGGCCGCACTGCTCATCCCCATGCTGGCCGGGGTTGCATTGTGGATCGTCACGCGGTCGTGGTTCCTGATCCTGCTGACCGCGCCGGGACTGGAGCAGAAGCTCGGAGGCCGCGTCGAGATCGCCAACGCCTCGTACCGTGGAGACGGCCGGCTCATCTACAAGGACATCATCGTGCGCAGCCGGGCCCACCTGGGCACGGCGGCCAAGGCGCTTCGCATCGGGCACGCCGAGATCGTCATCGAGCCGAGCTCGATCCTCAAGGGTCTGGACATCAAGGAGGTCGAGCTGGACAGCGTGCTGGTCCGCTTCAGCGAGGACAAGCGTCAGCCGGGCCAGTTCAACTTCGGATCACTCACACCCAAGTGGTCGGCGCAGCCCAGCGAGAAACCCATCCTCCCGCCGACGATCCGTATCCGCAGCGCCGTCATCGAGCTGGGCATGCACGTCGGCAAGGAGTACCAGAAGGTCGGTCATCGCCGCGTGTCGGGCGAGATGTCCCCATCCGACGAGGGCGGCGGCTGGTACACCTTCCAGCTGCAGGAGCTTGACGACGACGGCGCGAGCCTCGGTGACGACGGCATCTTCGTCGACGGCCGGTGGAACGTCGAGACCCTGGAGCACACGGCCCGGATCGACGGTCTCTCGCTGGACGAGCGTATGTACGGGATGTGCCCCCAGATGGCCCGGCTGTGGTGGCAGCGGATGGATCCCCAGGGGCCGGTGGGCAGCGCGGTCGTGCAATGGAAGAAGGGCGAGCCCTTCACGGCCGAGCTGAACGTGGACCAGATGGCCCTGACCATCCCGATCGCCACCGCGGAGTTCTCCGCCAGCTACCAGCAGGGCCAGGTGGAATCGGTGGCCAGCCTTCCCCGGATGTTCGTCGACAGCGGCACGATCCGGCTCGAAGGCAACCGGCTGACGCTCGACAACCTCATCGGCGAGTTCGGCAGCAGCAACGAACGCCAGGACGTCGTCCAGATGCCCTACCGGGTGAACTTCACCATCCATGACATGCCGCCGTTTGACTGGCGGAACCAGCCGGTCTGGATGGAGCATGTGCTGAACACGGCGCCGTTCGAGATGAGCGTGCGGATGGACAACTTCAAGCTCTCCCAGGACGACACGGAGGACGCGCCGCAGGCCGTGCAGCTCCCCAAACCGGTGGCCGACACGCTGGCGAAGTTCAACCTCACCGGCTGGTCGCTGGACACGCAGGTGGAGATCACGCGCGGCGACCCCCTCACGGGCCCCGACGGCGAGGCCGTCGCCGCCCCGATCAAAACGGTGGGCAAGGCCTCCATCACCGAAGCATCCGGCGCGTTTCAGGGATTCCCGTACCCGCTGGACGACGTGAGCGCCTATGTCGAGTTCGACACCGAGCGTGTCATCCTTCATTACCTCACGGCCAAGGGCTCGGACGAGGCGTCGCTGCGCATCTCAGGTTGGATCGCGCCGCCGGGCAAGGAAGCGGCCATCTCGCTGACGCTCAACGCCAGCAACGTTCCCCTCGACGACCGGTTCCGCCAGGGGCTGCGGGGCGGACAGCTCGCCACCTTCGACGTCATGCTGCACCAGCCCTCGTTCGAGGAGCTCATCGAGGAGGGGCTCCTGCCCGACGAGAAGGAGATCGACGCCGCCCGTGACGCCCGCCAGGAACTGCTCGTCGAGCTGCAGCAGCTCACCGACGCGGGCGACGGCGTTGACGAGGCGCTGGAAAAGCAACGCGAGCGTCTCCGCCGCGAGATCACCCGGCTGGGCACCATCGCCAACGCCGGACCGTTCAAGCTCGGCGGCCTGGTGGATCTGCACCTTGATGTCGAGCGGGCCCCGGGCACGGGCACACCGATCGAGATCACGGGGACGGTGGAAGTCGATCACGCGGGCATCGTGTACGGCCGTTTTCCCTATCCGATCCACATCAAGGGCGGCCGGCTGGAGATCCAGAAGGAGAAGGTCGTCATCCTCGACGGACCCCACGGCAAGGGCATCCCGATCGCGACCCCCGGCGGCGGACGCGGGTCCGTGAGCGGCGAGGTGCGTCTCAAACGCACGCCCGACGGCCGGCGGGTGGAGCCGGCGCTGTCGTTCGCCCTGGCCGGCGACTATCTCAGCGACCTGCTGTACGCCGCCATGCCGCTGACCGATCAGGACAAGCAGGACTCGGACATCGCCGCGCTGCGTCCGGTGCCGCGACGGTCGCTCATCGCACGTCTCCTGGCCGGGTCGGGCATCTCCGGGTATCTCAACCATACCGGCATCATCACGGCGGACGAGGACGGCCGGCCATCGTTCGATTTCGCAGTGGAGCTCTTCGACGCCACGGCGGAGCCCAACGAGGAGCTCTTCGAGACGATGACGGAGCTCGGTCTGCCGTCACCCAAGGGACTGACGCTCAACGATGTGCACGCACTGCTGCAGCTCACGCCGCAGAACGTGCGGCTGGTCGACTTCACGGGGCGGCGGGGCGAGGCGTTCATTACGGCCGACGCGGATGTGAATCTCCAGACTGACCCGATCGAGACCAAGCTGCGTGTCGACTTCGACAATCTCGAGCTCGAGCGTTACATGATCGAGCTCACGCCCGGCGGCGGCAAGGAGAAGACCGCGGCTCTGTGGGACAGGTACCAGCCGCAGGGCTCCTACGACGCCCGTCTGCAGTACAGCGCGGTCGCCGGCCGGGCCGAGCTCGCGGAACTGACCATCTGGCCTCAGGAGCTGAGAATCACGGTCGACGACAAGCCCGTGTGGCTCGTCTGCGATCGCGGGGACATCTCACTGCACGACCGGCAGGTCTCCTTTGAGGACTTCCTGCTGAACGTGCGTCACGAAGACCGCAGCGACGGCGTGCTCACCCTTGACGGCACCTACGGCCTCGCCGGCGACAAGGCTCTCGGCCTGAACGGCTCGTGGACCGATGGCCAGCTCGACTCGCCGCTGATCATCGAGGCGTTGCGTCTCATCGGCGCCGATGCCCACGTCGACCGATACCTTCACTACGCGCCCCGGGGCCGCTTCGACGCCGACTTCTTCTACGAGTCGCCCCAGGGCGACCAGCCCCGGCAGTACGAGTTCGCCGTCCGCCCGGCGACCCTGGGGTTCACCTTCAACGAGACGCCGATCTCCATGGAGCTGGACGAGGGATCCGAGATCGCGTTCCGGCCCGGACGCATCGTCGTCCGGGATGTCTCCGGCCGGCACGACGGCGGGTCGTTCCGGCTCGACGGCGGAATCGACATGGGCGACGCCGTCGACGCCGACATCGACGTCGCGTACATCGGTCGCCTCGACAGCCCGCAGTTGCTGGCAATACTGCCCCAGAACGTCCGCACCGCGATCGACAAGCTCGACATCCAGTCGTCCGAGCCGGTGCGTCTGAGCCAGGCGCGGCTCCGCCTCGCCGAGATCGACGCGACGAGTGACGAGTGGGAAAGCCGGTTTCTGGGCCTGCTGGAGACACGCGACGCGTCGATGACCGCCGGCGGCATTGCGTTCACGGAGCTCGACGGCGCGTTCGAGCTGGATGCCCGCAACGATCCGGAGCTCGGCACCAGCCTGGACATCGGGATCAGGGCGGATCGGGTGCAGGTTCTGGAACGCGAGCTCACCCTTGTCGAGGGCCAGCTGAGCTTCGACGGCCTGGACCGGATCGTCTCCGTGCCGCATTTGCGGGCGGACGCCTACGGCGGGATCCTCGCGGGGACGGCGCGGGTCGGGCTCGACGACGACAGCAACTACGACGTGGCCATCGATCTGGGCGGCGTGGGGATGACGGGCATCGTCGCTCCGGACGACCCGGCGGTGGAGACGGCCCGTCAACGATCGCGGCCGCCGGGCGGCGAGATGTATGGCTCGTTCCGGATGAGCGGGCAGCGCGGTGCCGCGACGACCCGCCGCGGCCGCGGCGCCCTTCGCGTCGCCTATGGACGCATGGCGGACATGCCGGTCGCCCTCCGCGTGCTTCAGCTGTTCGAGCTGATGCCGCCGGTGAGCGGGACCCTCGACTTCGCCGACGTCTCGTTCTACATCGACGGCGAGCACCTCGTCTTCGAGCAGCTGTTCCTGGAGTGCCCGACGCTGCAGATGTTCGGCGAGGGCCAGATGACGGTGCCGGGTATGGAGCTCGACCTGCGGATGCGGACGCGGGGCACGCTGCCCGTGGTCCGGGACATCGTGGCCGCCGTGAGCGACACGCTCTTTCTGGTCGAGGTGACCGGAACCATCAAGGAGCCCAAGGCGAAGCTCATCCCGCTGCCGGGGGTGAGCCAGGCGCCCTCGGAAGGGGCGGCAGCCCAGGCCAACTGAGGGCCTCCTTGCCTCAGACCACTGAGCCCGGGAAACTGAAGAGCACCATGGAGAACGTATGACCCGACCCTCCGCATCAGACCCCCGGACCGTCGCCGCCATCCAGGACCTCATCCGGTCATTCGGAGGCGATCCGGACGCCTTTGCCGGCCAGATGATCATCGAGCTCATCCAGACGAGCCTCCGTCTCATCCCCGACGGTCACGACACGGGCCAGCTCAAGCTGCTCAACCGCGCGCTCAAGGACATGCGGTACGCCTATCGCGTGTTCAACCGGTACACCGGCACCCGCAAGATCGCGATCTTCGGCTCCGCCCGCACCCCCGAGGACCATCCCGACTATGACGCGGCGCGGCGATTCAGCGCATCGATCGCCCGCCACGGGTGGATGTCGATCACCGGCGCCGGCGATGGCATCATGAAGGCGGGCCACGAGGGCCCCCAGCGCGAGGCGAGCTTCGGCCTGTCGATCCGGCTGCCCTTCGAGACCACCGCCAACGAGGTCATCGAGGGCGACCCCAAGCTGATCAACTTCCGGTACTTCTTCACGCGCAAGCTCATGTTCATGAGCCACGCCGATGCGGTGGCGGTGTTCCCCGGCGGCTTCGGGACGCAGGACGAGATGTTCGAGGCGCTCACGCTCGTCCAGACCGGCAAGTCCAACATCGTGCCCGTCGTGCTCGCCGAAGGAACGGGCGGGGCCTACTGGAACTACTGGGACAACTACATCCGCAAGAGCCTTCTGGCCGGCGGCATGATCAGCCCCGAGGACCTTGATCTCTACTACATCGCGTCCACCGCCGAGGACGCGGTCGAGCACGTCCTGCGGTTCTACCGCGTCTATCACTCCAGCCGCTACGTCGACGAGAACCTCGTGCTGCGGCTCAACCGCGCGCTGACCGACGAGCAGGTGGGGCTGCTCAACGACGAGTTCAGCGGGCTCGTGGCCAGCGGCCGCATGCGGCAGACGGGCGCGCTGAACAAGGAAAGCGATCACCTCGAGCTTCCCCGTCTCATGTTCCATCACACCCGGCGTCAGCACGGACTGGTGCGGTGTCTCATCGACCGGATCAACGGGTTCGCTGCTCCGGAGGCCGCGTCGACGATCGAGCGTGTCGACGGCGCCGAGGTGGCATGAACGGCCCCCGTGCCTTCACGGCCCTGGCCGTGGCGGCGGCGGCAACGGCGTGCGCTCCTCGGGCCGCCGAGCCCGATCTCGACGACCCGACCCGGACCGAGGCGACCCGCGAGCGGATCGAGCAGCTGCTCAACACCGACAACGGGCTCGATCTTCGGGTGTGGACCGTCGCCGACGACCCGCAGCGGATCGGAAGCGCCCTTGTCCGCTACGCCGACGGCCCCGTGCTGGGGCCGCAGGACACCGACGAGTTGCGTCGAAGCGGCCTTCGGTTCGTGCGGGTGCGGGCCGACCGGCTCCGTGAGCTGCTCGACGCCATGGCGGCAGCCCCGGTCGAGGTGGCGGTCTGGCACGGCCAGGTCCTGGAGTGGCGACAGATGCACCACCGCCCGGTGGCCGACACCACCGTGGTGGGGGTCGGCGGGCGCCCGCAGGAGCTGACCTCGGGCTGGCTGCGGCTCATGGTCCGCAGCTGGACACTGCACATGGAGGACGGGCCCTACCTGCAGCTGGAGCTGCTGCCGGAGTTCGTCCATCCCCAGGCCCGAACGCTCCACCAGCTGCTGGGCGGCTCGGATCTCCGGGGCAGGATCTTCACCGGCCTGGCCGTCGAGTCGCGGCTGGAGGCCGGCTACGGCTATGTGCTGACCGGCGAGTCGCCCGGGGCCGAGTGGCCGCAGGCGGCCCTCCCTGACGAGGCGGCCGACGCGAGCCGACCCTCCGACGAGTCGTCGCTGGTGGTTGTGGCCGACGAGCCCTCCGTGGGGCCCGACACCGTCACCCCGGCTACCCTGGGCGAGTTCCTGTTCACCAACCCTGCCGACCCGCCCACCCGGACCGTGCTCGTGTTCGTGCCCCGGATTCCCTCGCGGCTGTTCCAGCCGTACCGGGTCACGACCGGCCGTCCGGAAGCCCAGGAAGGATCATCCGTTGCCGTCCCCGAATGATCGAGTCACCGCCACCGAGGATGACCAGCCCGAGCTGGAGTTGGAGCTGGACCTGGATGACGAGGAGCAACCGCGGCGGCGCCGGCTGCCGTCGATGTCGGTGCTGCCGACGCTGTGCACGCTGGGCAACCTCGTGGCCGGTTTCGCGGCGATCCACTACGCGGCGCAGCCGACCGAGTTCAGCGGGCCCTGGGGATGGTCGGGGCTGACGTGCGCGGGGCTGCTCATCTTCATCGGCATGCTGCTGGACGCGGTGGACGGGTGGGTCGCGCGGCTCATGCGGTCCATCTCGGAGCTCGGCGGCCAGCTCGACTCGCTGGCCGACATGGTGACCTTCGGCTTGGCGCCCGCCTTCATGATGGTGGTTCTGGTCGGCCGCCACCTCGGCGACGAGACACCCGTGGCGATCATCGGCCCCGAGACCGACGACGCCCTTGGCAAGGTCGTGTGGGCGGTGGCGGTGATCTACGTGTGCTGCGCGGCACTGCGTCTGGCCCGCTTCAACGTCGAGACGGGCTCCAGCGGCATCGAGCGGAGCAAGAGCTTCAGCGGCCTGCCGTCGCCGGGTGCGGCGGGGGCCGTGGCGAGCCTGATCCTGCTGCACCAGCACCTGCTGGCGGGGCGTTTTGCGGTCGACGTGCCGCCGGCGTTCATCCGGGGCGCGGCCCTGGGCATCCCGTTCGTGGCGGTGCTGTGCGCGTTCGGCATGGTCTCGTCGATTCCCTACGCCCACGTCACCAACCGTTACCTCTACGGATCCCGCAGCTTCGCCTACGTCGTGCGGCTGGTCGTGGTCCTGGCCCTGGCCGTGTGGTTCACCCAGGAGACGCTGGCCGTCCTCTTCACGATCTACGTCCTCACCGGCCCGTTCCAGCTGCTGCGTGACCGGCTTGCCGGGCGGCGAGCGTAGGGCGGATCTCCGCTCGAGAGGGATTCGATGTCCGAATCACTGGAACAGGCGACGGAGGCCCAGCTGCTGCAGGCGCTGCTGGCGACGCGTGACATCCCGTGTCCGGTGTGCGCGTACAGCCTGCGCCGCATCACGTCGGCCAACTGCCCCGAATGCGGAGCGCAGCTCGACCTGCGGGTGGGCTCGACCGATCTCAAGCTCGGCCCGTGGCTGGTGGCGCTGCTCGGCCTGGCCCTGCCCGCCGGCTTCGTCGGGGTGTACGCGCTGATCGGCCTCTTCTACGTGGTCATCATGCTCGTCACGGCCGAGTTCCAGAAGGAGATGGGCATGCTTGTCGCGCCGCTGGCCGTCACCGGCTGCTACGCGTTTCTGCTGTGGCGGCTGATCCGCAAGCGGCGGAGGTTCTGGAGCATGCCGCGGCGGACCCAGCGGCGCAGCGCCCTGCTCTACGCGGTATTCGGTCCGGGCGGGCTGATCATCGGATTCTTCGTGATCATGCTGATCGGGAGCCTGATGTACTGACCCGGCCGCCGGCGCCGCGCTGGCCCGCGGCACGTGGGGGCGATACCCTTCGGCCGCATGAGCAAGGTCCGGACCAGGTTTGCTCCCAGCCCCTCGGGCCACCTTCACGTGGGCGGAGCGCGGACGGCACTGTTCTGCTGGGCCTACGCCCGTCACCATGACGGCCGGTTCATCCTGCGGATCGAGGACACCGACCGCAAGCGCTCGTCGGCGGCGGCGGGCGAGGCCTTCCTCGAGGACCTCCGGTGGCTGGGGGTCTACTGGGACGAGGGCCCCGAGTTCTGCGGTCTCGGCGGCGGCAACCACGGGCCGTACTACCAGTCGCA
>JBFGEG010000042.1:0-29224 GCA_041580235.1 Phycisphaerales bacterium
CCGCTAGCTTGGGATTGATGGACGACCGGTTCACGACGCTGGCGGCTGTGCTCGTGGCGGCGGCGGTTCTGCCCGCCTGCCGCGATCCGTTTCGGACCTACGCCGACGAGGTCGCGGGGCTGGCCGTCGATGACGACCTGCGTTCCGCCGACGCCCTGGATCTCCAGGGCAGCGCGACCGGCACCCTGGCCGAGGAGGACGAGCCGTCCCTGGAGCCGCGACCCGACCCGTTCGCGGGGGCCGAGCTGCTGGAGGCCTCGATCGAGCAGTGCCGGGCGTGGACGCTCACCAACAACCTCGAACTGAAGGTCTCGATGATCGACCCGCAGATCGCCGCCACCTCGGTGAGCGAGGAGGAAGCCCGCTTCGAGTCGCTCATCTCCGGCCGCGCCTCCATCAGCGATGCCGACCCGGGCCAGGCGGAGGTGTTTCGCGACCAGTTCGTGAGACCGTTCGACGTCGACTTCGGGGTCGACGTCCCCATGCGCACGGGCGGCACCGTGCGGGTGGCCCTGCCGCTGTCGCGTCGGGAGACCTTTCCCGGCTTCTCCGACGCCGACGCCTACGCCACCGACGTGGACTTCTCGATCATCCAGCCGCTGCTCCGCAATGCCGGCCGGCGCTCCAGCACGCACTTCATCCGGATTGCGACGCTCGACAACCAGATCGCCGAAGCCCGCACCAAGCTCGCGGTCATCCGCCAGATCGCCGACGTCGACCGGGCCTACTGGCTCCTGTACGACGCCAAGGAGCGACTCGGCGTGCGGCAGGACCAGTTCGTGCGGGCACGCCGGCAGCTCGCCGAGGCCGAAGCCCGCTTCCGGGGCGGCGTGGGCCCCCAGATCGAGGTGACGCGGGCAAAGGCCGGCGTGACCCGGCGGCTCGACGCGATCTTTCGTGCGGAGCTGATCGTCAAGGACGCCCAACGCACGCTCAAGCGGATCATCAATGTCCCGGGCGTGGACGTCGACTCGGCCGTGATGATCGTCCAGAGCAGCGCGCCCGACCTGGTCCGCTTCGAGCTTGATTCGGAGGCCCTGCTGGCGGCCTCGCTGGATCAGCGGGTCGAGCTGCTGGAGCTCGAGCTGGCCCTGGCCAAGGACCTGAGCACGATCGACTTCGCCGAGAACCAGAAGCTGCCGCTGATCACCCTCGATTATCTGTACCGGATCCACGGCGCCGGCCCCTCGTTCAGCGAGTCGGTGGAGCGGGCCGCCAACTGGGACGGCTGGGGCTGGCGGCTCGGTTTCAACGTCGAGGTTCCCCTCGGCAACGAAGCGGCCGAGGCCCGGCTCCAGCGGGCGGTCCTTTCCCGGCTCCAGCGTCTGTCCACGCGATCCGCCCGCGAGCAGCTCGTCAAGCAGGAGGTGCTCAGCGCCCTGGACAACCTCGACGTCGCGTGGCAGCGGATCATCGCGGCCCAGGGCAACGCCTTCATGGAGCAGCGGAACTTCGAGGCCGAGCGGGGCCAGTACCAGCTTGGCAAACGCACGAGCACCGACGTGCTCATCGCCGAGGACGCCCTCGCCGAGGCACGGCTCAGCGCGATCAGCGCGACCGTCGACTACCAGATCGCGCAGATCGATCTCGCATTCGCCACCGGCATGCTGCTGGGCGCGTCACGAGTCTCCTGGTAAGGGCCTCTCGGCCAGCTCCTCCGCCAGCCACTTCCGGGCCGCGATCCAGTCGTTGACGACGGTCTTTCGCGACACGCCCAGGATCCTCGCGACCTCGTCGTGCGTGAGACCGGCAAAGAAGCGCAGCTCCACCCCCCTGCTCGCCCGCCTGTTGACCGCGGCCAGCGCGTGGAGGGCGTCGTCAACCTCGAGAATGTCGATCTCACGGGGGCCGGTCTTTGTGACGAGCTCGAGGGCGACTCTCGCCCGGCCGTATCCCCGCTTGAGGGCGTGCCGGCGCCGGGCCTGATCGATGAGGATCTTGCGCATGGCCATGGCGGCCACGGCCATGAAGTGCTCCTTGTTCTTGAACGTGCCCGGCGGGTGGGAGGCCAGCCGCAGGTACGCTTCGTTGACGAGCAGCGCCGGCTCCAGCATCGGCTCCGGCGTGTCCCTGCGGATGTAGCGGGAGGCGATGTTGCGAAGCTGCTCGTACACCAGCGGCATCAGCTCGTTGGTCGATGCATGGTGATCGATGCCCGCCCCCACGGACCTCGAAGCGGCTGCCGGGCCGGTAGGCATGTTCGGCTGCTCGTTCAGGGCAACGATCGATTGTACTGCATGGACCTTGCGTCGGATTCATCATCGCGTCTGACGACCTCTAACATATTGAAATAAAGCGATTTATGTCCGTTCTTGACCGCCCCGGCCAACCCAATCTCCAGATTCGAGGTGGCGCCCCGACCGCGCAATGCGCTGTGTCAAGTAGTGGGGGTTTGACCCGTCGTCGAATCCCATCTGGTCAACCAGACGACCCGTTCACCGATTCATCTCAAGCAACTGGAGACGCGAGATGCCCAAAGAGGACACGAACAAGATCGACCTGAAGAAAGTCGCGGCCGGCGCGGCGGCGCCGTCCCCGTATCAGCAGGCTCCGGACGGCAACGCAAAGGAGCCCCAGGGTCCCAGCTCCCAGACGCCCGGCGACGACGTCACCGCGGATCTCGGCGGCCAGGCCGCGGGGGCGGCGGTTCCCGATCCGTATCACCAGGCTCCCGGCAACGCCAGCCAGGACCAGGGCCCAAGCTCGCAGACGCCCGGTGACGACATCACCGCGGATCTCGGTGGCCAGGCGGCGGGTATGGCGGCCCACCAGTATCAGATCGGCAGTGTCTCGGAGCCGGACAGCATCAGCACCGGCAGTGACTCGGCGACATCCTTCGCCCCCGTCGAAAACCTGGGCAAGATCACGGCCGGCGCGGCGCGGCCCGACCCCTACCAGCAGGCACCCGGCAACGCCAGCCAGGACCAGGGCCCCAGCTCGCAGACACCCGGTGAGGACATCACCGCGGATCTCGGCGGCCAGGCGGCCGGCGCGGCGCGGCCCGACCCCTACCAGCAGGCACCCGGCGACGCCAGCCAGGATCAGACCATCAAGATCAAGATTGCCGATGCGGACCTGAGCGTGGACTTCGGCAACGCCAGCGAGTAACCACGACTCGAATCGTGATCACGCAAACGGGCCCAGCGCGGGCCCGTTTGTCTTTTGGAGGTTGCGCCGGAGGGCTGGACTGCGCATACCAGTGAGAGTGGTGCTTTTCCAAAGTGGAGTTACCAGATGACAAACGAAGACACCAACAACAAGAAGATCGACGAGGAACTGGAAGAGGTCGCAGGCGGCAGGGCGCGCCCTTCGATGTATGAGATAGCGCCCGCAGCGCAGGACCAACCGCATCTGCCGCCGTCCCAGACACCGGGGACGGACGTCGTCGCGGCTGAGAACGTGGCCGCGGAATGACCACGGATCCCCCCGGCGACGGGGGGACCCGACGTTTGCTCGTTCGAGTCCCGCTAGGCGATCTGCCGCTTCACCAGCTCGTGGAACAGACCGGGCTGCCCGACCAGCTCGTCGTACGTGCCGCTCTGGACGATTCGCCCGTGGTCCAGCACGAAGATCCGGTCCGCATTGATAATCGTGCTCAGCCGGTGGGCGATGACGATCCGCGTCGCGCGAAGCCGGTCGAGGCTCTCCGTGACGATGGCCTGGGTGGGGTTGTCCAGGGCGCTGGTCGCCTCGTCGAAGAAGACGATACGCGGCCTCATGACGAGAGCCCTGGCGATCATGAGCCGCTGACGCTGCCCGCCTGACAGCGTGCCCGCCCCCTCGGTGACGATGGTGTGCATTCCCATGGGCATCTGTTCGAGCTCCTTGTCGAGCCCCGCGAGCCGCGCGGCCTCCCAGGCATCGTTCACCGTCAGGTCGACGGCGGAGCCGACGATGTTGGTGAAGATGTCCCCGGGCAGCAGATCGCCGTCCTGCAGGACCACGCCGAGCTGCCGGCGGAGCCGCCAGGGATCGAGCCCGGCCGCGTCGAAGCCGTCATAGGCGATCGTCCCCGACTCCGGCTGCTCGAACCCCAGCAGCAGTCGCAGCAACGTTGACTTGCCGCTGCCGGACGGGCCCACGAGGGCGACGAACTCCCCCGGCTCGGCGTCGAAGCTGACATCCTGGAGAATCACCGGCCCGTCCGCCTCATACCGGAAAGCCAGGTTCGACACCTCGATGCGGCCCCGCAGCACGCCGGGATCCGCCTTGGAGACGTCCACTTCGGGGGTCGCCTCCAGGATCGGCTTGAGCCTGACGTACATGGGCACGATGTTGAGCAGGCTCACGACCGTGGATCCAAGCTGCATCATGCCCCCCAGCAGCATGGCGAACGCGGCGACAAAGGCCAGAAAGCTGCCCGTGGACAGCCTGGCCACGCCGCCGGTCGCGCCGCCGGCGACGAGCAGGTAGATGATCATCGAGCTGAGCACGGGAAACGACGACAGGAAGACGGCGAGGTTGTTGGAGATGATGCGGCTCCTGACCTCCAGCCGGTACTGGTCTGCGAACCGCTTTGCCCACTGCGTGAAGGCGCGGTCTTCGGCGGCCGCGACCCGCAGCTTGCTGATGCCGTTGATGAACTGCAGAAGAATGCCCGCCAGCTTGCCGCGGCTCTCCTCGATGGATCGCTGATAGCGAACACGCAGCACACCGCAGACAACGATGACGGTCGAGATGACCAGCACGAGCCCCAACGCCACCACCGCGATCATCGGGCTGTAGTAGAACAGCAGGGCAACCGCGAAGACCGTGAAGATGCTCGATACGATCGTGCTGATGGCCGAGGTGGACAGGGCGGTCATGATCCTGTCGATGCCCATGGCCCGAACGCCCAAATCGCCGGCCGTGTAGTCCGCGAAGAACTTCGCCGGCAGGTTCACGAGTCGCTCCCAGATCGCCGCCTGCAGCGCGTCCCCACTGCGATGCTTGATGCGGATGAGGGCAATGTTGCGGGTGAGCTGAAACGCGCCGAAGGCGAAGGCCACGATGACCAGCCCCAGCGCGATCTGAGCCAGCTGCGCCCGCTCGACCCCCGGAATGATCGTGTCGTAGACGTGACCGATGGCCACGGGCATGAGCATCGTCAGCAGGCCGCCGATCGCGCCGAGACCCGCCACCGCCGCCAGGTCCCGCGAGACGCCGCGGACCGCGAACCTGATCAGGTCCGCGCCCCCCAGGGGCCGGTCGGGCAGGCTGCGGTAGAAGGTGAACGCCGAGCGGGACAGCCGCCGGGCGACGTCGGCGTTGACGGGTCGGACGCTGCCGTCAACCACGTTGTGAGCCTGGTAGGCCTTCGACGAAACCGGCAGCAGGGCCACGGGCGTGTCATCGTCTGCGAGGAACCCCAGCAGCGGACCGCCGTCGCGGCGATACCAGGTGTCCCGAAGCTCGACGCGGCGGATGGAGAAACGCGAAGCCTTGGCAATCTCCTCCAGCGGGTTGGCGTGCTCGCTGCGCCGCGACGAGAGCGCCGGCTCGCGGATGTCGATGCCCTGCCGGTGGGCGACGAGACGGCAGGCGGCCAGCAGCGCGCTCTCGGCGGCCGCGCCCACGCGCTTCCCCCGCCGGGGGCTGAGGATCGACTCCAGGTCGGTGAAGGCGGCGGAGAGGGTCGATTTGTCGGCCTCGGACTTCGCAATGAGGCGGCGCCGGGTGCTCTCCCGGTCACGCTGCCGCTGGATGTCGATGATCGCCTCCACCGTATCGTGGAAGGCATCCAGCCCGCGCCAGTACGCTTCGTTGAGCGTGACCGCGCCGGAAGACTGCAGATCGAGCGTGCACGGATCCTCGGCGACGAGCCACGCGTCCTTGCCCACGGGAAAGAGGATGTCGCCGCAGATGGTGCCCGGCCCGTCGTGGCTCAGGAAACGAGCCGCCCCCGCCAGGGGCTTGAGCCACAGCACGCCGCTCTGCGGTTGCGCGGCCTGTCCCGCCTGCAGCGAGCAGCGGGTTCCGGGGCGCAGGTTGTGGGTTCCGATGGGCGGCAGGTCACCGGCGCAGAGCTCACAGATCGAGGTGATCCAGTCGTCCACGGCATCGGCGATCTCGCGGGCCGCCGCCGCCTCGGTCGCCGCCTGGGCCAGCCGCCCCACCGACAACCTGCACACCGTCGCTTCCGGAGACCCGTAGCCCATGATGAGCACGTTGTGCCCCTCCGGGTGGGCATGCAGCCCGAAGAGGAACTGTCCGGCCTCGATGCGAAGAAGATGTGTCCGCTGCAGGTCGGCCGTTCCGTCGTCCTGGGTGATGGTCAGCGCCACGACGTCGATGTGCCCCTCTGTCACCAGCCAGACCGCGCCCGGATCGACCAGCGGCATCGGCGCGTTGCCCCCCGCCGCCTGAGGTGATCCGTGCAGTGCGAAGATTTCCTGGATGATGTCGGACATGGTGACCGCGGCGTCTACTCGGTGCTGATGAGCCGCGAGTAGGGCCCTTGGGACTTCATGAGCTCCTCATGCGTGCCGCGCTGTACAACCTTGCCCTGCTCCAGAACGATGATCTCGCTGCAGTCGCGAATCGTGCTGAGGCGGTGGGCCACGATCACACAGGTGCACCCGCGGCGACGGATGTTGTCGTCGACGATCTTCTCGGTCGCGGCGTCCAGGGCGCTGGTGGCCTCGTCGAGCACGACGATGGTCGGATCGATGGCCAGGGCGCGGGCGATTTCGAGACGCTGCCGCTGGCCGCCCGAGAAATTGCGGCCCGCCTCCTCCACCTTGCTGGCGTAGGCACCACGGCGTGACGTGATGTCCTGGTGAATACGCGCGTCCTTGGCCGCCCGCTGAATCGCATCGTCCGGCAGGGTGCCGTCCCACAGCGACAGGTTCTCGCGAACGGTGCCCTCGAAGAGGAAGATCTCCTGATCGACCATGGCGTAGGAGTTGGCCAGCAGCGTCCGGGGCAGCTTGTCCCGCGCGTGATCGTCGAAGAGAACCTCGCCCGACCAGGGCCGGTAGAGCCCGCTGATGAGCTTGGTCACGGTGGACTTGCCGCTGCCGGAGGCGCCGACGATGGCGATGCGGTCGCCCGGCGAGAGCTTGAGGCTGAAGTCCTCAAGCAGCGGCGGTCCCAGCCGGCTGTAGCCGAAGGTCACGTTGCGCAGCTCGAGGAAGCCGCTGAGACGCCGCTCCGGAGCCGTGGTGACGGCGGCCGCCTCGGAGGTGAACGCCTCGTCGATCTGGTAGTTGGCGACATCGTCAAGCCGCTTCATGTCCCCCGTGAGCCGCTGAACCACGCTGCCCAGTCGCACCAGATCGTTGATCGGACGGGAGAAGCTCGCAAGCAGTGACTGGAACGCAACGAGCATGCCGATCGTCATCACGCCTTCCATGACCCGCAGACCACCCGCCCCCAGCACGATCGCCGCCGACAGCATCGAGAGGCCGACGGGAAGCGTGGCGAGAAAACCCGTCGATTCGCCGAGACGCTGCTCGGCAATGCTCGACTTGGCCTGGTATCCCGACCACCGCGAGAAGAAGTCCGATTCGCGTGCCGAGGCCTTGATCGACTCGATGCACTGGATGCCGCCCATGGCGGTGGCCATGAGCTTGCCCGACTCCTGAAGCATGCGCTGGCTTTCGTCGGCGCGTTTGCGGTTGATCAGCCGCAGCACCAGCAGGTTGACCAGGGAGATCGCGACTCCGATGATCGTGAGCATGACGTCATAGCTGAGCATGAGCGCGGCGTAGAAGAGGGCGGTGACCAGCCCGACCACGCTTGTGGCCAGATCGCCCGTGAGCACGCCGGCCACCGTCTCGTTGCTCGTGATGCGGTTGCTGACCTCTCCGGAATAGCGCTGCATGAAAAACTCGATGGGCAGACGCAGCACGTGCCACAGGAAACGCCCCGTCGACGTGATGGCCAGCTTCGTCGCCGACCGCATCAGGAAGTGCTGCTGCAGCCCGGTGAGCGCCGCCCGCAGCACGGCGGCCACCGCCATGCCCACCAGCAGCGGCCCGAGCCATCGGTTGGAGCCCCCGATGAGGATCTCGTCCACGAAGATCTTGGAAAAGGTCGGGATGGCGAGCCCCGGAATGACCAGGCCCAGGCCCGCGAGCACGACGAAGGAGACGGCGAGGCGAACACCGCGGAGTCGCCCCGCCAGCGCACCCCGCATGCTCGGCTTTCGGCCGCCCTTGGTGAATTCCGGGGTCGGCTCGAAGGTGAGCACGATCCCGGAGAAGCTCTTGTCAAACTCCTCGGCGGTGACGGTTCGTCGACCGAACGCGGGGTCGTTGAGATAGACCTTGCCGGGCCCGAAGCCCTCCACGATCAGGAAATGGTTGAACTGCCAGAGGGCGATGCACGGGAACCGGCACCGGTTGAAACCCTCCAGCTGCACCTTGTAGCCGGCGCCCTTGAGGCCGTAGCGCTGGCCCGCGAGCACGACATTGGCGGCGGTGCTGCCGTCCCGGGACACCCCGCAATCAACACGCAGCTTCTCGAGAGGGACCCAGCGGCCGTAGTAGGCGAGGACAATGCCCAGGCACGCCGCGCCGCATTCGACCGTCTCCATCTGGAGAAACGTCGGTGTCCTGACACGGCCCTTTGTCGGCAGCTGGGAGAGGTGATCGGCGGAGGCTTCGGTCATGAGGACGGCATCATTCGGCGAAGCCGAGCTTCTTCTTGATGAACGGGATGAGCAGCTCGACGGGACGCTGCTCCTTCACCGTGACCGACCCCGAGCAGAGCGTGCCCGCCGAGATCCTGGTCGGCGGCCCCTCGGACGACGTCCACGCGAAACCGCTGAACGTCGCCTCGGTGGTGATCAGGGCGACGTTGACCTGCAGCGGGAGTCCGGTCTCCTGGGTGAGCTTCTCGACCAGGTCCACGTCGCTGAGCCGCGCCAGCATGGCCGGCTTGCTCGTCGGGCCGTCGGCGACGGCCATGACCCGGCCCAGCATGGAGCCGTACTCCTCGCGCTTGACCGTGCTCGGCGAGATGTGCACGTCCATGTCGGGGCGGACCCGTTTGCCGGTCGCGGCGGACACATAGAGAATGGCCTCGAGCTCGCCCGTTGCCTCGGCGTCGGTCGGCTCGAGCAGCAGGATCGGGTCTCCCTCGGCGACGGTCGTGTGCTCGGCCGCCCGAACCTCGACCACGCGACCCTCGACCTGGCTGATCACCTGAGACTCGCGCTCAAAGCGGCTCTCGAGCATGGCGACCTTGCCCTGGAGCTTCTCCAGCTCGAAGTCCCGCTTCATCCGGGCCCGCTCGCGCCCAAAGGCGGCTTCGCTGTTGCGGTTGTCGATCTGCTCCATGTCGAGCAGGGCCTTGACCTGGTCGAGCTCCGTCTGCTCGATGTCCTCCTCAACGTTGTGCCGGTCGATGGGCGTCATCATGCCGTCGTCGACGAGGCCCGTCACCGTCACATGCTGGTCGCGCAGCCGTTTGAGACGCTGCGTCGCGTAGTCGATGAACTGCTGCAGGCGTTCCTTCTCGCGTTTGGCCAGATCCGCCTGCAACGCCTCCTCACGGGCGTCGAACTCGTCGAGCCTGCGGTTCTGCGTCTGCAGGTCCCGGAGCTGTGATCTCGTTTCCTCGAGCTCATCGCGAATCTCCGGCTTGTCGATGACGGCCACCGCCTGCCCGGCGTCGATCACGTCCTTGACCTCGATGTTGATCGCCGCCAGCCGGCCCGTGCTGGGGGCGACGACGACCTTGAGGCCGCCGCCGACCACGATGATCCCCTGCCCTTCCTCCTTGGTGGGGACGCTGCCGACAATCGACCAGACGACGACCGCCACCAGAAGCGTCCAGATCGCCGCCAGCGCGATCCATCCCTTGGCGCTCGTGACCTGCAGCTGCTGATCAAGCTGCTCCGGCGAGGACAACCGCTCCAGCGCCGACTCGCGGAACAGGCGTTTTGACAGCGACATCGCACCTTCCCCCGATTACGGCACCGACGTCACGGACAGGAACTGGACCAGGCTGCTCCCGAGCAGAAGTCGATCCGCGAGCCCCACCACGCCGTCGACGTTGAGGTCGGCCACGCAGCACTCCGGATCGTCCGACCCGAGGCATCCATTGAGGATCATGAGGTCGTTCACCCCGACGGTTCCGTTGCCGTCGAGATCACCGAATACGACATTGAAGGAGCTGCCGGAAAACTCGTAGGCCCCCATGTCCACGATGACGGGCGTTCCGCAGCCGGGGTTCAGCTCGTTGCCGTCGACCGCAAATCGCGGGCTGCCGGCGAAGTCCCGCGGCGTCAACTCGTTTCGATCGCCATCGGCATCGAGGTCCGCCGCATCGCGCGCGACGCCCCAGTTGTTTCCGGCGTCGATGCACGGGGAGCCCGGCAGGAGCTGGAAGTCCGTATCGGGGGCGACGAACGCGGGATCGGCGTCGATGTTCCTGGTGCCCGAACCACTCCAGCCCCCCTGGACGTCACTGTAACTGACCCTCGAAGCGGCACCGCCCTGGTCGAGAATCTGGTCCGGCGTGTTCTGCCACAGAATGCAGTTGGTCACCCTGGGGCTGCTGTCGTCGTTGTACATCCCGCCGCCTTCGAGGGCCGTGTTTCGCACAAACACGCAGTTGCTCACCAACGGGCTGCTGCCCTGCTGGTTCAACATCCCGCCGCCTTCGAACGGGGTCGAGTTGTCGACGAAGATGCAGCCGGTCACGTTCGGGCTGGCGTCGAAATTGAGCATGCCGCCCCCGGTATTCCGAGTGAAGACGCAGTTGGTCACGGTCGGATTGCCGCCGCTGTTGGCCATCGCCGCGACGCCCGTGTGATCGGTGAACGTGCAGCCGGTCACGATGGCGCTGCTGGCCACGGTGACCATACCCCCGAAGGCATTACCGGAGAATGTGCAGCTGGTCACCGTCGGGCTCGAGGCGTCGATGATCATCCCGCCCCCGAAGAAAAAGGGAAGCCCCCCCGTGATCGTGAAGCCCTCCAGAGCCGTGCCCGGGCCCTCACCGCTGTCGCACGTCACGACCGTGCCTGCCAACTGAGCATCGATCGTCGTGACCATGGCCCCGTCCGAGCTTCGCACGGTGATCGACTTGCCCAGAAAATCGATCGTCTCGAAGTAGCGGCCGGGGGCGACGACGATCACCTCCGTGTCCACGGCGGCATCGATGGCGTCCTGGATCGAGCAGTATGGGTTCAGCTCCGACCCGTCGCCGGGGCCGGGGCAGTTGTCGTCATCGACGTGGATGACGGCCCCGGCCTGGGCAGCGGACACGAGGCCAAACGCAACCACATGTGTGAGCGTGCGAGTGATCATGCGACCGGTTTTCAGCATACCAGCCGCCGTGCTCCGACAGATAGCCTTTTTTCCTACGAGCCGTTCAAAGCGGGTGAAGGGACTCGAACCCTCGACATTCAGCTTGGAAGGCTGACGCTCTACCAACTGAGCTACACCCGCTTGTCGGTCGGGCATTGTAGCGATCGGGCCGCGGGGCCCGGGACGCCGCCCCCGACGTGAGGCCGGAGCTTCTCAACTCGCCCCCGCGAGAGCCCGGCGAGCGTGTCCGCGGCCTCGTCGTGAACGCTGCGTTCTCCCTTGGCGCATCGGCTCGCCGACCGGCGGCCGGCCGGCGCCGCGGCGGAGCTCGTGAATCGCGTCGGCGGCGAAGGGGCCGAAGGCTTCCTGCGTGCCGTCCGGCCAGCCCACGATCACGCTGGTCACCTCGGTCTCGCCGGCGAGCCCGAAGTGCACCCGCGGGTCGTTGCTCGCGCAGTAGCTGTAGGCGGACTGGACGAGCCGCCGTTGAAGGCGCTGCCCCGCCTGCAGCTGAACGGTCGCCCCCAGCGCATCGGACCCGGCGCGGTTGACGACGCGGAACACGACCCAGTGGCCGCTTCGGCCGGCCTCGTTGCGAAGCAGCCGCACCGGCCCCGCGTTACTGACCACAAGGATGTCGATGTCCCCGTCGTTGTCGCAGTCACCGAAGGCCGCGGCCCGGCTGTTGTCGATGTCATTGCTCCCCGATGACCCCACGGGCTCGAACCGGTCCGCGTCCAGACCGCGGTACAGCTGGTCCCGCTCGCCGTACGGATCGGCGGGATTCGGCGTCGGGTCCCACCGGCCGACGCGGCCGTTGGCCACGTACAGGTCGAGCCGGCCGTCGTGGTCGAAGTCGGCAAAGCCCATCCCGAAGCCCGTATCTGGAATGCTCGGCGCCCCGAGGCGGGTGAGCGCCGACGTGTCCTCGAAGACGCCGCCGTCGTTGCGATAGAACGTGTTGGTCTCGTCGCGAAGATGCGTCATGAACAGATCCGGATCGCCGTCGTGGTCGAGGTCGACGGCGGCGACGCCCATGCCCGCCTCGGCCATCCCCTGCCGGTTCACCGCGCAGCCGGCCAGCAGCGCCCGGTCCTCGAACCGCCCGTCGCCCAAATTGATCCACAGCTGGTTCGGCATGCCGTCGTTGGCGACGTAGATGTCCGGCAGACCGTCGAGGTCGTAATCGGCGCAGGCGACCCCCAGCCCGTTGCCGAAGGCCCGCCGCAGACCCGCCGGCTCGCTGACGTCGGTGAACGTCCCGTCGCCGTTGTTGCGGTAGAGCGTGTCCGGGGCCGGGGCGTTGTAGTTGTTGGGCTTGCAGTAATCGCGCCCCCCGCCGCGTCCCGAGCACTCCCGCTCGACGGCGATGGACCACCTGACGTAGTTGACGACAATGAGATCCAGGTCGCCGTCGGTGTCGTAGTCCACAAATGCGCAGCTCGTCCCCCACCCCGGGTGGCCCACGCCGGCGGCGTCGGTGACGTCCTCGAACGTGCCGTCACCGCGATTGCGATAGAGGACGTTGGGTCCGACGTTTGTGACGTACAGGTCCGTGTTGCCGTCTCCGTCGTAGTCGCCGGCGGTGCAGCCCATGCCGTAGCCGGTGTCGCCGGTCCCGGCCGCCACGGTCACCTCCTCGAACGTGCCGTCGCCGCGATTGCGGTAGAGCCGGTTGCCTGCGACGGCGGAGCCTGACGGCATCAGGTCGCCGCCCTGCACCATGTACGCGTCGAGATCCCCGTCGCCGTCATAGTCGAGCAGCCCCGCCCCGCCCGACATGATCTCCGGAAACAGGTAGCGCTGGGGACCGCGCTCGTGTCTGAACGCCAGACCGCTCGCCACCGCGACCTCCTCGAACCAGGGTGAGCCGGCCTCATGCAGCCGCGCATCGCGTTGCGGCATCGCGATCAGCCACCACCACAGCCCGGCGGCGGCGACCGCAACGACACCGGCCCAGACGACCAGCGGCCTGGAGGATCGGCCGCTCATCGCCCGATCTGCGCCACGCGTTGCGCCAGCGCCTGCACCTGCGGGTTGTCGGCGGCGAGCCGGCGAACATCCGCCAGCGCCGCCTCGGCCCCCGCCGCGTCGCCGAGCGTGATGCACACCTCGCACAGGCCCACGTGCGCCTGGAGGGAGTCGGGCATGAGCTTCACGGCCGTCGCATAATGGTGTCGCGAGTCCTCATACCGCGTCAGCCGGTAGCACACCTCCCCCAGCGCGGCGTGAATCTGGGGATCACGGGCGTCCAGCCGCTGCGCCTCCAGCAGTGCCGCGTGCGCCTCGGCAAATCGCTGCAGCGCCGCCAGCACCACGGCCCGAACCACGTGGACCTTGCTCACCGACGGCCCCCGCGTCAACGCCCGCTCGGCGTGGTCGAGCGCCTCGCGTGGCCGGTTCAGCGTCAGGCAGCACACGGCCAGATTCATCGGCGTCAGGTAGCTGGTGCTGTCGATCTGATCGGCCTCCAGCAGCAGCGCGTAGGCCCGCTGGACCTGGTTCGTGCGGATGTACGCCGTGGCGAGGCTGTTCATGACCCTGGCGTCACCGGGCCGGGTAGCCAGGACCTGCTCGAGAATCACCGCCGCTTCCGCGGGTCGCCCGTACTCCAGCAGGGTGTCGGCATCGACGAGCCGGCCGGATACGCCGACTGACAGCCGCTGCTTCTGGGCCGTGAGCGCGTCGGGCATGTAGCGCACCAGCGCGTTGACACCCAGGGCCAGCTCGCGGGCGGCCGCGTCGTCGCGGCCGAGCCCCCGATAGGCCAGCCCCAGCAGGTAGTGGGCCGTTCGATAGCTGGGGTCGAGCTCGATCGCCTTCTCGAGCAGCTCGGCCGCGCCGGCGTGGTCACCCTGACGCAGCCTGGTATCGCCCAACCCCGCGTAGCCCTCGGGCCGCTGCGGCGCCATGTCGATCACCCGCTGAAAGGTCCGCGCCGCCTCCTCGATCTCGCCCGCCTCCAGCCTGGCACTGCCAAGCTGATGCTGGAGCGGCGCGAAATCGGGATGCTGGCGGGCCAGCTGCTCCAGCTGCGTCAGCGAACCCGCGAAGTCGCCCGCCTGACGCATGGCGATGGCCATGTGATACGGCCACAGCACCTCCGCGTCATCGAGCGACCACGCGTTGGCGAAGCTCTGCTGCGCTTCGGGCCAGAACCCGTTGGCCTCGTACAGGATGCCCAGCATGCCGTGCGCCCGGGCGTCCCGCGGGCCGGACTCGATTCGAGCCACGTGCTCGTCGATCATCCGAGCCACGGCCGGGTCGATCTCGCCGCCGGGCCGGGGAACGACGAGAGCCGGCGCGGCCGGGGTCCGGCCGGCATATGCGAGCCAAATCACCGCGGCCAGAACGACCAACAGGCCCGCCCATCGCAGAGCAATGCGCCACGGCCGCCGGTTGGTGGGTTGCCCGGTCATGGCTGGTCGGGGATTGTATGTGCGGTCTGGGGGGGTTTTTCTGATAAATCCGGCGGACCCTCTTAAGGCCCGGCTTCATCGGGCCGACGGTCCGATATCGGCGCACGATTGTGTCCGCGCCGTCTACGAACAAGGAGTCAATCATGACTACGCAGATCAACTGGAATGAGCGCACCGAAGACCAGCCCATCGTGTTCGACAGCGTCAACGAGGTGGCCGAAGGCTGCATCGTCGATCTGGACTACGAGGGTGTGACGATCAGTGCCAAGGTGACCAACTGCAACGAGAACCCCTGGACCGGCGAGATCACCAGCTTCCCCGACAGCAACACGACCGAGCACGGCAAGCTCAAGGTCGGATCCACGATCCAGTTCGAGGATCGCCACGTGTTCCGCTGCGCCGCCTGACCCCCTCTCGCCCCACATCCTTGACCCCTTCCACGCCCGCCCTCCGGCGGGCGTTTTCTTTTATAGTCTCCCGCCGTGACGCGAACGGAGGTCATGATCGTCGGGGCGGGGCCGCTGGGGATCGAGCTGGCCGTCGCCCTGAAGCGGGCCGGGATCGACTACCTCCACGTCGAGGCGGGCCAGATCGGCCAGACCATGCTCGGCTGGCCGCCGATGACCCGCTGGTTCAGCTCCTCGGAGCGGATCGCCATCGCCGGCGTCCCCATCCAGTCGGTGGCGCAGGAAAAGCAGACCCGCGAGGAGTACCTCGCGTACCTGCGGAGCGTCGTGCTGCAGTTCGATCTCGACATCCGGACCTACGAGCCCCTGCTGGAGCTGGTCCCCCGCGAGGGCGGCTTCGATCTCACCACGCGAACGATGGCGGGCCGGACGCTGAACTACGTCGCGCGGTACGTGGTGCTCACCACGGGCGGCATGGCGCGGCCCCAGCGGCTCGACATCCGCGGCGAGGACCTCCCCCACGTCAGCCATCGCCTGCGCGATCCGCACCGGTACTTTCGCCGGCGCGTTCTCATCGTCGGGGGCCGCAACTCCGCCGTCGAATCAGCGCTGCGGCTGTACCACGCCGGCGCCGACGTCGCCGTGAGCTATCGCGGCGCCGCGTTTCCCGACCGGGTCAAGTACTGGCTGCGGCCGGAGATCAACTACCTGATCGAGACGGGCCGGGTCACCGGCCACTTCGAGACCGTCCCCGTCGCCATCCACCCCAGCCACGTCGAGCTGCGACCCGTGGCCGGCGGCGGGCCGTTCGATGTCGCGGCCGATTTCGTTCTGCTCATGACCGGCTACGTGGCGGACATGAGCCTGTTTCGCCGGGCGGGCGTCGAGCTGGTCGGCGACGGCGAGGTGCCGAACTTCGACACCGACACGATGCAGACCAACGTGCCCGGCCTCTTCGTGGCGGGGACGGCGACCGCCGGCACCCAGCAGTCGGGCGTTCGGGTCTTTCTTGAGAACTGCCACGTCCACGTGGACCGCATCGTGGCCGCCATGACCGGCGGCCCCGCCCCCCCTGAACCGGCGCCCGAGAGGCTCCCGGAGGCCTAGCCCTTCAAGGCCGCCTTGACCTCGTCGAAGGGCACCTGCACCCGCGGATCCTCGGTGACCCACGAGTAGGCGATCTTGCCGTCGGTGTCGATGACGAACGCCGAGCGCTTGGCAACCCCCTTGAGACCCTTGAGATCCTCGTAGAGCACACCGTATTTCGAGCTGATGTCCTTGTTGAAGTCCGACAGGATCGGAAACGGGATGTTCTGCTCGCTGCGGAAGTGATCCGTCACGAAAGGGCTGTCAACGCTGATCCCCAGCACCTGCGCGTTGAGCCCCTCCCAGTCACCCCACGTGTCCCTGAAGTGGCACATTTCATCCGTGCAGACCGGGCTGAACGCCAGGGGAAAGAACAGCACAACGACTTTGCCGTGCCCGATTCGGGCCTCGACGTCTTCGCCGAACTTGGCGGGAAGCTTGATGGCGGGGGCGGAATCGCCTTTCTGGACAGTCATCGAGAACCTCCAATGCAGTGGATGAAAGCCTGGGGTCGCAACCGCTCGCAGACCCGCTCCGTAAGAGCCTAGCATCCTGGGCGACCGCGGGGTATGACCCGCAGCCATCGGAGGGCTATGAACGATGCTGACCAGCACCAGACCGGCGACCCTCAAGGACCTTCGCGAGAGCGGCTGGGTCTCCAAGACGGTCAAGCAGGAGCTCCGCGACAACTTCGTCTGTGCGCTGGCGCACGGGCAGGAGCTGTTCCCGGGCATCATCGGGTACGACGACACGGTGATCCCGGATGTCAGCAACGCCATCATCGCCCGGCACGACATGCTGTTTCTCGGGGAGAAAGGCCAGGCAAAGAGCCGCCTCATGCGACTCATCGGCCGCTTCCTCGACGAGCAGATCCCCTACCTGGACATCGCCGAGTGCCCGGTTCACGAGGACCCCTACCACCCCATCACGCGCATCGGGCGTGACTTCGTGACCGGCCGCACCGAGGACGAGATCCCGATCGCCTGGTGGCCGCGCGAGCAGCGGTACGCCGAGCGTCTCTCGCCCGGAACGAAGTTCGCCGACATCGTCGGCGAGATCGATCCAGCCAAGCTCGCGGGGGGTCACAGCCTGTCGGCCGAGGAGGCGCTGCACTTCGGTCTCATCCCCCGGATGCACCGCGGGATCTTCGCTCTCAACGAGCTGCCCGATCTCGACGAGCTCGTGCAGGTCGGCCTCTTCAACATCCTCGAAGAGCGTGACGTGCAGATCCGCGGCTACCCCATCCGTTTCGACATCGACGTGCTGATCCTGTTCTCCGCCAACCCGGCCACCTACAACCGCTCCGGAAAGGTGATTCCGCAGCTCAAGGACCGGATCGGCTCCACCATCCAGACGCACTACCCGCGCGACCGCGCGCTGGGCATCGACATCATGAAGCAGGAGGCGGAGATTGATCTCGACGGCGAGTACCCCGTGCTCGTGCCGCCGTTCATGGAGGAGATCGTCGAGCAGATCTCGATCTGCGCCCGCAAGAGCAAGTACGTCGATCACCAGTCGGGGGTCAGCGCCCGCATCTCCATCGCCAACTACCGAACCATGGTCGCCAACGCCCGCCAGCGGGCCATTCGCATCGGCGAGCGCCCCGCCGTGCCGCGGATCAGCGATCTCGGGCACCTCTACACGTCGTGCCTGGGCAAGCTGGAGCTGGACATGATGGGCAGCCACCAGATGTCGGAGCGGCAGGTGATCGACGCCATCGCGGCCGAGGCGATCAAGATCGTCTTCGAGGAGTACGTGGACGAGCACGGGCTCGACGAGATGGGCGACATCTTCGGCAAGGGCGTCAAGATCGAGGTCGGCGACATGCTGCCGTCGAGCGACTACGCGCGGCGACTGCAACGCGTGCCGCCCGCCTGGGAGAAGGCCTTCGAGGTCAATCCCGCCGACAACGAGGCGGTGCGGGCCTCGTGCGTCGAGTTCATCCTCGCCGGCCTGTACGTGACCGACCGCATCTCCCGCTCCCAGCACCATGGGAGGATCACCTATGAGATCGCGTAGGCCCCGCCCCCGCCGCGGCGAAGGCCTGGGCGGCATCATTCACACCTACCAGGGCTACGACCCCAAGTGCTTTCCGCCGCCGACCCGCGAGCCGCCGGACCTGGTCTCGTCGGCCTTTGACCACATGCTCGCCTTCGGGAGCATGCGGCGGCTCACCGAGGAGGAGCTGGCCCGGGCCGTCCACCTCGACCCCAGCGAGATCAAGGGCCTGGGACCGTCGATCGACGCGCTGATCGCCATGCTCCTGGAACGCAAGGCGAAGATCCTCGCCACCTGGGAGACCGAGACGGTGCAGGACCTGATCCGCCGCGAGTACCACGAGCTGGCGGCCGGCATGGATCCGCCCCCCCACCTCCGGCAGCGCTTCCAGCGCGAGGTCCGCGACGAGCAGCTCCGGGACCTGGAGGCCCTGTGGTACCGGGCGGGCGACGACCGGTCACCCTTCGCCCGCCAGCTCGTCCAGCTCGTGGACCGACTCGGCAGCAAGTACCAGATCGACGAGCTGGCGTCGAAGTACGAGTTCACGGGACACCGCGCCCTCACGGTCGCCGAGGCGCTGCAGGTGAAGGAGGAACTGGAGGCCATCGACCGGCTGCTCGAGCAGCTGCGCGAGGCGAGAGAGACGGCGCAGTTGGGCGTCATCGACATGGACGAGCTCTCGGAATTCGCCGAGCCCGGCGACCTCCAGCAGCTCGAGGCGCTGCAGCAGCAGGTGCGAGACTACCTCCGGGAGCTGGCCGAGCGTCAGGGCCTCGAGTTCACGCCGGAGGGCTACCGCCTCACCCCCAAGGCCTACCGGATCTTTCAGTCGACGCTGCTGGAGGAGATCTTCAACGATCTCCAGGCCGCCCGCAGCGGCCGCCACGCCGGGCCCATCACGGGGGAGGGCGCGGTGGAGCTGCCGCGGACCAAACCCTACGAGTTCGGCGACTCCCCCGCCCACATGGACATTCCACAGACCATGATCAACGCCATGATCCGCGAGGGACCGGGCACCCCGATACGGCTGATCGCCGACGACATCGAGATCCATCGCACACGCAACACGCCCAAGTGCGCCACGGTGGTCGTGATGGACATGAGCGGGTCCATGCGCTACGACGGGCAGTTCATCAACGCCAAGCGCATGGGGCTGGCCCTCGACGGGCTGCTGCGCAGCGAGTACCCCGGCGATTACCTCCAGTTCGTGGAGATGTACACGTTTGCCAAGCCCCGGCACATCTCCGAGATTCCCGCCCTGATGCCCAAACCGGTCACGATGTACGAGTCCGTGGTTCGTCTCAAGGCGGACATGTCCGACGACGGGATCAGCGAGCTCGACATCCCGCCGCACTTCACGAACATCCAGCGGGCTCTCCAGATGGCCCGCCAGTTCCTTTCGGGCCAGGACACGCCCAACCGCCAGATCATCCTGATCACCGATGGGCTGCCCACCGCCCACTTCGAGGGCGAGCAGCTGTTCCTGCTGTACCCGCCCCACCCCCGCACCGAGCAGGCGACCATGCGTGAGGCCAAGCTCGCCGCCCAGGAGGGCATCACGCTCAACGTGTTCCTGCTGCCCAACTGGGGGCAGACCCATGACGACGTTCAGTTCGCCCACCGCATGGTGGAGGCCTCCGGCGGCCGCGTGTTCTTCACGGGAGGCAACGACCTCGACCGCTACGTCGTCTGGGATTATGTCAAGCGCCGGCGCACGATCATCGGTTGATGTCGGATCCGCACCACTGGATTGACCACCACGCCGAGGCCCTGTTTCGCTACGCGCTGCTTCAGGTGCGTGACCGGGAGGCGGCCCAGGACTGCGTCCAGGAGACCTTTCTCGCCGCCCTTCGGGCCCGCGAGACGTTCCGCGGCGAGTCCTCGCAGCGGACCTGGCTGGTGGGGATCCTCAAGCACAAGATCTGCGATCACTTCCGCCGCCGCCGCCGGGAGCTGCCCGCGGAGGACCCGGCGTCGGCGGCCGGGGCCGTGGACGCGATGTTCAGGGACGACGGCGTGTGGAAGGCCGCCCCCCTCAAGTGGTCCGACCCTCAGGATCCCCTGCTGCGGGAGGAGCTCTGGGAGCAGCTGCGGCACTGTCTGGACAAGATGCCGCCGAGAATGGGCGATCTGCTGTGCCTGCGGGAGCTGCATGGCTTAAATGCCGGGGAAATCTGTCAGATCATGGAGATCTCGCAGACCAATCTCTGGGTGCAGCTGCACAGGGCACGGGCCATGCTGCGGCAGTGCCTCGAACGAGCCTGGGCCGAGAGGTGATGATGCGTGTGGGGAAGCTGCTGACGTTGAAGTGCCGCGAGGCCGCGGAGCTGATGTCCCGGTCAATGGACGGGGACCTGACCTCGGTGGATCGCTGGGCGCTTCGCCTGCACATGATGGTGTGCGCTGCCTGCCGCACCTACCGCCGACAGGTCGAGTCCGTCCGCAGGGCCCTGAAGGAGGCCGCCGGTCGCCTCGAGAACGACGGCCCGTTGCCCGGTCCGGCCGCGCTGCCCGACGAGCTGCGCGAACGGCTCCGCGCCATCGCCGACGCCGATCAGGCCTGAACGGCGAGTGTCAGGGCCAGTTGCCGCCGAACGCGTCCTCGTAGTGACGCACGTCGGGATCGCCGTCGTGAGGCCAGACGATGGCCACCGCATCGAGACGCACCGGGTGGTCGCGGAACTCCGGCCGCTGCTGCAGACGGGCCGCCAGCCGCGCGAGCGTGTCGCCCTTGTGCGCGGTCAGTCCCCACTCCGGCCCCGGCGCGCCGCTTGCCCGAGTCTTGACCTCGATGATCACCAGCGTCCGGCCGTCGGGGGCGACCGCGACGAGATCGGCCTCGTCGCGCCCCACGGTCAGGTTGCGGTGCAGGATGCGGTAGCCGCGGCGTTTCAGCCATCGCGCCGCGAGCCGCTCGCCGCGTTCGCCCAGCGGCGCGCGGCCGCGGCGCAGCTTGCCGAGCAGGCTTCTCATAGGGCGTAGCGGAGAAGTGCGATTCGGAAGAGCCGCGTGGCCATCTCGTCCAGGTCGTCGTGGACGCCCGTCTCGACCAGCGAGTTGACGTAGCGTGTCCACTCGATGTACCGGCGGCGGTTGATGATCGAGTTGCGAAGGGCGAGCTGAACCTGCGGATCGTAAATGCTGCGTGCGATCGGACTGGTGACCTCAACCACGTTCAGCCACACCGTGCTCGACCCCAGAAGGAAGGGCGTGGTCGTGTCGCCCACCTCCAACCCCTCCAGGGCGGCCTTCATCTCGTCTCTGACCTCGATGTCGTTGAGGCCGCCGGGTCCGATCTGGAACGTCTCCCACGTGCCCCCGTCGGAGAAGCCCAGCTCCTCGGCGACGTCGGCGAAGGGCTCGCCGGCCGCGAGCCGCTGCGTCACGTCCTCGATGAGCGGGCCCTGCTTCTTCGAGCTGAGCCTGATCAGTGCGAGCGTCACCGTGCCCGGCGGGTTGAACTCGTCGTAGTACCGCTGGTACTCGCGCTCGATGTCCCGCCAGGAGACGATCACCCGCGGCTCGATCTTGTCCCTCCGGAGCTGCTCGATGAGGACGAAGTCCTTCTGGCGGTCGAGATACTGGTCGAGCTCCTCGCCTTCGCTGAGCCGCCTCGACTGAGCGCCGGAGCGCGTGCCGCCGCCCTTGCGGATCTCCTCCTCGTAGGTCCGCCGCAGCCACGCGAAGAGCCCGAGCTGCTCCTGCTCGCTGAGCGAAGCCTGCGCCTCGGCCAGGATCAGCTCGTTCTGCACGACCTCGCGGAGCCACTCGTTGATGATCCTCATGAACTCCATCTCGAGCTCGGGGCCCCGCTTCTGCTCGGCCACACGCATGAGATGATCCTCGATCGGCTCCAGGAACTCGTCGGCGAAGATCGGCCGCCCGTTGACGTGCCCGACCAGGCTGTCGACGATCACCGGGTGGCCCGGCTGTTCGGGGACCAGAATCATCCGCTGCTCGAACTCGTCGAACCAGACCATGGGCGTCTGCGGATCCTCGACCTCGTCAACGCCCGAGGAGGCGGGGTCCCGCTCGAGAGAGGTCACGGGCGGCTGCGTTCCGGCGAATTCGGCCAGGCTTACGGGGCGCGGCGACACACCGTTGCGTGCCGCGGGCCCGCACGCCGCCGAGGCGATGCCGATCCCTGCGCACAAACACATCACAAGAGGCTTGACGAATGACATCGCGCTCGATTGTATCGCTTCGGCCGTGTATACTCGTATTCTGCACTCTTTTGCACGTCAGGACACGCACATGAGCCAGGAAGAGCCCAGGATTCAGATCGACTCCGATTGGAAGGCCGAGGCGCACGCCGAGAAGGAGTGTCTCGCCGCCAAGGCCGACGCTGCCGAAGCCGATCGCGGCGAGCGCCGGCCCGGCGAGCTGCCCGAGGCCGACTTCAAGACGCTCACGGGCGTGCTCGCCTCGCAAGCCATCATGGGTCTGGGCGCGGTGGGCGACCCCAAGACGGGTCGCGTCGTCGTCGACCTCCCCGCCGCCAAGTTCTCCATCGATCTGCTGGGTGTCCTGGAGGCGAGGACCAAGGGCAACCTCACCGAGGACGAGGCCAAGGAGCTCACCCAGATCCTGACGGAGCTTCGCGCGCGGTTCGTGCAGATCTCGGAGCTGGTCGCCAAGCAGAACGTCGGCGCGGCCATCCCCGGCGCCGAGACGGCCCCGGAATCCCCGGACTGAGCGGGCTCACGGCGGAATCCGGATGAGCAGCCGCCAGACGAAGCGTGCGTTGACCGCCGCCAGCATGACGCCCTGCAACGCCAGCGCCGCCCGGGGCAGTGAGATGACCCAGAGCAGCGGCAGCAGAATCGCCCACGGCAGCAGGTAGCGATCGTACACCGCGCCGCGGGTGAGCACGTACAGCAGTCCGCCGGTCAGCAGCACCCACACCTGGAGCCGGTGCACGGCCCCCCTCGGGTCACCGGGCGGGCGGTCCCAGCCGATCGCTGCGAGCGCGGCGAGCCCCGCCAGGCCGATTACGGCGAGCGCGCCGATGAACGGGCGGTGCGGGACCTCGAGCGTTCGCACGAGCGTCGCCACCATGCCCAGATACCGCGGATCCTCCCGGCCCGCCACGGAGATCGTGTCGCTCATCGACGGCGCTGCCACGAGGGTCAGGAGCACCGCCGTCCCCGCCCCGATCAGGATCAGATGCCGCCGCCGGCGGAACCGGGCCTCCCGCAGCGCTGGCCACAGGAAGATGGCGACCAGCGGCACCATGGCGGCGGCCAGGTAGGTGAGGCCGTCCAGGTTCAGCCCCAGACCGTGGGCCGTCTGGTACTCGGGCGCCACCAGGCCGCCCCAGCGCATCATCAGGGGCAGCCGGCTGAATCCTGCCGCCGCGCACGCCGCCCACCAGGGCCAGCTGCGCAGCCGGTCCCGCTCGAATGCGACGAGCACGGCGCCGGCGGCAAATGCGACGGCGTGAACACGAAGGTGCAGCAGCAGCGTGAGCACGACGGCGAACAGGATGGGGCCCGCCACCGACCGCTGCGACTCGCGTGACACGCCGAACCCCCACACAAAGACCCACATCAGCCACAGCGAGCCGAACATGAACGGTGGCTCGCTCATGAGCAGTTGCCCCAGCGGCGCGTAGTTTGGCAGCAGGACATAGAAGCCGGCCGCCAGCGGCAGGGCCGGCCCCTCCAGCCCGCACTGCCGGCACAGCAGCAGCAACGGCACCGCGCCGCCCACGAAAAAGAGCACGGTGATCAGCCGCAGATCGTTGATCTCGCTGCCGAGCAGCGCGCCGCCGGCGGCGTACAGCCAGATCATCGTCGGACCCTTGGTCTCCGTGTAATCGATCGCCGTCTCGACCGACCACCCCTGCTCGACGAGGGCCTCGATGGGCACGATGATGTACCGCTCGTCGAAGACGGGCGTCTTGTCGAGCACGTTGGTGCCGTAACGCAGCGCGATCGCCGTCACGAGCACCAGGGCGAAGGCGCCGGCCATCCACGGCAGCGTGCTCTTGGCGGACTCGTTCGTCACAGGACCTCGCCGTCCACGCGCGACAGTACCAGATCGAGCCGCTTGACGCGGCGGTCCAACGACCGCCTCAGACGCCGCGGCGGCCGCACGTCGCGTGCCCACAAGTATCGCCACGGCCACAGGTTGTTGCCGATCTCGTAGACGTGAAAGCCCGCGTCGAGCAGTGGTTGCAGCACCTGCCGCGGCGTCTGCCGCGGGTCTCGCCACCACCGCGGCGACAGCTCCAGGACGATCTCGACCTTGGCCGGGCACGTTTCGAGCCACCGCGTCATCCCGCGCAGGACCGCGTCCTCGGCGCCCTCGACGTCGATCTTGACCAGCCGTGTCGTCGAGGTTTCGCCGGGCTCCAGCAGATCGGCCAGCGACGCCGACTCGACCTCGGCCTCCGCCGCGAAGCCGCGATCGCCCACGGTGGTGCTCAACCCGATGTTCTTTTCGGGACCGTGATACACCCGAATCGTGCCGCTCGACTCGGCCGCCGCCTTGTTGACGGGGCGGACCGCCTGGGCCCCGTTGGCGGCCAGGTTGGCCCGGAGCAGCCCGAAGATCGCCGGCGACGCCTCGATCGCCACCACGCGGCCGGTGCCGGCCAGCACGCGGGTGGCGAGCAGCGTGTGGTAGCCGATGTTCGCCCCCACGTCGACGAAGGTGTCGCCGGGCGACAGCCGGCGACGCATGAACGCCGTGATGTCCGGCTCCCAGATGCCGAAGAGGTACAGGTAGGTCTGGATGAAGTCGGGCAGGGCGCAGGCAAACCGGTCTCCAAACCGGGTCGTCGCCTCGACGCGGATCGGACCCGCCGCCAGCGTCCAGAGCCGCACGAGCACGAGCATGACGCCGAAGACCGGGACCAGCAGCCCGCCCCGGACGACCTTCTCGAGACGCGAGACGTCGGCGCGGTCCGTGGCCAGGCGGGCCAGCACCGCCCGGCACCACGCGACCAGCCTCTCGACGACGCCTCGCATCGTTACGGCATCACCGTCGACGTCTCAGGTAGCGCCAATAGATGCGCAGGAAGTCGAGGCTCACGATGACGAAATCCTTCGGCCGTATCTTGGAGCCCTCCACGTCGTGCCACCGCGTGAGCGGCAGCTCATAGATGATCTCGCTCACCGGCGGCCGGTCGGTGCCGGGCCGGGCCGCGATGGCACGGGCGATGATCTCGACGTCAAAGATCCACTTCGAGATGAACGGGTCACGGAAGAGACCGGGCAGGTCGTCGGAGACCCGGAAGACCTTGGCCCCGCACTGCGTGTCGTAGATCGGCAGCTTCAGGGCCCACGCCACCACCGTTGCGAACACGCGGCCGATGTAGTGCCGCGAGAGCTTGCGTCGGATCGAGCGGCCCAGCAGGTTGACGCGGGAGCCGAAGACCATCTCGATCCCCGGCCGCTCGTCGAATACGGCAAGGTACGCCGGCAGCTCGTCGAGCGGCGTCGAAAGGTCGGCATCCCAGAACCCCACGAAGTCCGGGCCCTCCTCGAACGCGTGCAGAAACCCCGCCCGCACGGCCTGGGCCTTGCCGCGGTTGACGTCGAGGGCGTGCACGCCGAAACGGGCCGGATCCGCGCGTTGCAGCCCTTCGATCACTTCAGCCGTGTTATCGCTGCTGCCGTCGTTGACGAAGAGGAACCGCACCCCCGGCGTCCGGGCGGCGAAGGACCTGAATGTCTCAACGTCCAGCCGCGCGGCCTCGTTGTAGCAGGGGACGACCAGGACGGTGTCCCCCGGCGGGCGGGCATTGGCTGGCTTGACCACGAACGTGCTCCATCCTTGTCACCGGCTCGAGGCAGGCCGTTTCTACGAGGTCGGGCCGGACGTGGTTCTCCGCTCAGATCAGGTCGGCCAGGACCGTGTCGGCCAGCAGCAGGCCGTGTCGTGTGAGCTTCAGCCGGCCATCGCACCGCTCCAGGAGACCCGAGGCCAGGTGCCGCCGGACGGCCGCGTCGCGATCGTGGCCGCGGTGCCCGCTCGCCAGCAGGTCATCCACGTGCTCCTGCTCGATGCCGTCGATGAGACGCAGGCCCAGCATGAGCATCTCGCCGACCCGGCCGTCGTCGTCCAGACGCTCGACATCGACGACCGGCGGAAGCGACCCGACTTCAAGGTAGTCAGCCAGACGCGCGATGTTCTTCCAGCGGACGCCGCCGACGTGACCGGAGGCGCTGGGGCCGAGCGGCCACCACGAGGCGTTGCTCCAGTACAGCAGGTTGTGCCGGCACCTCCGTCCCGGCCGCGCCCAGTTGCTGATCTCGTAATGCTCGAACCCGGCACGTTGCAGCGTGTCCATCGCCGACTCGTACATCGCGGCCTCCAGGTCCTGGCCCACGCGTCGAATCCGCCCGGCCCGGAGCTTCGCCGCCAGCGGCGTGCCCGGCTCGTACATCAGCCCGTAGCAGCTCAGGTGGCTCGGATCCAGGGCAAGGGCCGCTTCCAGGTCGGCCCGCCATTCGTCGAGCGTCTCGCCGGGGATGCCGAAGATCAGGTCGATATTGACATCGTCAATGCCGGCGGAGCGAGCCAGCCGCACGCTTCGTCGCACATTGGCGGGGTCGTGACGACGCTCCAGGGTTTCCAGCCGTTGCGGGTGAAAGCTCTGGGCGCCGATGCTGAGCCGGTTGACCCCGCCCGCCGCGAGCACGTCGAGCAGCGACGACGTCACGGTCTCGGGATTGGCCTCCACGGTGAACTCCAGGGCGCTTCCCAGCGGCACGCAGGCACGCAGGGCGGCCAGCAGATCCGTCCAGTGCCCGTCCGCCAGCAGCGTCGGGGTGCCGCCCCCGACGAAGATCGTCTCCAGGGGACGTGTGAGCCACCGGGTTGACGCGCGGATCTCGGCGATGAGCCGGGCCGTGAACGCCGCCTGCCGGTCGCGGGTGTCGACAAGGCTGTAGAAATCGCAGTAATGGCACTTGTGGACGCAGAACGGGACGTGTACGTACAGGCCGCGTGGCACCGGGCTACCCTGCAGGGGCAGATCGGCCGCCGTGGTCGGAGAGCTTGGGACTTGGAGTCCGTCCGGGTGACTGGTAAGCTGGGCAAGCGAGGACATCGTCTGGTTCGCCAGGGCCAATGATACCCCGGCATGGAGGCGCTCGAGATGCGGATGTGTCTGGCCATGGTGACCGCCGACGGGGATGAGCGGCGGTTCCCCATCGGGGGGGCCAAGCTGGTCGTGGGCCGTCACTCCCGCTGTGACGTGCGGGTGGCCGTGCCGTCCGTCTCGGAGCGTCACTGCGAGATCATGGTCGACGGGCAGCTCGTCAAGCTCAAGGATCTCGGATCGGGGACCGGCACCTTCCACAACGGGGCCAAGGTGGAGCACGCCGTGCTCTCGGTCGAGGACCAGGTGACGATCGGGCCCGTGACCTTCGTCGTCCGCAGCGAGCCGGGACCCGCGACGGGCTGACCGGGCGCCGGGATCGGGCCGGTGTCAGGCCGCGTCCTCCTTGGGATCGGGTGTCTCCGAGGCGGTCTTGCTGGCGGGAATGCGGATGTTCATTCCGCACGCGCGACAGCGGACCACCTTGCCCCGGGCGGCCTCCGGCACCGCCAGCACCCGCTGGCAGGAGAGGTTGGGGCACATGATGCGGATGAGGCTCTCGGCGGTCACCTCCGAGGTATCGGCAGATGGCATTCCCCCCTTGATCGCGCCGCGCCCGTATCATTGGGCCGATGGCCGGCGGTTCCAACCATGCCGATAACCACGGCGACCGACACACGGCGGTGGTCGGGCTCCAATGGGGCGACGAGGGCAAGGGCAAGATCGTTGACGTGCTCACCAACCGTCACGACGTCATCGTCCGTTACAACGGCGGGGCCAACGCGGGCCACACCGTCGTGGTCGGCGACCAGCGGTACGCCCTGCACCTGATACCGGCGGGCATCCTGTACTCGGACAAGCTGTGCGTCGTCGCCAACGGGGTGGTCGTCGATCCCGAGGTCCTCATCCAGGAGATCGACGCCCTGCGGGCCCGCGGCGTCGAGGTGGGCGGGAATCTCCGCATCTCCGACCGGGCCCACGTGGTCATGCCCTATCACAAGGAGCATGACGCCGCCCTGGAGCAGGTGCTCGCGGAGACCGCCGAGAACGGCGCCAACCTGTCGATCGGCACCACCAAGCGGGGCATCGGTCCGGCGTACGCCGACAAGGTGCACCGGTCGACGGCGATCCGTGTCGGCGAGCTGCTCGACGCCGAACGCCTGCGTCGCAAGCTGAGGGTGATCTGCACCATCCGGACCGCGGAGCTGGCGGCGCTGGGCGTGCAAGCCCCGCCCCTCGATCCCGACGCGCTGGCCGCGCGGTACGCCGGCTTCGGCCAGCGGATCCGCCCGCACGTCACCGACACCGCCTACCTGCTGCACGACTGCCTCTCGGACGGCCGCAGCATTCTCTTCGAGGGCGCCAACGCCTGCCTGCTGGACATCGATCACGGCACCTACCCCTACGTCACGAGCTCCAACTGCTCGACGCTGGGCATCCCGGCCGGGACGGGTGTCCCCGGTCGCTACCTGCGCCGGGTTCTGGGCACGATGAAGGCATACACCTCACGTGTCGGCGAAGGCCCCTTCCCCACCGAGCAGGACAACGAGATCGGCCAGCGGATCCGCGACCGCGGCCGTGAGTACGGCACGACGACCAACCGCCCCCGCCGCTGCGGCTGGCTGGACCTGGTGGCTGTCCGCTACTCGGCGATGATCTGCGGCGCGACGGGGCTCGCCTGCATGCTGCTCGATGTGCTGTCCGGGTTCGACGAGCTGAAGCTGTGCACGGGTTACCGGCTGCCCGATGGAACGATCAGCGACCGGTTCATCCCCGATGCCGAGCGGCTGACCGGGGTCGAGGCCGTGTACGAGAGCCTGCCCGGCTGGAGCCAGGAGCTCGACGAGGCGATCGATCGGGCGGGCCTGCCCGGCAACGCGCGTCGCTACCTGGACCGGATCGAGGCGTTCGTGGGCGTTCCCATCGAGATCATCAGCGTCGGCCCGGAGCGCACGCAAACCCTGGAGGCGGTTTCCCACTAAGGCAGGGGCCGCGAACCCCCTGACGCAGCCTCGCGTACCA
>JBFGEG010000043.1:0-29085 GCA_041580235.1 Phycisphaerales bacterium
CGTCGAGCGGGTACATGTCCGCGGCGGCGATCATTGCCGCCGCCGGCGTGACCGAGAGCACGTCGTACCCCGGCCCCTTCTCGGCCTTGCAGCCGAGGATGAGCAGGATCGCGGTGCACAGAGCAGCGGTCTGTTTGAGCATGGCGGGTGCTTCTTGGCTAATGGCTAGTGACTACCTTGCCATCAGCCCCTTCGACTTCCACAACCTCGCCAGATCGTCCGGATCGATGCGCTCCGTCAGCGTGCCGTCCCCGTCGATTCGCTGGATGCGGTCGCCCCTGGCGTCGAACCGCTGGCGGATCATGGCCGCCTCCAGCATCGGCGTGGAGGTGAGCAGCCAATCGCCGGAGCCGTCACGGGTGCGCTGCCATTGATCGACGCGCTCCGCGAGCCGCCGCGAGCGGGTGTCGTAGAAGTAGAAGGCCAGGTCGCCGTCGAGGGAGCCGTCGCGCGGCAGGAGGCGGCCCAGCAGGAAGACCTCCGGCTGCGAGAGATAGGCGAGGTCGGGGATGGTCCAGCGGCTGGGCTCGCGGGTCAGCTGCTCGCGGGAGCTGTGGATCACGTCCAGCGTCGCCTTGTTCCGCACGCCGGTCTCAGCCGACGTCTGCGTGTGGGCTCCGATGCGCTGGGTCTGGCGAACCGACCACGCCTCCTCGGTGCGGTCCCAGTCCATCCAGTAGCGGCCGTTGACGTCCAGGTAGTGGTTCTTCTCGGCGGAGATGATCGCCCGGGCCTCGACGGACACCATGAGGCCCGTCTCCGCCTCCATGCTCCCGAACGTCTCGGTGCTTCGTTCCGGCGTGAGCTCACCCCGCATCCCCTCCTGGCACTGCATGCTCAGGAACCCGACCTCGGTGTCGTCGGCGACCCGCCCCGAAGCCGACGGGCGGTAGATGCGGTACCACTGCTTCTGACCGAGAAGGGATCGCAGCTTGTCGGGACTGAAGGTCACGACGATCGCCCGCGCCCGCTCGTAGCGGGCCTTGCGCTGCCGCTCGAGCTCCTCCAGGCTGCGGAGCTCGATCGTCGCGAAGCTTGCGTCGAAGACGGGCCGGAGCCTGGCGAAGCCCTCGGCCGTGGTCAGGACGGTCAGCACCACGAAGCTCCGTGCCGACGTGGGCAGGAACAGCCAGCCGCTCACCAGCGGCTTCTGATCGTCGAGCGTCTGCTGCACGTAGAGCATCTGCCCCGTGACGGACCCGACGGTCCGGGCCTCGTTGGTGAGAATGTCGAGCCTCCGCCCGGTGGCTTCGACGGCCTTGAGGTGCTCCTCGGCCAGGGCGGCGGCGGTGGGCCCCGCCACGGCCGGGGTCACGGCCGAGATCCGCATGGACCAGGTCGTCTGCGGGTTGCTGACGACGTAGCTGACGGCTTCGTCGACCACCTGGGCATCGGCGATCGCGTCCGCGGGCAGGTACATCCGCAGCCCCAGGGCCTCGGCCACGAAGGGCTCGGCGGCCAGGCCGCGGCGGGGGGCGGCGGCCTCCGCGGAGCCGCCGGTCACGGCGAGCAGGACGGCGAGGATGGCGGCCCGGATCGGTCTGGTCATGGCAGCGGGGGGGCGGCTCACGGCTCCCCAGGGAGCATACGGGCCCGGGCCCGGTCGATCGAGCCGGCCCCGCCGGCTCGCCGGTCGGCCCCGGAGCCTCGTTTGTCCTCGTGTTGACAGCAATGCCGCGGGGCCTATCATCTGTGATTCGTCCTTTGTGAGGCTTCAATCGCTCGGACGGTCGCGGTAAGAGTGGGTGTCGAGCCGCCGCGTTCGGCCGAGCAGCTTTATATGTGGCGCTATGACTGACGGTCGGATCCGAATCCGAATGGAGGCGTACGACCACCAGGCGCTCGACCTTTCCGCTCGCGAGATCGTCGATCACGCGAAGCGGACGGGCGCGAAGGTGGCAGGGCCTATCCCTCTGCCCACGCGACGCGAGATCTACACGGTCAATCGTTCGCCGTTTATCGACAAGAAGTCGCGCGAGCAGTTCGAAATCAGGACGCACAAACGAATCATCGACATCACCGAGCCGAATGCTCGCACGGTCGAGGCCCTCAATCGTCTGGTGGTCCCGGCCGGCGTTTTCATCAAGATAAAGGCGTAGCCTTTTGTGCGAGCGACCTGAGTGGGCCGCTCGTTTTCGTTGGAGCACACCATGCCCGCCCTGTTGGGACGAAAGATCGGCATGACCCGCTACTTCACGGCGGACGGGACCAACGTCCCCGTCACCGTGATCGAAGCCGGTCCGTGCGCGGTCACCCAGATCAAGACGACCGAGTCGGACGGGTACAGCGCGATCCAGCTGGGGTTCGGCGACATCAAGCCCCGCCGCTCCACCATCCCGCAGATCGGCCACGACGCCCGAGCCGGCGTGGCCCCGCGTCGCTTCCACAGCGAGCTGCGTCTTGCCGATGACAAGGCGGCCGAGGGCTACGAGCTGGGCCAGACGATGGACGTCAGCGTCTTCGAGGACGTGAAGTTCGTGGACGTCATCGGCACCTCCAAGGGCAAGGGGTTCGCGGGGGTCATGAAGCGGCACGGCTTCCGGGGCCTGGGGGCGAGCCACGGCACCGAGCGCAAGCACCGATCGGCGGGGTCGATCGGCGGCCACGCGACCGACCTGGGCACCGGCCCCAAGGTCAAGAAGGGCAAGCGTATGGCCGGCCGCATGGGCGGCAGCCGGGTGACCACGCGGAGCCTGGACGTGGTGAGCGTCGATCCGCAGCGCAACCTGCTCCTGGTCAAGGGACCTGTTCCGGGCCCGAACCAGGGGCTTCTTTTCATTCGTGACGCCAAGCGTCTCCACAGGAGTAAGTCCAGAGCGGCGAAATGAGCCGCCTGTCGCCTCGCAGCCGGGGCGACGCCGACACGATTGCACGTAGCCGAGTCAATAACCCTGCCCGACAAGAACCGGAGAGTCGCGGAGGGTGCGGCGCAACGACGGAAACATCCGTCAGGTACGAACGATGATCAAATTGCCTGTCTATGACAAGCAGGGCAAGCAGGTCGAGACGCTCGACATCGATGAGACGCAGCTGGGCGCGGAGGTCCGGCCGCAGCTCCTCAAGCAGGCGTACGTCATGTTTCATGCCAACCGACGCCAGGGCTCGGCCCGGACGCGCGGCCGCTCCAGCGTCGACGGCTCGACCCGCAAGCTGTACCGCCAGAAGGGCACCGGCAATGCCCGAATGGGAACGCGTCGAACGAACATCAGACGCGGCGGCGGCGTCGCCTTCGCCAAGACCAAGACCCACGACGCCTTTCGCCTGAGCATGCCCTCCAAGATGCGGCGGCTCGCGAATCGCAACGCCCTGCTGGCCAAGCTGGTCGATGACGAGGTGAAGTGCTTCGCCGACCTGAGCTTCGAGGTGCCCAAGACCAGGGACCTCAAGGCCGTGCTGAAAGCGGTCGGCGTGGATCGAACGTGTCTCGTGGCGCTGGGCTCGGCCAACCGCAACGCGGCGCTCAGCGCCCGTAACCTGCCGGACGTGGACACCATCCGCATCCCGCAGCTCAACGCGTTCGATCTGCTCAACCACCGCTTCCTCGTTACGGACAAGGCCTCGTTGCAGGCTTTCCTCGACGGCTCCGCCTGGGGCGCCGAGGTCAACGACAAGAAGAAGAAGAAGAAGCGATGAGGGAACCGACACACGTCATCAAGAAGCCGCTGATCACGGAGAAATCGACGTACCTCTCCGCCGAGCTCAACCGGTACGCTTTCGCCGTGACCCCCGGCGCGACCAAGCCGCAGATCAAGAAGGCGGTCGAGGAGCTGTACGGCGTTCGGGTTGTCAGCGTGAACACCCAGAACCTTGCGGGCAAGAGCCGGCGGTACCGCTACGGCATGATTCGCACCGCCCCGACCAAGCGGGCGATCGTGAAGGTCCATCCGGACGATCGGATTGAGCTGTTCTAAAGAGAACGTTTAGGCACTCGCCATTAGCCATTAGGGAAGAACAAGAGCGTCATGGGACTTCGACTTTACAGGCCGACGACACCGGGGAGGCGGAAAGCCTCGGTCAACCTTCATACGGAGGTGACCAAGCGAGTGCCGGAGAAGACGCTGCTGCGCGCGCTGCCGAAGTCGGGCGGCCGCAACAACCAGGGCAAGGTCACCGTGCGCGGTCGCGGGGGCGGGGCCAAGCGGCGGTATCGCCTCATCGACTTCAAACGCACCAAGGACGACGTGCCGGCGACCGTGGTCGGCATCGAGTACGACCCCAACCGCACGTGCCACATCGCACTGCTTCAATACGAGGACGGCACGAAGCGGTACGTCCTGGCGCCGCAAGGCGTCACCGACGGCGAGGTCCTGCTCAGCTCCGCCGCGGCGATCGAGCCCAAGGCCGGCAACTGCATGCCGCTCAAGTACATCCCCACCGGTCTCACCGTCCACAACATCGAGTTCGAGCCCGGAAAGGGCGGCGCGTTGTGCCGTTCAGCCGGATCGGGGGCGAGGCTCTCCAACCGCGAGGGCCGCTGGGCCACGCTGGTGCTTCCGTCGGGTGAGATCCGGCAGGTGTCCGTGGAGTGCCGGGCCACCGTGGGTCAGCTCGACAACACCGACCACCAGAACATCAAGCTCGGCAAGGCGGGCCGCAACCGGCATCGCGGCCGCAAGCCCAAGGTCCGCGGCGTGGCCAAGGACCACGCCTGCCATCCGCTGGGCGGCGGCGAGGGTCGCTCCAAGGGCGGCCGGGAGCCGGCCAGCGCCTCGGGCACCAAGTCCAAGGGCGGCCGCACGCGGCCGCGCAACAAGTGGACGGATGACCGCATTCTCCGTCGGCGCAAGTCGAAGCGATACGGGCAGCTCAAGCTGAGCAAGTAAGGAATCGTCTGATGTCTCGATCAACAAAGAAAGGGCCGCACGTCGATGAGAAGCTGTTCAAGAAGGTGCAGCATCTCAACGCGGACAACCGCCGCGCCCCGATCAAGACGTGGGCGCGGGCGTGCACGATCGTTCCCGAATTCGTCGGGCATACCTTCCAGGTTCACAACGGCCGGCACTTCATCGACGTGTTCTGCACGGAGGACATGGTCGGCCACAAGCTCGGCGAGTTCAGCGCGACCCGGATGTTCCGAGGTCACACGAACAAGAAGGAAGGGGTGAAGGGCCGCTAGTCCCGGTGAGAGTGTCTCTCATGAGTTACCAAGCCATCCATCGATATGCCCGCATCGCCCCTCGCAAGGCCCGCCTCGTGGCGGACCTGATCCGGGGGCAGCGCATCGACGAGGCGATGACCGCGTTGGAGTTCTCCAAGAAGCGGGCCGCGTGGTACTTCAAGGCGGTCCTGAAGAGCGCTATCGCCAACGCCGAGGAGCAGGACGCCGATGTCCACAGCCTCTACGTGAGCGAATCGCGTGTGGACGAAGGCCCGAGCATGAAGCGCTGGCGGCCGAAGGATCGAGGCCGCGCCCATCCTTTCCAGAAGTACTCGAGCCACCTGTACGTGACGGTGGATCAGAGGAGCTGACCCATGGGGCAGAAGACCCATCCATTCGGCTTTCGCGTCGGGGTGACCGAGGGGCACAAGTCCCGGTGGTACGCGCCCAAGGCGCTGTTCGCCGAGCTGCTCGTGGAGGATTTCAAGATCCGGCGCTACGTTGACAAGCGGCTCAACCGGACGCCGCCGTTCGCCGCGGTTTCGGACATCCACATCGAGCGCACCCGCGAGGAGCTGACGGTCGTTCTCAAGACGGCCCGACCGGGTCTGGTCATCGGCCCCAAGGGACAGGAGATCGACCAGCTCACCCAGGATCTGCAGGCCCTGACCGGACGCAAGGTGTCGACGAAGATCATCGAGGTCCAGAATCCCGACACCGACGCCACGCTCATCGCCGAAGCCGTCGCCGAGCAGATGAAGAAGCGGTCCAACTTCCGCCGCCTGCTCAAGCAGCGGTGCGAGGCGGCCATGCACGCCGGGGCCAAGGGAGTCCGGATCCAGGTGTCGGGGCGGCTGGGCGGCGCCGAGATGTCGCGGCGGTTCCAGACGCGGCTCGGGTCGATCCCGCTGTCGACGCTGCAGGCCAACGTGGACTACGCGTGCGTGACCAGCCGCACGACCTACGGCACGATCGGGGTGAAGGTCTGGGTCTTCAAGGGTATGTACACCGATGCCGAAGAGGAGCAGCTGGATTCAAAGGCGGCCGGCGCGCGGGCCCGTGCCCGTGGTCGTCGCTGAGTGAGGAACACGTCCGATGCGGATGCCGAAGCGAATCAAGTTCCGAAAGCAGATGCGTGGCACGCTGCGCGGCAATGCCACGCGCGGCAACTACGTCGCGTTCGGCGACTACGGGCTCCAGGCTCTGGAGGCCCACTGGGTGTCGGCTCGCCAGATCGAGGCGGGGCGGATCGCGGCCCAGCACTTTCTTCGACGTCAGGGCAAGGTCTACATCCGCATCTTCCCCGACAAGCCCGTCTCCAAGAAGCCGCTGGAGACCCGCATGGGCAAGGGCAAAGCGGACACGGACTTCTGGGCGGCCCGGGTGAAGCCCGGCACGATTCTGTACGAGATCGCCGGTGTTCCGGAGACGCTGGCGAAACAGGCCTTCGCGCGGATCGCGCACAAGATGCCGGTGCGTTGCCGGTTCGTCGGGCGGAGATTTGCGGTTTAGGGAAGCGATCAGCCATTCGCCAAACAGCCATCAGTCACGAGAGATGAAAGCAAAAGAAGTACACAAGCTCAGCGACGAGGAGATCGAGGTGGAGATCGGCCGCCTTCGGCAGAAGCGCTTCGAGCTCCGCACCCAGGCGGTCACCGAGAAGATCGAGGACACGTCGCAGTTCGCGAAGGTTCGATCAGACGTCGCGCGGCTGCTGACTGAGCAGAACGCCCGCCAGCGGGCGGTCGAAGCCGAGATGTCGCGCAAGAAAGCGCAGGAGTAATCGTGGATCGTCTCAAGGAAATCAAGATCCCCGAGCGCAGCCCCCGGCGGGTGGGAATCGTCGAATCCGATACCCGCGACAAGACCCGCAAGGTGGCGATCCGCTTCACGGTGATGCACCCGAAGTACGGCAAGTACATCCGCCGCCGCACGCTGCTGCACGTCCACGACGAGGACAACGCCTCCAAGGCCGGTGACCGCGTCGAGGTTGCCGAGTGCCGGCCGATTTCCAAGACCAAGTCCTGGGTCCTGCTGCGGGTTCTGGAAACGTCAGTGGGGGCGATCGCGGCGCCGGCGAGGAAAAAGAGCACCACCAAGAAGAAGACCAAGAAGAAGACCAAGAAGAAGAAGAAGAGCAAGTCGTGAGACGCCGGTCATGATCCAGAAGGAAACTCGAATCAACGTCGCCGACAACAGCGGGGCCAAGGAGGTCGCGGTGATCGGTATCCTCCGGGGCTCCACGGCCCGCGGCAGGTACACGCGGCGGACCGCCGGTGTGGGCGACCGCGTCACGTGCTCGGTCAAGAAGGCGCTGCCGAACGCGGAGATCAAAACCGGCGACAAGGTCTTCGCGGTCATCGTCCGCACGAAGTTCCCGACCCGCCGCGCCGACGGCTCGTACGTCCGCTTCGATTCGAACGCATGCGTCCTCATCGAGAAGGACGGCAATCCGCGCGGTACACGCATCTTCGGCGCAGTGGCCCGCGAGCTGCGTGAGAAGAACTATCTCAAGATCGTTTCGCTGGCCTCGGAGGTCGTCTGATCATGGCACGGCACATTCGCAAGGGAGACACGGTGATCGTCACCGCGGGCAACGACCGCGGGGCGACGGGCGAGGTGCTCCGCGTGCTCACGAAGGCCAACCGCGTGGTCGTGCAGGGCGTGAACATCCGTTCCAAGCACATCAAGCCCTCGCAGGCGAACCCGCAGGGAGGCATCGTCCGCCGCGAGATGCCCATCCACGTGAGCAACGTCAGCCCCGTCGTGGGCGGCAAGCCGACACGCGTCCGGTGGGAGACCACCGAGGACGGCTCCAAGGTGAGGGTCGCGGTCCGCGACAGCACCGAGCTTCACACCCTGCACGGCCCGAAGGCGGGGCATGCGGCCCCGGCCCGAGCCAAGGCCCCGACCAAGAGGAAGATGACGAAGAAGCGCAAGAAGACCGCGAAGTAGGAACCCGCTGATGGTCGCTCCCCCCAAGACGAAACCCAAGCTCGCAGTGTTGTACGAGGAGACCGTTGCCCCCAAGGCGAAGGAACAGTTCAAGCTGCGCAACGTGCACGAGCTGCCGCGGGTGGTCAAGGTCGTGATCAACTGCGGGATCGGGCGCTTCCTGGAGAACCAGAAGCTCAAGCCCGAGATTCGCGACACCGTGATCGGCACGCTGACCACGATCAGCGGCCAGAAGCCCGTCGTTGTCAAAGCTCGCAAGTCGGTCTCGAACTTCAAGGTCCGGGAGGGCGCGCCGTCGGCCATGATGGTCACCTTGCGGGGCGAGAGGATGTGGCATTTTCTCGAGCGGCTCATTCACCTGGCCATCCCCCGCATCCGCGACTTCCGCGGGCTGAAGGACACCTCATTCGATCCGGCCGGCAACTACTCCATGGGTCTTCACGAACAGGCGGTTTGGCCCGAGATCAACATGTCCAACATCAACTTCATGCACGGCATGAATATCAACGTCGTCTTTGAGAACTCAAACCCCGAAATGAGCAAGTTCGTGCTTGCGGAGCTCGGATTGCCGTTTGTAAGGCACGAAGACTCGTAGGCACGTAGGCACGTAGGCACGTAGGCACACGAAGGCACGAAGCACGAAGGGCACCAATCCCCATGGCAAGCAAGCGAGTATTTGCCCGAATGAACAAGGAACCCAAGTTCTCCACGCGGAAGCGCAACCGGTGCCAGATCACCGGTCGCGCGCGTGGCGTCTATCGCAAGTTCGGCATCAGCCGGATCGTGCTTCGCGAGCTCGCCTTGCGCGGCCTGATTCCGGGGATGCGAAAGGCGAGCTGGTAGGATGTCACAGCAGGATCTCACCGCAGACATGCTCACACGCATCCGCAACGCGGTGCGCAATCACGCGCCCGTCGTGGACTGCCTGAATAACAAGCTGAACCGCGGCGTGGCCCAGGTGCTTGTCGAGGAGGGCTACATCACGAAGTATGACGTGATCGATGACGGCCGGCAGGGCATTCTTCGCGTCACGCTGAAGTACGGGCCCCGCGGCGAGATGATCCTGCATTCGATCGACCGGGCCTCCAGGGTGGGACGTCGGGTCTACAGCAAGGTGGCTGATCTTCCCCGGCCCATGCAGGGGCTGGGAGTTGCCATCGTCTCGACGAACAAGGGTGTGCTGAGCGACCGTCGGTGCCGGGAGGAGAACGTGGCCGGGGAAGTGGTTGCGATAGTGAGTTAGGGGTTCGGGGTTCGGTATTAGGGAAGCAGATGTCTCGAATAGGAAAGAAGCCAATTCAGGTGCCGAGCGGGGTGCGTGTCACGATCGATACGCAGAGCCGCGTGGTCTCGGTGGAGGGGCCCAAGGGCAAGCTCTCGATGACCCACCGGCCGGAGGTGTCGGTCACGTGGGAGGAGGGCGAGAACCGCATCATCTGCTCCATCACGCCGGAGCAGACGAGGATCGGACAGATGCGGGCTTACTGGGGGCTCACCCGCGCCCTGATCGCCAACATGATCACGGGCGTCGTCACGGGCTACACCAAGAAGCTCGAGATCGTGGGCGTCGGCTGGGGGGCCAAGCTCCAGGGAAAGCAGATCCAGCTCAACGTGGGTTACTGCCAGCCACGCGAGCTGCCCATCCCCGGCGGCATCGAGGTCGCGATCGAGAAGAACGCGATCACGCTCACGGGCGTGGACAAGCAGGCGGTCGGCCAGTTCGCGGCCAAGATCCGCGCCAACCGGCCGCCGGAGCCCTACAACGGCAAGGGCATCAAGTACGACGATGAGGTGATCATTCGCAAGCAGGGCAAAGTCTTCGGCTCCTGAGAGCCGGGAAGCAGCGCATCATGGATCGAATCGAGCTCAAAAGCCAACGCCGCCGCCGCCGCCGCAAGGGCATTCGTCGGCGCATCATCGGCACCCCCCAGCGGCCGCGTCTGGCCGTGTTCAGGAGCCTCCAGCACATCTACGCCCAGGTCATCGACGACCTGTCCGGCACCACCCTCGCGGCCGCCTCCACGCGTGACAAGAAGCAGCCGGTCAGCCCGGGCGGCAACCGCGATGCTGCGGCAAAGGTCGGCCAGGCGGTCGCCGACCGGGCGAAGAAGGCGGGGGTGGAGCGTGTCGTTTTCGATCGCGGGGGCCGCCGGTACCACGGTCGCATCAAGGCCCTGGCGGATGCGGCGCGGGAAGCAGGGTTGAAGTTTTGAAGAGAGCCATTAGCCATTAGCCATTAGGGAAGACATGCGCGAGGTTATTGACGAGACTGCGGCACTTGAATCGACGACGGTCGGCGTCTATCGAACCGCGGCAACCGTGAAGGGTGGCCGGCGGTTCAGCTTCGCCGCGCTGGTGGTCGTGGGCGACCGCGCGGGTCGGCTGGGCGTCGGCTACGGCAAGGCGAACCAGGTGCCGCCCGCCATCGAGAAGGCTCAGAAGGAGGCCCGCCGGAAGATGCAGTCCTTCCCGATGCAGGGCCGCACCATTCCGCACGTGGTCACGGGCCGCTTCGGCGCGTGCGTCGTGCGGCTGCTGCCCGCGGCGCCCGGGGCCGGCGTCATTGCCGGCGCGGCCGTCCGCGCGCCGCTGGAGATGCTGGGCATCCAGGACTGCCTGACCAAGTCGTTCGGGTCCAACAACCCCAAGAATCTCGTCAAGGCGGTGATCAACGGGCTGGAGCAGCTGCGCTCCAAGGGCGTCATCGAGACGCTTCGCGGCGTCGGGATCGCGGCCACCGAGGTGGAGGAGGCGATCGAGAGGGGCCGGGCCTTCATGCCGCCGACGAGAGCCGGCGTCACACCGATGGCCGCTCCCAAGGGGCTTGAAGCGAGGGGTGGACGCCAGGGCAGGAAGCCCCGCGGCGGCGGGCGCGGGCGTCGCCGACCCGACGAGCCCCGCCCCGAGAAGCCCGCGGAGGCCGATCAGCCCGCGGCGGTGGCCGAGGCCCCGCCGGCCCCATCGGAAACACCCGCGCCGACCGAGAATCCGGAGAAGTGAGCCGCCGTCGCGCGGAGGGAACAGCGTCATCATGATGATCCACGAGATCACGAAGTCCGTCGGGAAGTACAAGGCACGCAAGCGCATCGGGCGCGGTGAGGGCAGCGGCAACGGCAAGACGGCCGGCCGCGGCCACAAGGGTGCTGCGTCCCGCTCCGGTTGGAAGAAGCGAACCGGCTTCGAGGGTGGCCAGATGCCCTTGATCCGCCGCATGCCCAAACGCGGGTTCCCCAACACGCAGTTCCGCCGGCTCTTCCACGTCGTCAACGTCCGTCACCTGGAGACCCACTGCTCGCCAGGCGCCGCCGTGACGGTGGAGTCGCTGGCGGGTGCCGGCCTCATCCGCGACACGTCGCTTCCCCTGAAGATCCTCGGTGACGGTGAGCTGTCCAAGAAGCTCGACGTCACGGCGGCGAAGTTCTCCGAGTCGGCTCGCAAGAAGATCGAGGCGGCCGGCGGCACGGTCACCGTCGTCGTCCGCAAGAAATGGGTCCGCTCGGCCACCCCCCGGAACAAGGCCAAGTCCCCCGACCAGCCGGCCGCCAAGGCCGACAAGCCCGACAAGTCCGACAAGCCCGCGAAGGAAAAGAAGGCCGCCAAGCCCAAGCCCTGACCCCACTCCCCCGTGCTCCAAGCCCTCATCAACATCTTCCGAATCCCCGATCTGAGGAACCGCGTCCTCTTCACGATGTCGATGCTGGTGATCTACCGCATCGGCTTCTTCGTGCCGCTGGTCGGGGTTGATCAGACGGCGCTGGCCAAGGCCGCCGAGGACGCGAGCCAGTCTGCCGGCGGCTTCGGCCGCTTCCTGGAGTACGCATCGATCTTCACGGGCGGCGACTTCGGGCAGTCGACCGTCTTCGGTCTCGGCATCATGCCGTACATCACGGCGGCGATCATCTTCCAGCTGCTCCAGACGGCCGTGCCGCGGCTGCAGGAGCTCAAGAAGGAAGGCGCCACCGGCCAGCAGAAGATCACCGAGTGGACCCGCTACGCCACGGTCGGGCTGTGCGTGATCCAGGCGATCATGTGGATGAAGTACATGGAGGCTCGCGGCATCGTCCAGCCCGAGTTCACCGTCGCGCCCAACCGGCTGGTCTTCTACCTGGCGGGTCTCACCTCGCTCACCGCCGGCAGCTGCTTCCTGATGTGGCTGGGCGAGCAGATCGACAAGTACGGAATCGGAAACGGCGTGTCGCTCATCCTCACGGCCGGGATCATCTCGCGTATGCCCAATGCCGTGCAGTGGATCATGAGCAACTTCGATCCCAGCCAGCAGTCGGAGGCCAAGACGCTTGGCGTCATGGGTCTCATCTTCCTCGTGGCTGCCTTCGTGTTCGTGGTGGCGGGCGCGATCCTCATCACGGTTGCTCAGCGCCGGATTCCCATTCAGCAGGCCAAGCACACGCGGGGAAGAAAGGTCTACGGCGGTCAGCGTCACTACCTGCCGCTGCGGATCAACCATGCCGGCGTGATGCCGATCATTTTCGCCAGCTCGCTGATGATCTTCCCCTCGGCCATCTTCGGCTGGATGAACACGCGGGCCGCGGTGACGCCGTCGGACGTCTGGTACAGCTGGTGGCCCAACGTGACGGGGTTCCTCTCCCAGAATGTCCAGATCGGGGAATACCCCTACGTCATCTGCGAGATCCTGCTCATCTACTTCTTCAGCTACTTCTGGACGACGGTCGTGTTCAGCCCGGAGGACATGGCCAAGCAGCTTCGCGACCACGGCAGCTTCATCCCCGGCCTACGACCGGGGCCCCGGACGGCCGAGTACCTCGAAACCGTCATGGAGCGCGTGACTTACGTGGGCGCGGGGTTCCTGGCCGTGATCGCGGTCATCCCCTCCATCGTGGCCAAGCACATGTCGATCCCGTTCTTCGTGGCCAGCTTCCTGGGGGGGACGGGGCTCCTGATCGTGGTGAGCGTCGGCCTCGACCTCATGCAGCGGATCGAGGCGAACCTGCTCATGCGCAACTACTCGGGCTTTCTGTCGGCGGGCGAGCAGGGCCGACCGAGCCGACTCCGCAACCCAAGGACCCGTTGAGCCGAGCCATGTTTGGTAGACGTTCGTATCGTCAGACACTTGAGAATGCCCGGGTGCCCGGTATACTTCCCGACTTGCCTCTCCAGGCAGGTCTGGCGGCCCCCAAACCCGGCATCCGGGGTTCGGAAACGCGAAACGGCGTTGATCCGTCACACTCCGCGGTCGGTCCGCGCGGTGCCGAAGTTGACCATGGGCAAAACCGCCGCCGGCAGGAGAGGTAAGCGGACGAACACGCTTATGCCAAAAGAGGAAAAGATCACGCTCGAGGGCGAGGTCACCGAGGCGCTTCCGGACGCCAGGTTCCGGGTCAAGCTGGAAAACGATCAACGCATCCTGGCTTACGTGAGCGGCAAGATGAGGAAGTTCTTCATCCGAATCCTCCCCGGTGACAAGGTGACCGTCGAGCTCAGCCCTTACGACCTGACCAAGGGCCGCATCACGTACCGGCACTGACCCCTGTCTCACCCCTAACCCCCAGCCCCTCCACCCACCATGAAAGTCCACAGCAGCATCAAGCGACGCACCAAGGATTGCCAGATCGTCATCCGCAAGGGCAAGCGGTACGTCATCAACAAGAAGAACCCGCGGCTCAAGCAGCGCCAGGGCTGACGGAGGATCGACCGTGCCACGAATCGCCGGCGTCGACATTCCGGACAACAAGAAGATCCGCTACTCGCTGCGGTACATCCACGGCATCGGACCGAAGTCGGCCGACGTGATCCTGTCCGAGGCCGGCGTCGACGCAGAGAAGCGCGCCACGGAGCTGACCGATCAGGAGGTGGGCCAGATCGCGTCCATCATCGACGGCGGCTACATCATCGAGGGCTCCCTGCGTCGGCAGGTGCAGCAGCACATCCAGCGTCTCAAGGACATCCGCAGCTACCGGGGCGAGCGTCATCGCAAGGGTCTGCCCGTCCACGGGCAGCGCACCCGGTGCAACGCCCGAACACGGAAGGGCCGCAAGAAGACGGTGGCGGGCAAGAAGGGCGTCAAGGGTCACTAAGGCAACAGCGATCGGCATTCGCCGTGAGTCAGCAGGGAATTGGATGGCCAAGAAGAAGAAGATTCGCAAGAACGTGATCAAGGGCATCGCTCACATCCGGGCGACGTTCAACAACACGATGATCACGGTCACCGACGTCAACGGCGAGACGCTCGCGTGGGACTCCGCGGGCACGGTCGGCTTCAAGGGCGCGCGCAAGGCCACCCCGTTCGCCGCGTCCCGGGCGGCCGAGAAGGTGGCGGTGAAGGTCAAGCGAATGGGCATGCGGGAGCTGGAGGTTCATGTCAAGGGTCCGGGCTCCGGGCGGGAGAGCGCAATCACGGCGTTGCAGGCCAACGGCCTCCGCATCAGCGCCGTCGAGGACCATACGCAGATTCCACATAACGGATGTCGGGCGAGAAAACGGAGAAGGGTCTGAGGAAGAAGGCATTAGCCAATAGCCATGAGCCAATAGGGCGGTGCCGCGATTCATCCTCTCTTGGCTCATGGCTAATGGCTCATGGCTCCTCGGGAAAGAAGGAGCACGCGAGTTGTTCAGCAGGACTCGTGTGAGCTCCGAGGGCTCGAGGGACATTGACAAACGACTGCTGAGGGTCTGGAGCATCACCAATGCATGTTCGATGGCGAGGTCTTGAGCTTCCGGCTCAGGTGAAATCGGATGATCGTTCGAGGACCGACACGTTCGGCCGGTTCGTGGTGGAGCCGTTCGAGCGCGGATTCGGGACGACGGTCGGCAACAGCCTTCGTCGGATCCTCCTGTCGTCGATCGAGGGCGCAGCCGTCATCAGCGCGAAGATCGAGGGTGTGCAGCACGAGTTTTCGACGATCCCCGGCGTGCTCGAGGACGTCGTTGACATCATTCTCAACATCAAGAGCCTCGTCATCAGCCTCGACAGTGACGAGCCCAAGACGATGCGTTTGGCGGCCACGGGGCCCGGCGAGGTCACGGCCGATCTCATCGAGGCGGACACCGCGGTCACCATCCATAATCCCGATCACGTGATCGCGACGCTCACCGACGAGATCGACTTCGAGTGCGAGCTGAGGGTCGCCAAGGGTCGAGGTTACAGGCCCGCTTCCGAACAATACGCCGATCGGGAGGAAGAGATCATCGGCGAGATCGCCATCGACGCACTGTTCAGCCCCGTGCAGCGTGTGCGCTACCGCGTGGAGGACACGCGAATCGGGCACAAGACCAATTACGACCGGCTCATCATGGATATCTGGACGGATGGGACGATGTCGCCGGAGATGACGCTCGTGGAGGCGGCCAAGATTCTCCGCAAGCACCTCAACCCGTTCGTGCAGTACTTTGAGCTGGGGACCGACCAGGTCTCGGCCGAGGCAAGTGCCGCGGCCAGCGTCGACGAGGAGCTGCTCCGCAAGCTCGACATGCCCATCGGCGAGCTGGACCTCTCCGTGCGAGCCGGCAACTGCCTGGAGTCCGCCGACATTCGAACGGTCGGCGAGCTGGTGCGCAAGGACGAGGCGGAGCTGCTGGCGGTCCGCAGCTTCGGAAAGACGTCGCTCCGCGAGGTCAAGCGCAAGCTGGAGGAGATGGGCCTCAGTCTGGGCATGTCGCTGTCCGAAGGCCAGCCGGCCGAGCCGCAGATGCAGAGTTAGGGTAGGAGTCAGGGATTCGGCGGAGCTCCGCCGCGCAACGAAGGTCAGGTGGTCACCATGCGGCACCGTGTGTTCGGAAAGAAACTCAAACGCGACAGTGAGCATCGCCGGGCCATGCTCCGCAACCTGGCGGCCGGGCTGTTCGAGCATGGTGAGATCGAGACGACGGCGCCGAAGGCCAAGGCGGTTCAGCCCTTCGTCGAGAAGATCATCACCATCGCCAAGCGCGGCGGCCTGCAGTCCCGACGGCAGATCGAGGCCCGGCTCAGTGATCGCAAGATCCACGGCTGGGTCGCCGATGACAACGTCCCGGACGCGCGGAAGGACAACGCCTACTTCGATCTGCCCGATGCCGGTGAGATCGAGTTCAACCGCTACGGCGAGGTCCGCAAGGCGCCCCGACTCGTCCAGCACATCATGACGAAGGTCGCCCCCCTGTTCGCCGACCGCGAGGGAGGCTACACCAGGGTCATCAAGACGGGGCGGCATCGGCTCGGCGACGGGACGGACCTGGTGCTGCTGCAGCTCACCGGTGTCGAGGAGGGGCCGCAGGTGGGCGGCGGCATTTCCGGCCGGCGCCGCCAGGCCGACAAGCGGACCGCCTTCGCGGCCCGGAAGCGCAAGAGCGCCCCGGCAACCGAGGAGGAGGCAGCCGCGGGGCCCGCCGCGACGGCGGTCGAGGAGCCGCCGTCGGCGCCCGACCAGGAGAAACCCGAGAGCTGATCTCGACGCGACCGTTGCGACCCGCTCATGCTCAAGGAACTCGAACAGCTTGAAGCATCGGGTCTCGAAGAGCTGGCCGCCGCGGCGGAGGCCGATGCCCTGGAGCAGTGGCGCATCCGCTACCTCGGCACCAAGGGTCGCTTCCGCGCCGTCATGCCGCGGATGAAGGACGTCTCCAAGGCCGACAAGCCTGCCGTGGGCAAGCGGCTCAACGAGGTCAAGCAGGCACTTGAGGCCGCCTTTGCCGCTCGCAAGGCGGAGCTGGAGTCGGGCACGCGGGGGCCGGAGATCGACGTCACCGAACCGGGACTGACCACGGGTCAGGGTCGGCGTCACGTTCTCAGCCGCACGATCGACGAGGTCGTCGAGGTCTTCGGTCGCATGGGGTTCTCCGTGGCCCATGGGCCCGAGGTGGAGGACGAGTGGCACAACTTCGATGCGCTGAACATCCCCCAGGGCCACCCGGCCCGCGATCCGCGCGACAACTTCTTCCTCAAGCACGGGTTGATGCTGCGGACCCAGACGTCGACGGTCCAGATCCGCACCATGACGAAGGTGCAGCCTCCGTTGAAGGTGATCTCGATCGGCCGCGTGTACCGGCCGGACACCCACGACGCGACCCACTTCAGCATGTTCCACCAGGTGGAGGGTCTCTACGTCGATCACGGGGTGACGATGGTCGATCTCAAGACGACACTCTTTCAGTTCGCCAAGGCCTACTTCGGACCCCAGGGCGAGGTCCGCATGCGGCCGAGCTTCTTCCCGTTCACGGAGCCCTCGGCCGAGGTGGACATGAAGATGAAGGTCAAGGGCCGCTGGCAGTGGGTCGAGCTGGGCGGCTGTGGGATGGTCGACCCGAATGTCTTCGAGGCCGTCGGGTACGATCCGGAGCAATGGACCGGTTTCGCCTTCGGTCTGGGCATCGACCGCATCGCGATGCGGAAGTACGGGATCGCGGACATCCGGTGGATGTTCGAGAACGATGCTCGATTCCTGAGGCAGTTCTAGAAGAGAGCCACTCGCCAAGAGCCTCTAGCCATTAGGGAAGAAGTTGGATGGACACGCCCGACGAAACGTCGCCTGAAATGTCGCCTCCCTCGGAGATCGGGGAGATGCCGGACAAGCCGTCGAGCTGGCCCACGGGCATCGGCGTCCCGGGCATCGTGCTCGCCTCGCTGGGGCTCGTGGGGGGCTGTTGCGGGCTTCTGACGCCCGTGTTCTGGTCGACGATGGTCGACTTCATGAACAGCTCCGGCAACGTGCCCGAGCAGCAGATTCAGGCGATGCAGGCGGCAAAGCCGCCGACGGGATGGTCGGTCGGCGCCGGGCTGATCGGCCTCGTGCTGGCGACTCTGCTCATGATCGGCTCCATCAAGGTCATCCGGCGGCGCGCCGAGGGGGTCACGCTCTGCAAGATCTGGGCGTGGGTCGCGATTCCCTGGTCGGTGCTCGCTTTCATCGTCAACATGTACATTCAGATGCAGATCCCTCAGGAGGCGCAGCAGATGGGGGCGGCCGGGCAGGTCGCAGGACTGGCGTTCGGGGCCTGCATGACCCTAGTGTTCGGCATCGGCATCCCCATCTTCATGCTCGCCTGGTTCTCGCGGCAGAAGATCAGGGACGAGATCGCCGGCTGGGCGGACGACGCGGGGCTGATCTGAGCGCTCCCCATCCGACGGCCCTGAACAGCTGCCTGGGGCTGAGCAAGCGAACCCCCGGTCGAACCCACCGTCCCCCGATGACCTTCACCATGGTCCACGGGGTCGGTCGCGGCACCAACCGGCACCCTGGGACGGGGCGACGAGGAACATTCGGTCCGAATCGCGGGTTGAGCATTGGTATTCTGTTCGTTCGGCGTGTTCGCAGCGTCGCGGACGCACCAGGGAATCCGGTTGAAAGGAGCACTGTCCATGCGACGATCCACGATCCTCACCGCCGTCGCCGCCGGCGCGGCAACATCGATCCTGCTCACCATTGGCCAGCCCGGCGCGTCGGCCCACTGCGAGATCCCGTGCGGCATCTACGATGATCACGCCCGGATCGTGCAGATGCAGGAGGATGCGACCACCATCGCCAAGGCCATCGATCAGATCATCGCGCTGGCCGGCGGGCACGATGCCCAGTCACAGCAGCAGGTCGTTCGGTGGACGACGAACAAGGAGCTGCACGCGACGAAGATCCAGGACACGATCGCGCAGTACTTTCTCAACCAGCGTGTCAAACCGGCCCGGCAGGGATCGAAGGGGTGGAATGACTACGTCATGAAGCTCGTGCAGCATCACGCGGTCATGGTCGCTGCCATGAAGACCAAGCAGGCGGCAGACCCGGCGCTCGTCGAGCAGCTGCGGGCCGCTATCGATGCGATTGCCCCCTATTACCCGGCGCCCGATCACTCCCACGCCACGACTGCGCCGGCCCGCGGTCGGTAGAGAAGTCCGCTATCCTTTACACGATGAGTGGTGTGGCTCAGACAACGTCGTTTCTCGATGAGCTGAGCTGGCGAGGGTTGCTGCACCAGCAGACGGCCGGCGAAGAGCTGTCCAAGCACCTCGCCGAGGCGCCGCGTGTCGCGTACGCCGGCTTCGATCCGACCTCAGACGCCCTGCACATCGGCAATCTCATTCCGATCAAGCTGCTCATGCACTGGCAGCGGTCAGGGCACAAGCCGATCGCGCTGATGGGCGGCGGCACCGGCCTCATCGGCGATCCGTCGGGCCGTGACGGCGAGCGGGTGCTCATGGACCGCGACCTCGTGGAGGCCAACATTGCCAGCCAGAAACGCACCTTTCAGCGTCTGCTGGACTTCGACCCGTCCCGGCCCAACGCCGCATCGATCGTCAACAACCTCGACTGGCTGGAGCCACTGGGGTTCATCGAGGTGCTGCGCGACGTCGGCAAGCACTTCTCCGTGAACATGATGATCCAGAAGGACTCGGTGCGGGAGCGGCTTCACGGCCGGGAGCAGGGGATCAGCTTCACCGAGTTCAGCTACATGATCCTCCAGGCCTATGACTTCCTGCACCTGCGGCGAACCGTCGACTGCACGGTCCAGATGGCCGGGAGCGACCAGTACGGCAACATCGTGGCCGGTATCGATCTCATTCGGCGCGAGCTGGGCCACGAGAACGCCCACGCCTACGGCGTGACCGCGCCGCTGGTCGAGCGCTCCGACGGCAGGAAGATGAGCAAGTCGTCGGGCCAGGCGGTCTGGCTGTCGGCCGACACCAGCGACGCGACGAGCCCGTATGCGTTCTACCAGTACTGGATCAACCTTCCCGACGCCGACGTCGTGCCGTGGCTGAAGTGGTTCAGCCTGCTGGGACGCGACGAGATCGAGGCGCTGGCGCAGCGGCACGAGGCGGAGCCTCACAAACGCCCCGCCCACACAGCCCTGGCGCGTCACATGACGGAGATGATCCACGGCCCCGACGAGGTGAAGCGTGTGGAGACGGCGTCGGCGGCCCTCTTCGGCACCGGCGACCTGCGCGGCCTCGACGAGCCGACGCTGGCCGAGGTCTTTGCCGACGTCCCGCACTCGACCCATGACAAGACGAGGCTCGCCGGCGAAGGCGCCTCGCTCGCGGAGCTCCTGGCCGAGACCACCCTCGCCAGCTCCAAGCGAGATGCCCGCCAGCATCTCGCCGGCGGCGCCGTGTCCGTCAACGGCGTGCGGTGCGCCGACGACCGCCGCCTCACCACCGAGGATCTTCTTCCCGGCGCGACCATCCTCCTGCGTCGAGGCAAGAAGAGCTGGCACGCCACGAGGTGGCAGTAGGGTCAGCCGGCCGCCCGGTCGGTGATCTTGAGTCGAACGGTCGGCGGCTGGAGTGAGTCGCCGACGGTCGCCTCGACGATGGTGGCCCCAACGGGAGAGTTCTCGTCGCGGGGCAAGGCCATGAAGCACGTCACCGGCTTGCTCTCGATGCCGAGCTCCTTCTCCTTCTGGCTCAGGTGCACAAGGGCCACGATGACGGCCTGGTTCCGCTCGATCTCGCGGATCAGGTCGGTGTGGGCCCTGATCGTCACGTCGGCGAGGGTGGAGTCCTCGATCTCGACGAGGAACTCCTCATGGTCCTCCGGCGGGCCGGCGATCTGGACCCGCACCGTGGGCAGGGTGATCGCCTTGATGCGGGACCGCACGGAGAACTTGATGTCGGCCGAGGGCGGATCGATCCGGACGGACCGTTCGCCGGCGAAACGCGCCGGCAGGCGGAGCTTGGCCGTGATCGTGTTGAGCACGCCGGGCTCCAGCCGCTCGAGGCGACCCTGCTGCACCTGGGCCTCGACCTCCAGGTCGTCGCCGGCCAGCTCGCGGATCCGGGTCGGCATGCTCACCGTCACCTGGGGCGGGTCGACGGTGACCTCGCCCTCGGTCTCCACGCCCGGCAGAACCGGCTTCACGGGCAGGGTCAGCGGAACCAGGGCATCGATCCTGATGTCGACCGACGTCGGGTTCGCCGAGACGAGGCCGACACCGGTCTTGGTCAGACGCTCGTGCCGCTCGAGTGCGTCCAGCAGGTCCACCCGGTGCACACCCTCCTTGGCCGGCAACTCGGTGCCCACGGAAAGGGTCAGCGGTGCCTCGAGCATCTTGGCCTTCTGGAGGGCCAGGGCCGAGCCTTCCATATCCACGGTGACCGAGTACTCCGGCGGGGTCACCACCTGATCGGTCGGCGAGGCGGGGGCCAGCACCAGACGCAGCGTGTGACTTGCCTGGTCGCGCGTCTCGGCGGCCGCCCAGTACCAGATCAGGATCGCCACCACCGTGACGAGCGAGTAGGTCCAAAGTCGTTCCTGGAAGAGCACGTCACGCCTCCTCGGCCAGCGCCGTCGTCTGCTTCGCCGCGGGGCGCTCCGTCAGCGAGGCGATCTTCGCGGCCTTCTTCGCGACCGTTCCGGCCCGCACCGGCTCAGGCTGCTTGGGCTTGCCTGACTGACCGCCGCCCCGTGGCGGCCCCTCCAGCCGCGCCTGCAGCAGCTCGCGGAACCGCTCGCGCGGGATGTCCGCCTCGACGATGCCCTGCTCCACCAGCGCGATGGAGCCCGTTTCCTCGCTGACGACCACCGCCACGCAATCGCTCTCCAGCGTCACACCCACCGCCGCCCGGTGCCGCGAGCCGTGGTGACGCGGGACCGATCCCTCCTCGGCCAGCGGGAACTGGACGTTGGCGGCGATGATCCGTTCGCCGCGAATGACCACGCCCAGGTCGTGCAGGGGGCTGTTGGGCCAGAAGATCGATCCCAGCAGCCGCCCGCTCACCAGGGCGTCGAGACGCTCCCCGCCCTCGAACAGGCCGCTGAGGCCCACGCTCCGCTCGATGGCGATCAGGGCGCCGAACTGGCTCTTGCTCAGCAGTTCCACCGCCTCGCTCACGGCGTCGGCGACGCGGTTCACCTGGGTGGCGGAGCCCCGCAGAAAGCCTGCGTGACCGAGCCGGATCATGAACTGACGCAGCTCCGGCTGAAACACGACGATCAGCAGGATCGCCGCCAGGCCCACCAGGTGGTCATAGATGAAGTTCAGCCGGCCAAAGGTGTCGGTCCCCGTCCCCAGTGCCTTGAACAGCAGGGTGATGACCACCACCAGGATCGCGAAGCCCTTGACGATGCCGGCGCCGCGGGTGCCCTTGAGAAACCGGAGCACGAGGTACACGCATGCCCAGATCACCGCGATTTCGATGATGATCTCGAAGGGCCCATAGCTTCGGACGATTTGATCGATCGTGCGGAGCATGGACGGCGCGTACCTCCGGCGAAGGGTCCTTTGAGGAGTATATCGGCTGCCGGAGGGGGTGAGCTAAGGAGGGATCAGCGGTCGCCGAAAGCCTTCTCACATCGGACAGCCCCTCTGCGGCATGGATGCCGCGACTCGGCCGGCAGGACGCCGGTACACGAGAGCACCCGCCGCGCAGGTTCCAGCGAAGCAAGGGCCCAGGTTCGACGCAGGTTCACTCCTCGCGCCGACATTGTGTCGAGCCTCCTGGCGGAATACGATCAGGCCGTGTCGAGGTATGGAGCTGAGTATCGAGTGGCGCGGCCCACGGGGGTCTGCGCGGCCACCGGGCAGACCCTCGAGCCGGGTACGGTGTGCATCGCCACGCTCTGCGAGATTCCCGACGACGAGGGCTTCGAGCGGCGGGACTATTCGCTCGACGCGTGGGAAGCCGGACCGCCTGAGGGGGTCTTCAGCTTCTGGAAGATGACCGTGCCGGACCCGGACGAGAAGCGGCGCATCCTGGTCGACGACGCGGTGCTGCTGGACCTGTTCGAGTCGCTGGCCGGTGAGACACGTCGCCGGCGCATCGCGTATCGCTTCATATTGTGCCTTATCCTGATGCGCAAGAAGCTGTTGAAGTATGTCGGCCGGGCCGGCGAAGGCGAGAACGAGCGATGGTTGATGTTGCCCAAGGGTGCCGCCGCGGACGACAAGCCGATCGAGGTGACCAACCCTCGTCTCACCGACGAGGACGTGCGGGAGCTGACCGACCAGCTCACCGAGGTCCTGCGCGGCGAGCTCTAGCCGTCCGGGGCGCGGTCCTCTGCCTGGGCCCGTGGCTCCTGACGTCGTGCGTCACGGCCCCGACGGGGGTGTCACCGGACGTCGAGCTGCCGACCTACGAATCCCTGGCCCGCCGTCACAACGAGCGGGTGGACCGCGTCCAGGAGCTCTCGGCCCGGGGCGTCGTGGAGCTGAGGTGGACCGACGAGGACGGCCGGCACCTCGAGCAGGGGGACATCGATGTCTGGATCGCGATGCCCGACCGGATCGCCCTGAACATCTCCAAGTTCAGCGAACGGTTCATGTGGATCGGGTCCGGAGCCGGCCGGGCCTGGCTGTTCGACTTCCGAGGAGACCGAACCACCCTCGACGTCGTCGACGCCGGCGACGGCCCCCGGCAGGGCGGGCCGGTGCCGATCAATCCGGCCACGCTGGTGGCGCTGTGCGGTCTGATTCGACTGCCGGCGACGCCGGTCCCCGTCGAGTACGACCGGGACCTCGACGCCTTTGCCGTCACCGTGGCCGCGAGCGTCCCGCTCCGGATGCTGCTGGATCGAGCGACGGGCCTGCCGGTCCGGGCCGAGCTGCTCGAGGACGGCGCGGTTCTCGTCTCCAGCATGCTCAAGCTCGATCGCTACGACCGGCTGGAGATGGCCGGGGCCGCCGGCTTCGGGCCCGAGGTCCCGACCCTCATCGACATCACCGGCGGCGAGGGTCTCCAGGTCAAGCTGTCGGTCCGCGGGCCCCGCGACACCGGCGTCAAGGACCAGTTCTTCGACCTCGAATGGCTCAAGGAGAGGTTCGAGCCCGTGGCGGCCCAACGCATCCCGCCCGTGGCGGCGGGACACTGAACGGCCAGCCGTTATCATCGGGTCATGGGGACTGCCGCCGGGTGCCACTGGCGAGTTGAGTGCCGGTGCGGATGGATCCCTCGATCTGCATACGCGGTGGCCGTGCTGTCCACGGTGATCGCCGGATCCCCGGCGGCCGCCGCGGAGCCGCTGCCGGCCGCGTCGAGCGACGAGCACCTCTGGTTCGTCGTCGAAACCGAACGGCCGGAACCTCGCATCGAGCTTCGGCACCACACACCCCAGATGGATGGCCCCTTCTACAGCCAGGGGCTGCCGCTCTCGCGAATGCCCCAGGCCATGGCGGCCTGGGACAACCAGCTGTGGCTCATCTACGGCCCGAAACGCAGCAAGACCTCGCTTCGTCGAGAGGTGTTCACGGTGCAGGTCGAACGCAATCCCGCCCTGGGCATCTACTTCCACCATCCCCACGACCGGCTGCGGGCGATGACCTCCCTCGACAGCCCCGGCGTGCTGTCGGACTTCGTGGGGACGGCCCAGGGACCGGTGGCCCTGCTGCGTCCGAGCCAGCGGGCATCGGCCGGGGTGCGGTCCCGCGATGCCGCAGGAGCGATCGAACCGCTGCTCGAAGGGCCGCGGCTGCTGAAGCTCCACGGCCCGGACTGGGTGGAGCTGGAGCTGCCGCCGGATTTCGCGGCGCCGAGCACCTCGCGGCTGGGCGTGGCGGGCCCCGGCGGCCGGGTGCTGGTCCTGCTCGACCCTGCCCCGGCACGTGCCGGCCACGCGACCGTGTGGTGGCGCGACGGCGAGGGCCCGTGGTCGCGAAGCGACATCCCCGTGGGGCTGCCCGGCCTGCGGAAAACCGCCCGCGTGGGCGGCAGCTTGGCCCTCGTGCTGGACGGGGCCCGACCCGGCTCCGTGGACATCGGCTACCTGAGACCGACGCAGCTGCTGCCGCTGGCGGAGCTGACGACTCCCGACGGCCGCTGGAGCGTCGTCGGCGTCCGCGACGGGCTGCGGCTGCTCGAGGAGGACGCCCCCGGCCGCGTCACGATCCGGGCCATCGATCCCCTCAGCGGGGCATTGGGCCGGCGTCAGGACCTGACGCGGCACAAGCCGCCGACGGGTCGCCTGCTCCATCGGCCGCTGCTGTTCGCGGTGGCCATCACGGCGCTGATGGTCGTGCTGCTGTTCAAGCCCAACCCCAAGACGGAGGCGGTCGCGCTGCCGCCCGACGTCGCCGTCTGCTCACCGATGACCCGGCTCGTGGCCGTCGCGATCGACCTGGTGGTCGGCGCCGTGGTGACCCTGATCGTCCTTCGCTGCCCGCTGACGGATCTGCTGCAGATGCCGATGTGGACGGCGGATCTCACGGAATCCATGGCTTTTCTCCTGATGGTCGGGGTCACCGCCCTCCACAGCACGATCGCCGAGGTCGTCTCGGGGCGCACGCTGGGCAAGGCGTTTGTCGGCGCGCGGGTCGTCACCATCACCGGCGCGCGACCGCCGGCGATCACCATTCTGTTCCGCAACACCTTCAAGCTGCTGGTGCTGCTGATACCAGTTCTTGCGGTGTTCGCGCTGCTCAACCCCAACGTGCAGGGGCTGGGTGATTCGGTCGCGCGCACGGTCGTGGTCCGCGCGACCGACACTGATTCCAAGGACCGATAATCTCGACGATGCCGGCCGCACAACCCCGAATCGAATGCTGAAGCCGAGCGAATACGCCAACCGATAACCGACTCGGCGGCGAACGGATTCGCCGCTTTGTGATCGTGCGACCGGGTCTCCCGAGCGGGGCCCATGAGAGGATCTCAGGTGGCCGACGATCGACGCCCGGAAGGCGACGGGAGCCCGCGCGACCAGCCTCTTCGGGACGCAACCGAGCTGCCCGTCGAGGGCGAGGCACCCGACTGGTCGTCCTGGTCCAACCTGTGGCAGATCCCCGCCATCCTCATCAGCGCGGTGATCATTGGCATCGGGCTGTACGTGACGATGCAGCGGGCCCCGGAGAACGACTTCAACGGCGCGCTGGACCAGGTTGACCGGCTCATCGTCGCCGAGAACTTCGACACGGCGGCGGCCCAGCTCAACCAGGTGATCGAGCCCAACCTCGGTCAGGCCACGCAGAGCCAGCAGGCGCGGTTCGACGCGACGGTGGCCGACTGGATCGCGCTGTCCCAGGCGGCTGCGGACCTCGACCTCGAGTCCAACAACCGCCGGATCGTCGAGCACTACACGCGAGCGACGGATCTGGGGCTCACGCTCGAGCCGGCCCGGCTGGAGCGGTGGGCGGGAGCCTGGATCTCGCTGGGGGATCTCGATGCGGCCAGGGTCCAGCTGGCCGAGCTGCAGGCCCGCGCTTCGGCGGCCGGGGCGGGCCTGGAGGTGCGCCGGCGCCGCAACCGCGTGCTGCGGCGGATCGTCGAAGCCAGCCTCCGGCAGCCCGACCTCTCCGACGAGTCGATGATGGAGATGCTGACCGGGTATCGCGCCGACCCGATGCTGTCGCCGGTCGACGAGCTGTGGGCCATTGCCCGCCAGGCGGAGCTGCGGATCGAAGCCGGACGGGCCGAAGAGGCGGTGGCGCACCTGCTGATCGACATGCGGCGTTTCGAGCCCAAGCTCGAGGCCGATCCCGAGTTGAACTTCGGCGAGCTCTACGTGCTGCTCGCCCGCGGCTACTACGAGCTCGGCAACTTCCCCTACGCCGAATACCACGTCGAGCGGGCCGTGGCCCTTGTCCGTCCGACCGATCCGGTCCGCGGCGATGCCCTCGTGCTGCTGGGGCAGATCACCGTCGCCGCGGGTCAGTGGCACGAGGCGTTCGAGTTCTTCGACGAGGTGGTTCGCGACTTCAGCTCAACGGCCAGCGCCGTGCCCGGTCGGCTGGGCCGGGCGGAAGTGTTCAGCGTTCTCGGAGACGACGAGCACAGCCTCGCTGACTACAAGACGCTTCACGGGGCGCTCGCCGGCGGCGGGCCGCGACGCGACGTCACCCCGAACGACGTGGCCCGAAGCCTCTCCGACCGGCATGACGCCGCCCTCACCATGGGCAAGCTCGAGGCCGCGCTGCAGTACGTTCTCCTGGCCGAATCCTTCTTCGAGTCCGGCCACGTGCCGGCCGAGATCTTCTTCAGGATCGGCTCCACCAGCCGGCAGCTCGCCGACAACCAGCTTGCCGACGCGCGGCGGCAGTCGGGTGTCGAGCTGGATCAGCTCGATCCGCAGGTCCGCTACCGCGCCAACGAGCACTACCGCCGCGCCGGTGAGTACTTCGTGAACCACGCCCGCTCGCTGGCCGGCCGCCCCGGCGCTGACGAGCAGTGGGCTGACTCGTTGTGGAAGGCCGCCGACAGCTACGACCTCGGAGGCTGGCACGATCTGGCCATCACGCACTTCACGGAGTACATCGCCGGGCGTTCCGAGGCCGATCCGCGGCGACCCGATGCCGTCTTCCGGCTCGCCCAGTGCTACCACGCCGAGCTGGACTGCGAGTCGGCGGTCATCTATTACGACCAGGTCCTCACCGATCACCCGCGGAGCCACGTCGCCAGCCGCAGCCACGTCCCTCTGGCCCGCTGCCTGCTGGCGCTGGGCCGACGCCCCGAGGCCGAGCAGCAGATGCTGCAGGTCATCAGCGGCCAGCAGCATCTCGAGCCCGACGCCGTGGACTACCGCGACGCCCTGATCGAGCTGGGATCGCTCTACTACGACGACGGAGACTACGTGCGCGCCGTGGAGCGGCTGGATGAGGCCGTGCGCCGCTACCCCGGTGATCCGCGGCTGGCCGAGATCCAGTTCCGGCTCGCCGACAGCTACCGCCGACACGCCGCCGAGCTGCAAGGGGAGCTCAGATCGCCCGGGCTGGCCCCCGCCGAACGCGATCGGCTCGAGTCGCAGCGGGCGGACCACCTGCGGACGGCCAAGACGCTCTTCGCCGCCATCGCCGACGGCGACGACGCAACGGTCCCGACCGGGCAGCGGAAGATCTCCGATCAGCTGCTGAGGTACTCGTACCTGTACCGCGCCGACTCCGCGTTCGAGCTTGGCGAGTTCGCGGAGGCGGTCGAGTACTACGACAAGGTTGCCGGCCGCTTCCCCACGCACCACTCCTCCATGACCGCACTGATCCAGATCGTCAACTGCTACTCGAATCTCGGAGACGTCGGCCGGGCCCGTACCGCGCACCGCCGGGCGCTTACGCGGCTCAAGAAGCTCCCCGACGAGGCGTTCGAGGCGCCCGATGCCCTGCTGGACCGTAACGCCTGGGAACGCTGGCTCGAGAACATGCCCGTCGACAACACGAAGACCGCCGCCGCCACCGGCTGAGCCAGAAAAGAGGATTCAAGATGTCCGAGCTCGACACGCCTCCTTCCCCCGACATGCTCGTCAAGCTGCTCGAACGCCAGCAGGCGCTGGTCGAGCAGCTCGGCGATCTGGCCGATCGCCAGGCCTCGCTCATCGAGGCCGGCGAGTCCGATGCGCTGCTGTCGCTGCTCTCGCAGCGGCAGAAGATCATGGACCAGTTCATCACCAGCCAGGACAGCCTGACCAGCCTCTCCGACGCCTGCCGCCGTGACGGCACCGTCGCCGACGGCACCCGGCATCGAATCGGCGCGCTGATCGCCGACATCAGCGAGCGTCTCGGCGAGATCATGAACCGTGACGAGCAGGACCGGGCGCAACTGGAGTCGCATCGCCGACAGGTGGGCGAGTCGATCGGCGGGCTCACGACGGCCCGGGCCGCTCAGCACGCCTACGTGAGATCCCGCGCCGTCAACAACCGTTTCGCGGACCAGCAAGGATGACCACCAGCGCGGTCGCCACACCCATCACGACGCAGCCGCGGGATCCCGACACGCCCGCGTTGGGTCTCGACGACCTGCGGCAGCTCATGCGCACCGTCACCGAGACGACGCAGCGTCTCGAGCACACCCACGCCGCCCTGCAGCAGGAGGTCGCCCGGCTCAAGGCCGAGCTCGCCGATGCCAACGCGCAGCTGCGCCGATCACGCGCGCTGGCGGCGCTGGGCGAGATGGCCGCCGGCATCGCCCACGAGGTTCGCAACCCCCTGGCGTCGATCGGGCTGTATGCCCAGATGCTGGCCGAGGACCTCACCGAGCCGGCGGCATCCGACGCCGCCGGGCCCGCCGAGCTGTGCCACAAGATCACCGGGGCCGTGGACCGGATCGACGCCATCGTCCGCGACGTGCTGCGGTTCGCCGCGGACACCACCCCCCAGACCAGCACGATCACGGTGCAGGAGCTCGTCGACCGCGCCCTGGAGGACTGCCGCTCGGCCCTCGACCGGGCGCAGATCGC
>JBFGEG010000044.1:0-27912 GCA_041580235.1 Phycisphaerales bacterium
GCGGCCGTTGCCTTGCCGGGGATCTCCGCGAACCGGTCAAGCAGCTCGACCTCGAAGGTGATCGGAACGACGTAGTACTTGTCGCCTGGCTTGAACACTGACGGACGCTGCGGAACGGGCGCGAAGGCTTCGAGGTCGGCATGCGTGCCGGGTCCGGAACGACCCGTGGCGCCGGTGCCGCGCGGCCGGCCGAGATCCCCCGTGGGCGCCGATCTCGGTCCTTGATATCCGCCGCCGCCGGTCGACGGCGGTGCCTGCCCGCTGCCACTGGTGCCAAAGCCTCCGCCGCCCAGACCGCTGCCCGGAGCGCCGCGTTTGGCCCCCTTGGAACGGCGGCCGATCTCGGGCCCGCCACCGGCGCCGAAGCCGCCGGGTGAGCTTCCGCTTTGACCTTGCGGCGGCGGGGGCGGCGGTGTCGGCGGACGGCTGGTGCCGGGTCGGCCGAAGCCGCTCGTGCCGCCGCGGGCGGGCGGCCTGGGGCGGCTGGAGCCTGAGGCTGCCTGCACACCCGTCTCGGTCACGACGAACTCCTGCATCTGCCCTGGGTTGAGCGAGATCGTGTTCGGGTCGATGCGGTAGGGAACGCCCTCGCGATCGGCGTTGTCACGCAGCCACTGCGCCACGGTCTTGTTGAGGAATTCGATCCGCCCCTTGTGGCTGAGCTCGACCTCCATCGTCACGGCAATGCGTCGGCTCTTGGCCTGAGGGTCGAAGAGGTACTGGCCGTCGAGGCCGGTCAGCCGAACGAGCCGGCGGTCGCCCGCATTGATCGAGCGGATCTCGGATGGATCGCCGGAGAGCAGCTCCGGCTGAGGTGTCGTGGAAGACACGGCCTCGGCGCTGTCAAAGACGAGGCTCGGCCAGACGGTTCGGTAGTCCACCAGGCGGCGGAGGTTCTCGGCGGCGAAGCCGACGTTGCTCTCTTTGGAGATCTGGTCGTAGTCGCGCTTGAGCCGTTGGCCGATGGCAAGCACCTGCGTCACCTCGGGGCTCTCGGCCTCCGGCCTCATGGAGCCGCGGTCGCTGACCGGGCGGTACAGCATCATGCCGGCGCCGAGAACGACGACCGCCGCCGCCGCCGCGAACCACTTCGTCTTCTGACGCCACAGCTGCGCGCGAACGGTCTCCACCGGCACGAGGTTGGCATTGATGCGGCCCAGCCCGACGCCCTGCAACGCCAGCCCGTACGCCGTGGCCATCCCCACCGCATTGGAGGCAAAGGTCGCCGCCTCCCGCCCGGTGACCGTGACCTTCTTGTACTCATCGAGCCGCATGACCTGCATCTGCAGCTGCTGGCCGAGGAACTTGCGAAGGCCGGGAATCTTGAACGTCGCTCCGAGCCCCACCATCATGCCCAGCTCGGCGTCGCGGTGCAGCGACTGGTAGTAGCCGATCGACCGCTGCAGATCCTGCAGCAGGTCGCTGAACACGGGGCGCATCGCCTGCATGATCTGCTTGGCGTATTTGCTCGCCGCCGCCTCGTGCTTGAGCTTCTCCGCCTTGGAGTAGCTGAGCTTGAAGGCGTTGGCGATCGCCTCGGTGAAGTGCGTGCCGCCCAGGGGGAACGTGCGGATCCAGCACCGCCCCTGCTCAGCCACGATCACGTCCGTCGCGTAGGTGCCGATGTCGAGGTAGATCACCGGGCCCTTCCGCGCCGCGAGGTCGTGGTCGAAGGCCATCGCGTTGTAGACGGCGACGGGACTCAGCGTCAGGGACTGCGGAGCGATGCCCAGCTCGCGGTACAAAGCGAGTCGCTGCTGCACGCGGTCGCGGGTGATGGCGAAGATGCCCACCTCGACCTCGGGCGAGCCCTCCGACGCGAAGGTCTGGTAGTCCCACTCGACCTGGTCGATCGGGAACGGGATCTGCTGAACCGCCTCGAACTTGACGATGTCCGGCACCTTCTTCGGATCAACCGGTGGGAGCTTGGCGAAGCGGGCAAACGCGGCGTGGCCCGGTACGGAAATCACCAGGTGCTCACCCTCCATGTCCTTCTGGCTGATGAACTGGCCCAGGCTGAGCCGGGTCATGTCGTCCTGGTCGACGTCGGGGGTCGCCAGCACCTTCTTGTGCGGGACGACCGCGAAGTCGGTCACCGTGACCTGGTCACCGTCGCGCTCCAGGCGGATCGCCTTGATGGCGCTCGCGCCTACTTCCATACCCCAGGCAGCTCTTACACGTGCCATGTTCCGGGACTCCCAACGTTGACGGGGGATGAGGTCTCGCCACCCCTCCAGGCTGGCCAAGGGTCCCCCGGTGACGCCTCAGGCATCCAAACAGGAATCTTATGCCAACCGGGGCCGCGTCGGTGTTCAGTTGCCACATGGCAACAGGAACGGGCCGAGGCCGTCACGCTAGCATGAGGCCCGTGCGGTACCGCATTACGACGCTGGGGTGCCGGGTCAACCACGCTGAGACGCGTGAGATGGAGTCCGTGCTGCTGTCCCGGGGCCTCGTCAGGGCCGCCAAGGGCGAAACGGCCGATCTGGAGGTGGTCCACACCTGCAGCGTGACCCACACCGCGGCGGCCAAGAGCCGCCACTCGGTCCGGCGGGCGGCACGCCGCCTGGTTTCGGGATGGCCTGGAATCAGCGATCCGGATGATCCCTTCCTTGAACCTGGAGAGTCTGGGGGGGCCCGCCGACCCCCACGACTCCACGGGCCCCCGCCCCCGCAAGTCATCGTGACCGGCTGCTTTGGTGCCACCGACGCCGACGACGCCGCGCGGCTGGCCGGCGGACCGCAACAGGTCGTGGTGCCCGACCGTGGCGACGGCTCAGCCCCGGCCGAGCGGTTCGCCCAGCGGGTGGACCAGTGGCTGGCCGGCCGACGAGCTCCCCGGTCCTTACGCACGCACGCCCCCGGCAGTTGCCCGCAACCCGCGTCTCCGGGGCCGGTCGTCCGGCCGCTGCCCGTCGTCCCACCCCGCGCGGAGGCCGGTAGCCACGTGCGGGCGGAGCTCAAGATCCAGGATGGCTGCGACGCCCACTGCTCGTTCTGCATCATTCCCAGGATCCGGCGGACGCTGCGGTCCAAGACCGTCCACGACGCCGTCGACGAGGCGCGTCAGCTCGTTGATCTGGGTCACCGCGAGATCGTGCTCACCGGGATCTTCATCGGGGCCTACGGTCACGAGACGGCCCTGCGCCGGCGGCAATCCCGACCCGAAGCGGCGCCGCTGGCGGAGCTCATCGACGCCGTGGCCCGCGTCCCCGGCCTGCAGCGGGTTCGGCTCAGCTCGATGGAGCCGGGCGACGTCAGCGAGGCGCTGCTCGACGCCATGGTCGCCAACCAGCCCGTGGTGGTTCCTCACCTGCACCTTCCGCTGCAATCGGGCTGTGACGCCGTGCTGGCGCGCATGAATCGCCAGTACCGCGTCGGTGATTACCTGGAGATGATCGACCAGGTCAACGAGGCGTTGACCACGCCTGACGGCCTGCCGCCGGCAATCACGACCGACGTCATCTGCGGCTTTCCTGGTGAGACCGAAGGCAACTTCCAAGAGACGGTGAGGGTGGCCGAGCGTGTGGGCTACCTGCACATGCACGTCTTTCCGTTCAGCCCGCGACGCGGCACCGCCGCGGCGCGGTGGCGGGACCGCTTTCTCGATCCCGGCACCGTCAAGAAGCGCGTGCGCCGCCTCTTCGCCCTGGAGCAGGACCCGGCCCGCGGCCTGTCGCTGCGGTACCGGCGGAAGCTCCTGGGCCGTCGCGTGCGTGTCATCCTCGAGCAGCCCGACCCCGCTCGGCCGGGGAACATGACCGGCCGCTGCGACCACTATGCGCTGGTCAGCCTGCCGACCGACCGCGCCCGCGGGACCCTCGTGACGGCCTCCGTGACGCGGGTCACCGCCTCGTGCACCCTCGGCCGGGTGCACGCTACTACCATTGCCCTGCCCCTGGCCGATCGCCCGGTCACCGGCGAGCACGCACGATGACGCAGCCACCCGGCAATCCTCACGGCGACCAGCCCTCCCGCCCGCTCTCGGACGACCTCGACGCGAAGCTCCAGGCGGAGATCGAGGCGGCCCTCGGCGACATGAGCGTCGAGGACATGCTCGATATGGCAGACACGCCGAAACGGGCGCCGGGCACGGATCGCCCCCAGATGAAGACGGGAATGGTCGTCGCGATCCAGGGTCAGGACGTCCTGATCGAGTTCGGGCCGAAGTCCCAGGGCGTTTGCCCCCGATCGCAGTTCGACAACCCGCCGACGATCGGCGAACGCTACGACTTCGTCGTCGAGCGTTTCGACGCCAAAGAAGGGCTGCTGCTGCTGTCGCGGCAGGGCGCTGTACGCAAGGCGGAGTGGGAGTCACTGGCGGTGGGCCAGGCCGTGGAGGCGAGATGCACCGGGGTCAACAAGGGCGGCCTCGAGATGGAGATCGCGCACCACCAGGGGTTCATGCCCGCCGGCCAGGTCGACGTGCGGCACATCGATGATCTGTCCGTCTTTGTCGGCGAGAAGATCCCCTGCGAGGTCATCGAGCTCGACCGCAAGCGAGGCCGCATCATTCTCAGCCGCCGCAAGTCGCTGGAAGCCGAACGCGTCGTGCTCCGCGACAAGCTGCTCTCGGAGCTCAAGGAGGGCGACCAGCGCCCCGCCATCATCCGGTCCATCCAGCCCTACGGCGCCTTCGCCGACCTGGGCGGCGTGGACGGGCTCATCCACATCTCCGACATCAGTCACGAGCGGATCAAGCATCCGTCTGAGCGGGTCAAGGACGGCGACCAGGTCCAGGTGCAGATTCTCAAGATCGATCGGTCCCAGGATCCGGTTCGCATCGGGCTGGGGATGAAGCAGTGCATGGCCGATCCGTATCACACGCACACGGCGACGCTCCGCGAGGGAGACACGGTCAGCGGGCGGGTGACCAAGCTCATGCCGTTTGGGGCATTCGTCGAGCTGGCGCCGGGCGTCGAGGGCCTTGTTCACATCTCCCAGCTCTCCGAGCAGCGGATCAACAAGGTGAGCAGCGTCGTCAAGCCCGACGAGGTGATCACGGTCAAGGTGCTCGACATAGACCCCAAGACCAGGCGGATCAGCCTCTCCCTGCTGGCGCTCAAGCAGGAGCAGCAGTCCCAGGAGCTCCGCCCCGACGATCCCGCCATGCGCAAGCTCAAGGCCCGCTTCAGCGGTGACCTCAAGGGTGGGATTGGCTAGGAGAGGGGTGAGGACAAGAGCGTTGCGGCGCTGAACGCGGTGCCATTGGCCGTTCGCCACTGGACGCCGACGGTAAGACGACAGACGTTGATTCAAAGCGAAGGCGCCTCCCGTGGGGTCGCTTCGCCGCACCACAGGCACCCTCGGGTGGTTCTGATAACGCTCTGCCGCGTCGCACGCGTCACCCTATAGTCGACCGGAGGAGAGCCATGAGAGCAGCGATCTTGATCACCGCGATGGCGGTGGGCGCTGGGGGGGGCATCGCGAGAGGGCAATGCCCTGTCACCTTCACGGCCAGCGAGTCAGTTCATCCGTTTCCCGACGTCGGCGACAACCTGGGCGACTCGATAGCGATTGACGGGTTTCGGGCCGTCGCCGGGCAGCCGCAAAGCGACGAGCTGGGACAGGTGGCGGGCAAGGTCTCGTTCTTCGAGTTCACCGACTCCAATATCTGGGAGTACTTCGGCGACGCCGTCGCCAGCGATGCCGCGGCGGGGTCGCACTTCGGCTGGTCGGTCTCCATGGACGGCGGCCTGGCCTTGATCAGTGCTCATCTGGCCACGATCGACGAGAACGACAACGCGGGCCAGGCATATGTGTTCGGCTTCGACGGCGGATGGTCGGAGCTGGTCAAGATCCCATCACCCGATCCGGGCAACAATCACCAGTTCGGCACCGCCGTCGGGATCAGCGGCAGCACGGCCGTGGTCGGGGCGCCGTTTGACAGCGTGCTCGCCCTGAACGCCGGTCGAGCGTACGTCTTTCGCCCGGATCAGTTCAACAACTGGACGCAGGACGCCGGCTCGCCGCTGACACCTTCGATCTTCGCCTTCACCGCCGAGTTCGGTCGATCCATCGCCATTGACGGCAATGTCATCGTGGTCGGGGCGCCGGGGACCAGTCAGGACACCGGCGCCGTGTACGTGTTTCGTTACGACGGCCAGAGCTGGGCCGAGGAGCAGATGCTCAGCGCCTCCGACGGCGAGGAGGACGACTTGTTCGGCTGGTCCGTCGCGGTCGATGGCAGCGTCCTGGTCGTGGGGGCGAGGGCCGATGACGATGGTGGCGTCAATGCCGGCGCGGTGTACGTGTTCAGGCACGACGGCAGCACGTGGAACCAGGAGGCGAAGCTCCTGGGTTGCGAGGCGGGCAACGGGTTCCGTCTTGGCGAGTCGGTGTCGATCAACGCCGACCTCGTCGTGGCCGGGGCGCCGATGGTCGGCGGTGGACGGGCCCAAGCCTATCGTTACTTCGGCGCGCACTGGGCACACGTGGCGCAGCTCGAAGGCACGGAACCGGACGACTTCGACTTCTTCGGCGATTCCGTGGGGGTCAGCGGCGGGCTCGCCGTCGCCGGCGCCTCGTTCTGGGACTTCACGCCCGCCGGCGCCGAAGGCGCGCTCTTCGGCTTCGCCAACCTCGACACGCTGCCGGCGAGCTGCCCCGGCGACACCAACGGCGACGGCGTGACGGGCATCAACGACTTTCTCGCCGTGCTCGGCAACTGGGGCCCCTGCCCGGGTTGCCCGTCCGACCTCGACGGCGACGATGTCGTCGGGATCCTGGACTTTCTCATCGTGCTCGGAAACTGGGGCACATGTCACGTGGTCGAGTACTGAGACCGGTGCCATGGGCGGCTTGTCCGCCCGCGCGCAGGTCACCAGATCGAAAGAGCCGATGCCTAATGGCTCTGGAGCCGGCGGCGAAGGTCGTCCAGCGTCGCGGTCGCGAGTGGCCGGCCGGTGAACAGGTCGGTCCCTGCGGCCTGGGCCATGTGCGGCAGCAGTCTCGTGACCACGATCTGGATCCCATCGTCAACCAGACGCAGGCGGCTGAGCCGGCCCAGGCGGGTGCGGGCGGTCTCGAAGGCGGGCTCGTCGTAGCCGAACTCGACGAGGACGCCGGCCAGCTCCCCGACGGACGCGGCGGTGTACACACGGATGTGCACGGTGACCCCTGCATCGACATGGCCGGTGGCGGCCCGCCCCACGAGCACGGGATCGACCCCCGGCATGGCCTCGTCGAGCACCGTCATGAGCCGCTCGGCCGCACGCCACACGTCGCGCACCGATTCGGCGTAGCCGGCGCTGCCCAGAGCCTGCATGGCCATGGCCTGCGCGTGCTTGCGAACGCGTCCGTGGCCCGGCAGCCCCGCGTCATGCAGGCCCAGAGACTCGGCCGCGGCGCGGATGGCGTCGCCGATTTTCGCCGACCGGCCGGCTTCGAGCAGGCGCGCGGCTTCACGGGCGATGGCGTCGGTCTTCGAATCGGTCATCTTTTCTCTGCGTCGATCCAGTGCATCCTAGTCTCGCCGTCCGTGAGCAAGAACCGTGCCCGCCGCGCCGGGAAAGGAAGCCCGAAAGTCCTTTGAATAAGAGGATTGGCGTCGCGATGCTGCGCAGCGGCAGGCTACGATAGGACGATGGCCGCGTCGCCGGACAACCCGCTCAAGCCGACCATCGGCGTCACCATGGGCGATCCCTCCGGGATCGGTCCGGAGATCGTCGTCAAGGCGCTTCACGATCGTCAGCTCCGATCGCAAGCTCGGTTCGTGATCTACGGGCTCAACGAGCTGATGGCCTACGCGGCCGACCAGCTCGAGATCGAGCCGTACTGGTACCGAGTGCAGCACGACTCCCGGCGCACGTCGCGGCGGATCACGGAGGACATCGTGGTCCTCGACTTCGACGAGTTCGACGGCTTCATGCAGTCGCCGCGGCGGCCGACGAAGCTCGGCGGGCTGGCGTCCAAGACCTTTGTCGAGGAGGCGATCGCCGACACGCTGCGGCCCGCGGGACACCCCCGTCATCTTGACGCGGTGGTGACCGCTCCCATCTCCAAGCAGGCGTGGCAGATGGCCGGCTTCAACTGGCCGGGCCATACCGAGCTGTTCGCTCATCGCACGAGGGCCAAGCGGCACGCCATGATGTTCGTGTCGCCCCGCCTCCGCGTCGCTCTGGCCACTGCCCACGTGCCCCTGATGAAGATCCGCGACGTGCTCACGATCGGTCGCGTCTTCGATCCCATCGATCTGGGACACCAGGCGTGCCGCGAGCTGGGCATCGAGGAGCCGGTGATCGCCGTGACCGGGCTGAACCCCCACGCGGGCGACGGCGGCTGCTTCGGCGACGAGGAGTCACGGCTCATCGAGCCCGCAATCGAGGTCGCCCGGCACGCGGGCATCAACGCCCGCGGGCCATTCCCCGCCGACACCGTGTTCGTCGAGGCGGCGGCCGGGAACTACGACCTGGTGGTGGCGATGTACCACGACCAGGGGCTCATCCCCGTCAAGCTCCTGGGCTGGGACAAAGCGGTGAACTACACGCTGGGGCTGCCCATCATCAGAACCAGCCCCGATCACGGCACCGCCTTCGACATCGCCGGTCGCGGCCGGGCGAGCTGCGGATCGATCCAGGCCGCCATCCAGCTCGCCACCCAGCTCGCAGTCAACCGGATGGCCGCCGCGGTGGCCGCCGCGAAGCGGAGCGAGCCCGCGGCCTGACCAAGCGCCATTCGCCATGGGCCATGAGGGGCGGATAGGATCGTGGTCATGGCCACGGCGACCACACCGCGCAAGTCAATGGACGACATCGTCGCTCTCTGCAAGCGGCGCGGCTTCGTCTTCCCCGCTTCGGAGATCTACGGGGGGATCAACGGCTTCTGGGACTACGGTCCGCTGGGAGTCGAGCTCAAGAACAACCTGCGCGACGCGTGGTGGCAGGACACGGTGCGATGCCCGCCCATCGGCCCCGACGGGGCGCCGCTGGAAATCGTGGGCCTGGATTCGTCGATCATTCAGAACCCGCGTGTCTGGGAAGCGTCGGGACATGTCGCCGGCTTCAACGATCCGATGGTGGACTGCCGGGACACAAAGTCGCGTTATCGCGCTGACCAGCTTCTCGTGTTCTCTTGCGGCGATTCCTGGTACGCCTACACCGAGGATGACGACCAGTCGTTGGCGGCGGCGCGCAAGAAGGCCCAGAAGCACGCCCGCAAGATCGGCGGCAGGCTGGACGACGATCCGCCCACGCAGCTGCTCACCACGCTGCTGGACGACGATCCCGCGACGATCTCCGCCGTCGTCGGCCCCGATACCGACCGGCCGGGCACGCTCACCGAGCCCCGACAGTTCAACCTGATGTTCGAGAGCCACGCTGGCGCCGTCAAGGACGAGTCGAGCAAGGTCTACCTTCGTCCCGAGACGGCTCAGGGCATCTTTCTCAACCACAAGAACGTCCTCGACACGATGCGAGTGAAGATCCCCTTCGGCATCGCCCAGATCGGCAAGGCCTTCCGAAACGAGGTGACGCCGCGCAACTTCATCTACCGGAGCCGCGAGTTCGAGCAGATGGAGATGGAGTGGTTCTGCCACCCGGACGAGGCCGCCGAGTGGTTCGAATACTGGCAGGGCCAGCGGCTGTCGTGGTGGAAATCAATGGGACTGTCCGACGAGGAGCTGCGTATCCGGCCGCACGGGGCGGACGAGCTCTCCCACTACGCCCAGGGCGGGGTGGGCACCGTGGACGTGGAGTACCGCTTTCCCTTCACCGCCCCCGGCTTCGCCGAGCTGGAGGGGATCGCCCACCGGACCGATTTCGACCTCAGGGCTCACCAGGAGCACGCGGGGGTCAAGCTCCAGTACTTCGATCAGCAGCGCAACACCCGCTACCTGCCCCACGTCATCGAGCCGGCGGCGGGGCTCACCCGCGGCGTGCTGGCGGTGATCTGCGAAGCCTACACACCGGACCCCCAACGGCCCAGCAAGCTGTTTCTCAAGTTCCATCCGCGTCTGGCCCCCATCCAGGCGGCGGTCTTCCCCCTCGTGGCGAAGGACGGCATGCCCCAGACGGCACAGAAGCTCTACGAGCAGCTGCGGAGCCGCTTCACCTGCCAGTTCGACATCAAGCAGAACATCGGCAAGCGGTATGCCCGCATGGACGAAGCCGGGACCCCCTTCTGCTTCACCATCGACAGTCAGACGCTCGAGGACCAGACGATCACCGTCCGGCACCGGGACGATGCCCGCCAGGAGCGGATCGGCATCGACCAAGCAGCCGCCTTCCTGGTCGAGCAGATCGGCGCCTGACGGCCAGCCCGTCGGACCGGCGAAGGGGGGCCTGTTGTGTGGACAACCTCACAAGGTCGCATTGGTCGCACGCCGGGCGGCGATCCAGTAGCATGTCCGCCGCGGGCAACGCACCTGAGGCCGGGCACGGTAGCCCCGCCGGCGTTCTCGACAAGTCACATGGAGGACACGCGCATGGCCGAGTCACCAGAGTACGGCACCATCCTGGGCCCTGACTCGAAGTTCAAGGGCGACCTTTCGTTCGACTCCGCGGCGAAGGTGCTCGGACACATCGAGGGTTCGATCAAGTCCAAGGGAAAGGTGCTGATCGCCAACGGCTCCCGGTGCAAGGCGAGCGTGACGGCCAGCGAGGTGGCCATCGAGGGCTTTATCGAGGGCAACGTCGAAGCAACCGAGCGTGTCGAGATCAAGCCCAAGGGCAGAATCTCCGGCGACGTCATCGCCAGCCGGATGACCATGGCGGACGGCGCGGCCATCGAGGGCCACGTCCGGATCGGGCTCGAAAAGGAACACAAGGCCGTCAGCGCGACCGAGCCCAAGGTGGTGGCGGCCCAACCCGTCAAGGTGAAGTAACCACCCCGCCCCTCCGCGATGGCCAGGGCCAAAGCAGCGTCCCAACGAGACGTACGGTGCTATTTGTGCGGGCACGAGCTCACGGTGTCGGCACGCGCCATGAGCACGACGTGCCCCGGCTGTCACAAGGCCATCAAGATCGAGGACGTGCTGGTCAAGTCCTACATTCCGGTGGTCGACTTGCAGACGTGCGGCCGCATCCGGATCACAAAGCGGGGTCGGGTCGCCGCCAAGCGGATCCAGAGCGGGGCCGGCATCACCTGTGAAGGCGCGATCGAGGGCGCGATCGAGACCGACGGCGACGTGCACATGGGCCCCAAGTCGTTCTGGAAGGGTACGACGCTCATGAGCCGCTCGCTGGAGATCGCTGCCGGCGCCAAGCTTGTGGGCGTGGTCACGGTGCCCTGGCATCGACCAGGGTCCGCGACCCCCAAGACCGCGCCCGCCGCGCCGCCCGTCGCCACCAAGTCTGCATCCACGCGCACGGTCGCGGTGAACGCGGCGAAGGTCACGGCGACCAAGACGGCGGCCAGGAAGGTCGCCGACAGAAAGGTCGCCCGGAAGACCGTCGCGGACAAGACCACCCCAACCGCCACCAGCAAGACCGCAACGAAGGGCGCGGCCAAGAAAACGAAGAGAGCCGCGACGAAGAAGACCGCAGCGAACAAGGCGGCAGCAAAGAAGACCGCCGCAAAGAAGACCGCCGCAAAGAAGACCGCCGCAAAGAAGACCGCCGCAAAGAAGACCGCCGCAAAGAAGACGGCGGCGAAGAAGAAGAAGCAGAAGAAGAAGTGACCGCCCGGTTCATCCGAACACGATGAACCAGCCGATCCCGAAGACCGCAACGTCGGCGAAGACGTGGCTGACGTAGGCCGCCCAGATGTTGCGATATCTCAGGTACAGCCATGACCAGGTCGCCCCGCCGATGAAGACGCCCAGCGATCCCAGGACGGTCACCCGCCAGTCGAAGTACACATCGAGAGCGATGATGTGATGCAGGGTGAAAAACAGCCCTGAGGCGGCCACGGCCCCGTATCGAGACATGAGGGTCTCGCAGCGGGTGAAGACGAACCACCGCCAGACATACTCCTCCAGCAGCGAGTTGACGGCGATCCAGCCGGCCGCGCCCAGCAGGTATCGGGCGGGGGTTCCCAGACCGACTTCTTCCGTCTTGCTTCGCACGAACTCCACGTCGATCCACTCACGGCCGAGCCACCAGTACCCGGCCACAATGGCCGCGAAGATGACGATCCCCGTCGCACCGGCCGCAAGCATGCCACGCGACGACGGGCGCGGAAACGCCGGGCGCCGCCCGTCCACCAGCATCAGCCAGACCACCGGCAGCAACCACACCCACACCTTGGCGGCACCGAAAACGACCTGACCGACCGGCCCCTCCGCCGCGGCCCCGGCCATCCACGTCCCCAGGCTCGGCACCGGAATCAGAAGCAGCAGCGCCGCCAGCGCCTTGCCTCGAGGTGTCAGGTTGCTGAAGAGGGCCGCCACGAGTCGGTCAACATCATGACGAGATCACGCGGGAGGAGCAAGCGGGCAAGCGAACGGCGAGAGCCCCTGTTCTGCATGCGGGCGTTCACTGTCCTCAACACCCGTACAAAGGCCGCAGCTTGCCCTCCAGATGCCTCATCAGGGGCTCCGCGCTGAGTGGCTTGCCGGTGACGTTAACGCACAATTCCGGCGCCGGGTATCGCCGGCCGTGCGCGTGGATCTTCGTGTTGAGCCATTGCTTGAGGCTGTCGAAGTGTCCCTGCTCAAACCGATCGTGCAGGTCCGGCATGTCCTCGAGCGCCTGCTCGAAGAACTGGGCGGCATAGAGGTTGCCGAGCGTATAGGTCGGAAAGTAGCCGATGCTGCCGCTCGACCAGTGAATGTCCTGCAGGCAGCCGCGCCGGTCATCAGGGACGTCGAGCCCCAGGTACTCCTTGTACTTGTCGTTCCAGACGCCGGGGATGTCCGCCGGCGCGAGATCGCCGCGGATCAGCGCCCGTTCGATCTCGAACCGGATCATGATGTGCATGTTGTACGTCGCCTCGTCCGCCTCGACGCGAATGAAGTCGGGATTGACGATGTTCACGCTTCCGTAGACGTCTTCGAGGCTGAGACCGCTGACAGCCGAACCGAAGAAATCCGTCAGCTTCGGGTGGCACCAGTTCCAGAACGCCCGCGAGCGACCGACCTGGTTCTCCCACAGGCGGCTCTGGCTCTCGTGGATCCCCAACGAGACGGCGTCGCCCATCGGCGTGCCGATGTGCTCGGCGCCGAGCCCCTGCTCGTAGATGCCGTGCCCTGACTCGTGCATGGTCGAGCCGAGCGCATCGTTCACGTTGTTCTCGTGGAAGCGTGTCGTCATCCGCACGTCGTTGCAGTGGGTTCCGCTGCAGAACGGGTGCGTTGACCGGTCGAGCCGGCCGCGTGTGTAATCGAAGCCGATCTGCTCGGAGCAGAATCGCACGAATCGCTCCTGCTGCTCAATCGCGATCGGCAGCTCGTTGAACGCATTCGACGGGCGCGTGGGGCTGGACGTCAGATCACCGATCAGCGCCGCCAGCCGGGTCCGCAGGGGTCCGAAGACCTTCTCGACGTCGGCGGCGGTGCAGCCCGGCTCATAGTCCTCCGCCAGTGCATCCCAGGGCTCGCCGTCGGCGGGCCAGCCGAAGCACTTGGCCTTGCTTCGGGTCAGCTCGACGACCTTCTCCAGCCACGGCCGGAACCTCGCGAAGTCCGAGTCGCGTCTCGCCTCAGCCCACTGGTGCTGGGCGAGGCTGGTCAGCTGCGCCAGCTCCTGCACCAGCTCGGTCGGCAGCTTGGTGCGACGGTCGTACTGGCGGCGCACCTCGCGGACGTTGACCGCGCTGGGGTGCAGCGGGTCGCCCACGACCTTGTCATCGGCCTCGCACGCCGCCAGCAGCTCACCGATCCGCGGACTGGTGACGAGGCGGTGGTGCATGCTGGCCAACTGGGCGAGCTGCCGGCTGCGATGCTCGAGCCCCCCGGCCGGCATCATCGTCTCCTGGTCCCATCCGAGCAGCGCTGCCGTCGACCCCAGCAGACTCGCTTCCTTCACCAGCCTGATCAGCTCGTCGTAGGCCGTGCTCGTGGACGTCTCGGTCGTGGCAGTGGTCATCCGCGGCATGATAACCGCCGCCTTCGGCAGCCACGAAGAAAAAGCCGGGAGGCCGATGCCTCCCGGCTCGTCGGTTCGTTGCTGGTGGCGGTGGTCAGTCGACGCCCGGCTCGGCCGACCCGCCGGAGTCGCCCTTGCCTTCGACGAGAGGCTGGATGATCGCGACCATCTCGGCCGCGCCCTGCCCCGTCCGGTTGCGGGCGTAGTCCAGCGCGGTGAGGCCCTGCTTGTCGCGAAGGGTCGCATCGGCGCCGGCCTTGACCAGCATGTCCACCCGCGCCGAGTCTCCCCAGCGTGCCGCCCACATCAGCGCGGACTGGCCGTTGCCATCGGTTGCGTTGACGTCGGCGCCGGCGGCGAGGAGGCTCTGCATGATCTGGACGTTGCCGAAGGCGCCGGCCGAATGCAGAAGCGCCGTGCCCTGCTTGGAGTCCCTGGCCTGCACGTTGGCGCCTCTGGCGAGCAGGAGGCTGATCACGGCGGGGTTGCGCGATTGAATCGACGAGATCAGCGGCGTGCGCCCGAACTTGTCCTTGGCTTCGAGGCTGGCGCCGGTCTCGAGAAGGGCTGCGATCACCTCCGGCTGGCCGTACCGCGAGGCCAGGGTCAGCAGCGTGTCGCGCTGGGCCTGGTCCAGACCGCTGGCCAGCGCCGCGTTGATCGACTCGAGGTCGCCGTACTTGACGGCCACCTTGAGCTTCTGGGCGGGCTCCGGGTCGGTCAGCGGAGCGTCGATGACGCCCTCGTCGGTGAGCCGCTGCCTGGCGTCGGCCAGGGGATTGTCAGCGGGTCGGGCCGTGGCGGAGGGAGCGCGGTACCGGACCAGCGCCGACACCTGATCGATCTCCGGATGATCCAGGTTGAAGACGAGCCTGCGGTTCTGACCCAGCTCCTTCCACCTGTCCCAGGAGAGGTACACCACGTGCTCGATGTCCTCTTCCGTCTCTTCGAAACCCTCGACCAGCCGCGGCGACATGCTCACGATGCGGAAGGGCTGGTTGTCCGTTGAGCGGATGGTCATGCGGCCGTCGGGCACCTTCTCCGGATCGATCGTCTGCGGATCGACGGTCACGTACGCGACGACGTTGACGGACACCGGCAGGCTCACCGGTCGCTGGCCCTCGACCAGAAACGTCACGGTCTTCTTGATGGTTCGGGCCCGGGAGCCGGCCGTCACCTTGATCTCGACATCCGTCGAATCGCCGGGGCCGATCTGCTCACCCTTGGGGCAGTTGGTGCTGGTGCATCCGCAACTCGTCTTGCACTGGCTGATGATGATCGGCTCGGTGCCGGTGTTCTTGAGCGTGACCGTGCCGTTGGCATACTTGCCCGTGGCGATCGAACCCAGGTCGAGCGGCGTGGGCGTGACCGTCAGCGTCGAGGCGGCGGGCTGCGTGGTGGACGCGTTGGCCGATTCAATCGTCCGCGGAGTCTTGACGGCGTTGGGGTCCGCCTGCAGCTCGGTCGGCAGACGCCGGCCGGCCCGGTCGGAGAAGTCGGGCGTCGCCGCCCGGTCGGCAAAGTCGGGCGTCGCGGCCGGTGCCGGCTCGTCGGAGGTCTCGGCGGGCTGGACAACGGCGGCCGGCGGGACGGCCGGCGTCTCCGCGGCGGTCGTCTGGGACGCGGGCTTTGCCTCTGGAGACGGGTTGTCGTATCCGCCGCACCCGGCCACGAGGAGCCCGGCCAGCAGCGACACAACAATGACTGCGATGCGATTCACCCTGATCACTTTTGAATCTCCCACCAGAGTTCAGATGGTTCTGGATCGTTTGGGTTCCCGGCCTTGGTCAAGCCGCCATGGATATGGCCCCCCCGCGGCTGGGCGCGGACCGTTGCCGGAAACCGGTCATTCTAAGTCTATGACATAGGCCGTGCGAGCGGGCCCGGCCAGAAATCCTACGGGCTCCATGCCCAAATAGTTGCCGTGAAAAGCACAGGAGTCACGTATCTTCTCTGGGTTCTCGGGGGCTTCGGCGTTCTGGGACTGCACCGTTTCTACCTCGGCCGGTGGGTCACGGGCCTGATCTGGTTCCTCACCGGCGGCCTTTTCCTGGTCGGGGCCGTGATCGACGTGTTCCTGATTCCGGGCATGGTGCGGATCGAGAACCTGTCCCGACAGCTGCTGCAGCAGGCGATCGCGATCCCCCACGGTGCCCCCTGGGCGGCGGCCGCCCCCACCGGCGCGGGCGACCGGCGTCTCGCACCACCCCCGGCGTGAGCCGCCCGACGGGTCCGGGACCGCCGATAAGCGTCAAGCCTGACCGTTGATGGAGGGCCGCCACCGAACGATCTGGGGGCACCGTCTTGTCTGGCGTGGAGGCACCGGTAGTATCCACGGCGTCCCCCAGGAGCTTGACGTGTCCCTCGAATCGCTGCCCGAGCACATCCGCCGGCCTCACCTGCGACCCGTCCAGCCAAAGCCCGTCGTGAAGGAAGGGAAGCCCTTCGTGGCCCTCCGCGACCCGTCGATGCTGGTGCGGCAGACGCTGGTGGTGCCCGCGCAGGCGTTGCCGGCCCTCCAGAACTTCCGTGGCGAGCGGTCAATCGCCGAGATCTCGGAGCAGCTCAACGGCAACCTCGACCAGTTCATCGAGCTTGCCCGGAGGCTCGACGACGTGGGCCTGCTCTGGGGACCGACCTTCGAGCGGCTGGAGCAGGAGCTCAAGACGCGTCTGCACACGGAGGGCGCGTTTCCCGCCACCGCCTCACAGTCCCTCGGTGACACCACCGAGGCGTGCCGGGCGGCCATCGACGGGTACCTCGACCAGACCGAGGAGCCCGACCTGCCGGCGGGGGCGATCGGCATCGTGGCCCCCCACCTCGATTACCAGCGAGGCTGGCCCAACTACGCGGCGGCCTACTTCGGCTTCAGGGGCATGGACACGCCCGACCGGGTCGTGATTCTGGGCACCAATCACATGGGCATCGGCGACGGCGTGGTGCTCTCGGAGTACGGCTTCGATTCGCCCATGGGACGCTGCCCGGCCGACACGGCGGTCGTCGAGAAGCTGGTGCAGCGTCTCGGCTCGCACCTGGTCATCGACCAGCTCGATCATCTCGCGGAGCACTCGATCCAGCTTCAGCTGCCCTGGCTGCAGTACCTGTTCGGCTGCGTCCCCCTCGTGGCGGCCCTGGTCCCCGATCCGCTGACCCCCCCCGTCAAGGATGACGGCGAGCGGGTGATTTCAACGGCGTTCGTGCAGTCGCTGCGCGAGGTCCTGGACGAGACGGGCGGTGACACGCTGTACGTGGCGTCCAGCGACCTGAGTCACGTCGGGCTGCAGTTCGGGGAGCCGCGTCCCGTGGACGAGCAGCGCCGTCTCGACGTCGAGCGTCATGACCGTGACATGCTCGCCAACTTCCTCACGAGCGATCCGGAGGCGTTCCTGGCCGGCTTCAACTGGAACAAGAACCCGACACGCTGGTGCAGCATCGGAAACATGTCGGCCCTTGTCGAGCTGGTCAAGCCGGACATGATCGAGCTCATCGACTACCGGCAGGCGTTCGACGAGAAGGGCTTCGGGCTGGTGAGCAGCGCGGCGATCGCCTTGTTGAGGCAGTAGACGCGGGGGTCATCGTTGATTGCGGTTGTCCAGCGTGTGAGCGAGGCCTCGGTGACCGTCGAGCAGCCGGCGTATCGGGCCGCCATCGGGCGAGGGCTGTGCGTGCTGCTGGGGGTGGAGAACGGGGACTCCGAGGCTCACGCGGACTGGATGGCCAACAAACTCGCCCACCTGCGGATCTTCGCCGACGAGCAGAAGAACATGAACCGGTCGGTGCTTGATATCGACGGCAAGTTGCTGTTGGTCAGCCAGTTCACGCTTGCCGGCGACTGCACCAGGGGCAACCGGCCGAGCTTCGACAACGCGGCGGAGCCGCAGCTCGGACGAAGGCTCTACGAGCGTGTTGCGCAGCAATTGCGCACGAGCCACGAGCTGGAGGTCGAGTGCGGCGTCTTCGGAGCCATGATGCGGGTACGCCTGGTCAATGAGGGTCCGGTGACCGTGATTGTCTGGAAAGGCGTGAGAGGGGTTAGGGAATGAGAACAACGGAACGGGGAGTTATCGTGCGCGGTTGATACGTTGCGCGCGTAATCCCGGTTAGCTAGCCGCCCCGCGGAAAAAATGAGCCCGTCGTTGTGAAAACACAACGACGGGCTCTTTGTGGGGGGGCGATGAAAGGTCGCGTAGGCGACGGTTGTCGGAGTCTCCGCAGGGAGACGGGGTGTGGTTCCCAAAAAAGAACCGGCAAAAACCACGCGCCCGCTATTGGGCCGCAGGCCGCAGGATTCGCATGACCGCCTGCATATCCGACCAGACCTTCCGGCGCGTGTCTTCGGTGTAGCTGCGCAACAGGTAGGCGGGGTGAAACGTCGGCATGACCGGAATCGATATGACTCCATCCGTGTAGGTTGCCCAGACTCCGCGAAGTCGGGAGATGCCAGTGGTCGTGCGCAGCATCCACTTTGTGGCGGGGCTGCCCAGCGACACCAGGACGGCAGGTCGAATGATCCTGATCTGCTCGGCCAGAAACGGCGAGCACCCCTCGACCTCCGACGGCAACGGCGTGCGGTTGTCGGGAGGACGGCTCTTGAGAATGTTGGCGATGTAGACGTCCCCACGCTCGAACCCCATCGCCTTGATGATGTCATCGAGCTTGCGCCCCGCGCGGCCCACGAACGGCCGCCCCGTGCGATCCTCCTCCTCGCCAGGGGCCTCGCCCACGAACATCAGCGCGGCGTCGGGGTCTCCTTCGCCAAAGACGGTCTGGGTGTGGCCCGTGACGGACGTGCAGTGGGGGCACTCGGTGTCGTGACGGGCCCGCAAGGCGTCCAGGGCCGGCGGCTTTTGGGCCGCGGGCAGGTCGGCAACGCTCCCCCCCGCGCCGCTGAACAGGGTCGACGACGGCGCAAGTGTCTGCACGGCATCGCCTTGAGGCGCTTTCGGCGCACCCGCGGCCGGCTCGGGCCCCGCGACGGCCACCGGCGCGAAGTCGAGGCCCAGCAGACGACTCGTCTCGAGGTGCTGCCGGGCACACCGGCGAAGTTGCTCGTGCTCACTGACCATGGTCGGTCTCGACAGGAGTCTATCCGCGGCCCGCAACCGTCCGGGCCAGGATGTGGACGACCTGTCCAAAGAACGATGCTCTAGCGGGTCTCGAACACCTGCCGGCGGATGATCGCCAGCCGCTTCGCATCCGCCGGGTCGGCACCCGCCGCCGCGGCGTCGAAACAACCGCGGCTGAGCAGCAGGCTGGCCTCGCCGCGGACCCCCGCCTGCCGCGCGACCCGCAGCAGCAGCCGTCGCTGCGGTGACGAGATCCGCAGCGCCCGGCAGAACCGTCGCGTCGTGGGCCCCCAGCGTCGTCGGTCGCTCAGGATCAGGCTCCTGATGGCCGTGGTCGCCAGCGCCAGCGCCATCGCGATCAACAGACCTCCGACGAGCGCGGGGATTGGACGCAGCCCGTAGAGGGTCAGCAAGGACTCCAGGTTGGCAACCGTTGCGGCGATCATGTCCCGACGGCCTCCCGTGGGGCGGGGTGCAGCGCGATCCGGCGCAGGGTCGTGGCCGCCCGCGAGCGGATCTCGGGCAGCCGATCGCGACGGGCCAGGCGCCGCAGCTCCCGGACCACCTGCCCCGCACGGCCACGATCCGCCACCCAGATCGCGCTGACACGGTGACGCGGATCGCGATCCCTGAGCATCTCCCGCAGGTGCTCGGAGCCACCGGTGGCGTGCAGCAGCGCCCGCACCGTGTTGGCCCGCAGGCGATTGTCGCGGCTGGTCACGAAATCGGCGAGAGACGCGATCGCACCTCGATCGAGTCCGACGAGGGTCTCCACCGCATTGGCCTTCACCCTGACGTCGGGATGGCTCAATGCGCGGCGCACCGCCTGTGATCGGCCGCTCGTGCCCGCGTCGGCCAGGGCCGCGACCGCGGCGGACGCCACGCGTCCGTCCGGATCAGCCACCCGCTCCGTCAACGCGGCCTCGAGATCGGCAACGAGGCGGAGCCGCCGGGTCAGGGCGATCCCGGCGATCTTGTCGTCGCGGACCCCCCTGGCCAGCACCGTCCAGAGACGGTGCACGAACGCCTCACGCCCGGCCTCGATGAGCGTGAGTCCCGCCGCGAGCCGGTCAAGAGGGTCGAGCCTCATCCATCGCTCAAAAAACGCATCAGTGCTCTCACGGGCCGCCGCGGCAACCGCCCGGCGGGCGATGAGGCGGTGCGGGCTCGTCTCCAGGCGGTGCCGGGAACGGGGCGAGACGCCGGACAGGCATCCGCTGCCCGCCAGCCAGGCGACTGCCTCGCACGGATCAGCACCCAGGGCATCGACGGCGGCGGTGGCGGCCGGCGAGCCGTCACCTCGAAGCTCGATCGCGGCGAGAATCCGCGCCGTGGGACACGCCAGTGCCGTGCAGTCGGCGAGACGGCGGCGCTGCCGCGGGCCCAGGGCCCGCACGAGTCGCACCAGGTTGGCCTGGGCGGGCCACGTAAGACGCCGGGCCGACGCCGGGTCGGGCAGACAGCGGTCGGGCCGCTCGGCCTGTCGAGCCGCCCGACGCCGGGCGGGCACGAGCAGCAGGTGACCGCCCTCGAGCAGCTCGGACCACTCGCGCGGACCCTCAAGCCCGTGAAGCCGGCGGGCGACCTGCCCCGACAGGCCCTTGACCGTGAGCCACCGCAACAGGTTGCGGCGGACGAGGGGTCGATCGGTGCGACCGGCCACCCGCCTCAGCGAGAACGCGATCGGGTGGTCGGGATCGGCGAGCAGCTCCGACAGCCGCGGGCCGGCCCGTGGGGCGAGGATCGCGGCCGCAAGGGCCACCTCGTCGTAGCGACGGGCGGCGGGCAGGCCGGCCGCCGACGTCACCGCCTCGTCGATCACGCGAGCCGCTTCGGGCTCCGCTCGCCGTCGCCCGTCAGGGCCGACATGAGCTACCACGATCGCAAGCAGCGTCTCGGCGGCTCTCCTGGGCAATTCGTCGTCGTCCACGTCCAGGCACGCCACGACCTGGCCCAGGAGGCGGGGCTCGGCCCGTCGCCGCACCACGGCCACCGCATTGAGCAGGGCCTGAACGTCGCCCCGGCGCCGCAGGAGTCCAAAGGCCGGGGCCAGGGGCGTGGAGGACTCGACAAGCTCCTGCATGACGGCAGGGCCCACGTGATGCAGGTGGGCGATCGCCGCCGCGACGTTGGCCGTCTGACGGGACGCCATGGCGGCCCGAAGCAGCGTCTCCCGCTCCGGGGGCTCGGCGTGCGGGAGCGCCGATGCGGCGAAGCAGGCGACGGCCTCCGCCGGCTCGCCCCGCAGCAGCTTGAGCCTGTCGGTGAGTGAGGGCATAGGCGACCCCGGTGCGAGGGAAGGTGGACCAACCGCGTCCACCGATTGTGGACAAGCTGCCGGCGACCCCGACCGGTTGCGTGGTTTCGCGTCGGTCGAGACAGCCTTCAACCAGGAAATTTCGGAATTCTGGGTTGCCTTTGCCCAATCAAACGCAACAATGCTGCTCAATACCGTGGAGGCGGAGATGGCTCGTTGTATCAGTTCTGTAAGGGTGGTGTATGAGCTTCCAACCCAAGGTAACGAGTCTCCAGGCCTACAACCTCCTGCTGTATCGCAATGCCCTCCATCCTGAGTTCTTCGGGATCGAGGGCCGGCGGCGGATTGACCACGGGGAGTACGAATTCGAGGCTTGGATCTTCCGCGGCGGTCACGCCCTGCGGCTCCAGCACGACGGCGTCTGCGTGAGCGAGATCGTCTTCGATCAGCTCGACAGCCTGCCTGAGCGGGGGCTGGTGGCGACGTTTCCGTGCGCCGGCGAGAAGGACCACGATGCCAGCTTTGGTGACCGGCTCGTCTACATGACATCCATGCAGACGGAGATTCTGTCCGATCACCTGTACCTCGGCACCTACAACGAGATGATGGACCATGGGCGCCAGTGCGACGGGCTGATGTCGGTCTGGACGGACGATCCGGCGGACAAGCCGAACCTCTCGCTGGTGGACATGCAGCGGCACTCCGATCAGGTGCATGTGCAGAGCTATCACCTGCGGAGCGATTGCGGCCTCGTGCTGCGGACGCAGACGATCTTCCAGATCAAGGACGAAGACGACGACGACGGGTAGCCCCGACCGCGTTGCCGGGTCTGAGCCTCGCAACCCCGGCTCAGCGCTCTTGGGCCTCCGCTTCGTCCCCACCCGCTGACGGCTCCTCGTGAATGTCGAGGTCCGGCTCGTCGGCCGCGGTGCCCGGCACCACGCCGGGCTGCCAGATTTCACTGAGCTGCTGACCGTCGCTCGCCTGCCGCATGAGCAGGTAGACGACGGTGGACGCGCTGAAGTAGTAGGCGAACACGTACCCGGCCACGAGGCACACGACCACGGTCTGCCACAGCATGACCAGGGTCGCCGACCACTGGCTGTGCATGGCCATGGGGATCGCCGCCGCCTCACGCGGCGAAAGGTCGAAGAGGCTGAACCCGTAGCCCACCGTCACCGCCTCGTTGGCGGTGGCCGCGTCCACGAGCGCACCCGTCACGTTGAGCACCGCCACCGCGAAGAGGCTGGCCAGCACGAACCCCACCGCGAGCCCGACGAAGCTCACGAAGCCGTAGCCGAGCAGGTGCAGGGGCCGGCCGAGCACGTACGCATAGGCCCGCTGCTGGGCGTCCGCGGCATCGCAGTTCTCGCAGGCAACCGCGGGGACGAGCAGGCTCACCCCCGCCGCGTATCCGACCAGAAGAAACACCACGCCGAATCCCAGCAGCAAGGCCACCCCGTAGAGCAGGCCGCCCACGACGTCCAGCCAGGGCAGCATCAGGAAGAAGCCGCCCACCAGCAGCACGGCCGAGAGCGCGGCGGCGATAAGCAACGGCAGGAGCAGGCTGAAGATCAGCCGGCGCCAGCTGCTGAGGGCGAAGTCGAGCGACTCCTGGAGACGCAGCCGCTCGCCATGGGCGATCTCCGTCGCGGCCATCCTGGCCAGGGCCCCGCCGCCGACGGCGATGACGATGACAAAGAAGAGCCCGTAAACCAATGTGAAGAGCCGGTCCTGCCGCCACATGCCGATCGGTGTCCGAACGAACAGATCGCCGATCCCGGCAAAGAATCCTCCGAGCTCCAGCGACACGAGCCCTTCCACGAGCCCGTTGAAGCTGGCTGTCGCGTGCTCCACCGTCGCCTCGAAGACACCGCGTGGCCGCACGCTGTCAATCTCCTCGAGCATGTCGAGATAGGCCTCGTCAGCGCGCCGGACCTGGGCGGCGGCGTCGTCGGCCTCCGCGACCTGCTCGACGAGCGCGGCCCTCTGCTGCGCGTACGCCGTCTGCAGCTGGCGGATGACGTCGCGGGCGTCGAGGGGGCCGGTCGGCTGCTCCTGGACCCCGGCCCGCTGCAGCACCGACACGAGGACCTCTTGCGCGGACTCACCGTCCTCGACCGTCCATCGTTCCGCCAGCAGCCCCTCGGGGGGGACCGTCGATTCGAAGAGGCCGTCCCAGACGCGACCGCCCGTCAGCAGACCCACGACCATGAGCAGGCCGAGCGCCAGCCGCGCCGGCTGAAAGGACGCCGTGACCGCGCGCAGGATCCTCGGGAACTGGACAAGCTGCGCGAACTCCACGCCCTCGACGACGATGCGTTTCTCGGTGTCAGCCATGGCGACCTCCTCGCAGTTCGGCTTATCGGCACACCGGCTCCCGCCCTTTGCTGCTATCGTATTGGGAGATTCGATTGAAAGGAGCGACCCATGGCCTTCACCCTCCCCGATCTGCCATATCCCCACAAGGCGCTGGAGCCGCACATCGACGCCCGGACCATGGAGATCCACCACGGCAAGCATCACAACGCGTACGTGACCAAGCTCAACGACGCCATCAGCGGCAAGCCCGACCTCGAGGCGAAGACCATCGAGGCCCTGGTCAGCGACCTCAACTCGGTCCCGCCCGACATCCGTACGGCGGTGCGCAATAACGGCGGCGGGCACTGCAACCACAGCCTCTTCTGGACGATCATGGCCCCCAAGGCCGGCGGCAAGCCGAAGGGCGAGCTGGCCGACGCCATCGACGACGCGTTCGTCTCCTTCGACAAGTTCAAGGAGAGCTTCGCCACGGCCGCAGCAACGCGTTTCGGTTCCGGCTGGGCGTGGCTCGGTCTCAAAGAGAACGGGACCCTGTGCATCTGCTCCACACCCAACCAGGATTCCCCGCTCATGAAGGGCGTCGTGGACTGCCCGTGCACGCCCATCCTGGGCCTGGACGTGTGGGAGCACGCCTACTACCTCAAGTACCAGAACCGCCGCCCGGACTACATCGCGGCGTGGTGGAGCGTCGTGAACTGGGCCGCGGTCGCCCAACGATTCGATCAGGCCAAGGCACCGGCGGTCGTGTGAAGGAGAGGCTTTAGGAGTTAGGAGTTCGGGTTTCGGCGCCGGGTGAATCCGAGCGAAAGCGAGCCCGCCGCACACTGCAAAGGGCCCGCCGGGCGCTACTGCGGGCACGGCCCCCAGAGCCCCAGGACGGCGAGGAACTCGTCGATGCCTACGGTGCCGTCGCCGTCGAAGTCGCACGGCTCGTCTATATGCCCGTCGCCCCAGAGCCCCAGCACGGCGAGGAACTCGTCGATGCCGATCTCGTCGTCGTTGCCGACGCAATCCCACGGGCATGCCGGCAGGGCCTGGAACTGCCGCATCATCTCGTGATCCTCGTGCTCCAGGATGTGGCAGTGGTACGCGTAGAGCCCCGTGTAGTCCTCGAACCGCGCAATGACACGGGTGATCAGGCCGGGTTCGGCCCGCACCGTGTCCTTCCAGCCCACCTCCGTCGGCTCCGGCGGGATCGGGTCGCCGGTGGGCGTGACGGTGACGCCGTCGTAGGTGAAGGTCTGGCGGTTGACCACCTGGAACATGACCAGGTGTATGTGCATCGGGTGCATCATGCCGGAGAGGTTGACGAAGCTCCATGTCTCGATCGTGTCCAGCCGCGGGAACTCGGTGATGTCGTCCCAGCCCAGGTCGTTGATGAGCCAGTGCGAGCCCGCGCACGGCTCGCTCACCTTGCGCATCGTGAAGAACCGCTCCAGCTTCGAGTCGTCGGTCTGGAGGATCTCCAGCGGCCGCAGCGGGTCGGGGGTGGCCACGACCGGCCCGGAGACGCCCGTGACCACGAACTTCATGATCTCGGGCAGCGGCGCGCCATCGCCGTGGGGCGGCTCGCTGTTCTCCAGGATGAACGCCGTGTTCGCGTAGGGCGTGAAGTCGATCAGGATGTCGACCCGCTCGCCCGGGCCCAGCGTGATCTCGGTGAGCCCGGTCACCGGATGCTCGAACAGCCCGCCGTCGCTGCCGATCTGGTCGAACGAGGCGCCGTTGGAGAACGACAGCGTGTAGGTCCGGGTGTTGGATCCGTTGAGGAGTCGAAGGCGGTAGGTCGCCTGCTCGACGTCGAGGAAGGGCTGCACCTTGCCGTTGACCAGGACCTGGTTGCCGTAGAAGTGGTCCTGCCACTGTGACGGATAGCACCACGAGCCGTCGGGGTTGAACGAGCGGTCCTGGATCACCATCGGGATCTCGTAAGCGCCCGAAGGAAGACCGATGTCCAGCTCGACCTGGTCGCGGAGGAGATAGAAGCCGGCCAGGCCCATGTAGACGTTGAGCCGCGTGATGCCCAAAGCGTGGTCGTGGTACCACAGCGTGGCCGGGAGCTGGTTGTTGGGGTAGACGTAGGTGAGCGATCCGCCGGTCGCGAAGGCATCCTCGGGATAGCCATCGGCGTCGGGGGGCACGTGGCCACCGTGCAGATGCACGACGGTCCGTGTCGAGTCGTCGTCGGCGCCGTGGGCACAGGTGTCCACGGGAAGATAGTGCGTGGCCGGCAGGCTGTTGACCCAGTTGACCGTGATCGGAACGTCACGCGTGGCCTCGATCGTTCGGCCCGGATAGGTTCCCGCGTAGCCCCACACCGTCGTGGGGGCGAGCTCCGAGTGGAGCTGCTGCTGGAACTCGGTCATGGTGATCGTGTACGTCGTGCCGCCAGGCGAGTCCGGTGGGAGCTCCGGCGGGACCGGCAGCGGGTCGAGATACGGCGTGAGCACGACCGGGCACAGACACGGCGTGCAGGGCTCGTTGTCGCCCTGGTACGCACCACCCATGGTGATGCAGTCGGTTTCCGTCAGGAGATCACAGACGCCGTCGAGCAGGCAGCAGGCGCCGGTGGGCTGCGGGCACGGGTTCGGATCGCAGAGCGTGTCGTCACCCTCGTAAAGGCCGCCCTGGCTGCCGCAGTCGGCCTCCGTCAGCTCCAGACACGAGCCGTCACCGAAGCAGCAGGCGCCGAGGGGAATCGTGCAGGGGTTGGGGATGCAGAGGACGCCCGAGCCCAGGAACTCGCCGCCGGCGTCGAGACAGTCCTGCTCAAGCACGAACGTGCACCCGGCCAGGTCGTCGCAGCAGGCGCCCTCCAGCACCCCAGGCGTGTAGTCGATGGTCAGCTTCGGGCGTTCGGCGGACTGGTTGGCCTCGCGTGAGCTGTAGCGCTTGGCCGTCGGGGCCGCTGACTCGTCGCCGACGACGATCCAGCCGTGGTTCGTGGCAGGGCTATCCAACCAGCCCTGGACATCGGCGGCCAGAGGTCCGGAGGACCAGTCATAGAACTGCTCGGCGGTGCCCACGGTGGTCGTCGCGCTGGCGGCCACGTACTCGCCGCCGAAGGGTGCCCAGAAGTCCGTGGGATAGAAGCGGTGCCGCCAGGTGGCGTCGCCGACCTCGGCATCCGCCCCGCCGCCCCCGCCGCCGCCCGCGCTTGACCCTGCCTCGCCCCAGTCGGCGAGCAGCCGGTGCACCGCGACCGGGGTGTTGCCTGCCTCGTTGCTGCGGTTCATGTACAGGCTCAGCGTGACGCTGTTGATCGTCGAGCCGGCAGGGATCGGGGCCAGGTCGAAGGCGATGACGATCCGCTTGCGGTCCTGGCCTGCGCCCTGGTTGGACCGGCCGGCGTACAGGTTCCGGCCCGCGCCGTTGCTGGGCGGCGGGTCCTGGTCGTTGTCGTTCTCGTACAGCGTGTTGTCCCTGGCCGCCGAGAGCGTGACGACGTCGGCGGCGGCCACTGACCCCAGCGCAAGGGCAGCGATACCGGTCAGCAACGGTGGCATGGTCCTCATCGGTTTCCTCGTCTGCGGTGCCTTCTCCCCGGAATTGGGCGCGTCTCGGTCAATTTCTCCCCGGCACCGGCGGCGGGACTATGAGGATATGGCCCCCTTTGCCCGCGGTCGAGAAAGCTGGTTGACCCCGGCCCGCTGGCCGATATTCTCACGGGTCCATGTGACCGTCCCCGCGGGCGGCCCCACTTTGATCCCCGATAGCTCAATTGGTAGAGCGAGCGGCTGTTAACCGCTAGGTTGCTGGTTCGAGTCCAGCTCGGGGAGTTCCTTGCTAACCGGCGGTTCGCCGGTTTCGAAGCTGGCGACTCGCGGACGTCTTGGCGGGGTGACCCAACCGGAAGCATGGACAGACTCTGCGGCCAGCCCCGGACTGCCGGGGTGGTGGTCGCGCAGGCATCCATCGAACCAATGGCCCCCGAGCGGGACGCGAACCGAGAGCGCGGCGCTCTCGCGCTCTCTCAGTCTCTCACCCTCGTCCGGTTAACACGCGCTCGTCAGAAGAGCTCTTCCCCGGGCAGCGTCGATGCCTGCCTGATCCAACCGGCCATGACGCTTCTCGTCGAACTCGTCGTGCTCGTGAATGTGGAAGTAGCGCACGTCCTCGTGGCGATGCGCGTCAATCGTTGGCCTGCAACGCTATGTAGACACCGACCGGGTCTCGAATGACGGCGTATCCGGCCCCAATCACTTCCTTGACGACCTCACCGCCACCCTCGCGAACTTGTCGAAGGCTCTCGTCGAAGTCATCGACGGGCAGACTGAGTATCCAGACGGAAGGGATACTCTTA
>JBFGEG010000045.1:0-27824 GCA_041580235.1 Phycisphaerales bacterium
AGCTTCCACCGCGAGCTGGGCTCGCTGATGTGGGACAAGGTGGGCATGGCGCGCAACGCGCGGGGACTGCGCGAGGCCCTGGCGGCCATCCCCGAGCTGCGCGCGCGCTTCTGGAAGGAGCTGCGGGTGGTGGGCGTCGGCGAGAGCCTGAACGCGGAGCTGGAGCACGCCGGCCGCGTGGCGGACTTCCTGGAGTTCGCCGAGCTCATGTGCGTCGACGCCCTGACCCGCGAGGAGTCCTGCGGCTGCCACTTCCGCGAGGAGCACCAGACGGAGGACGGCGAGGCGCGGCGCGACGACGACAACTTCGCCCACGTGGCCGTGTGGGAGCACACCGGCGAGGGGCGCATTCCCGTACTGCACAAGGAGCCGCTTCACTTCGACGCGCTGCCGCTGGCCCGGAGGGACTACAAGACATGAAGTTCACGCTTCGAGTCTGGCGACAGCGCAACGCCAACAGTCCCGGGCGCATGGTCAGCTACGAGATCAACGAGGTCAGCCCGGAGATGTCGTTTCTGGAGATGATGGACCAGCTCAACGAGGAGCTGACCGAGCGCGGCGAGGAGCCCGTCGCCTTCGACTACGACTGCCGCGAGGGCATCTGCGGCATGTGCTCGATGGTCATCAACGGGCAGCCGCACGGGCCGCTCAAGGCGTGCACGACGTGCCAGCTGTACATGCGTCACTTCAAGGACGGCTCCCGGATCACCGTCGAGCCCTGGCGGGCCCGGGCGTTTCCCGTCATTCGGGACCTCATCGTCGACCGGTCGGCCTTCGATCGCATCATGCAGGCCGGCGGTTACGTCTCGGTTCACTCCGGCCCCAAGCCCGAACCCAACTCGATCCCCATCGAGCCCGAGGTGGCGGAGCTCGCGCTCGACGCGGCGACGTGCATCGGCTGCGGCGCGTGCGTCGCCGCCTGCCCCAACGGGGCGGCCATGCTCTACACGGCGGCCAAGGTCTCGCATCTGGGCCTGCTGCCGCAGGGCCAGCCCGAGCGGTACACCCGGGTGACCGCGATGGTCGAGCAGATGGAGAAGGAAGGGTTCGGGTCGTGCCGCAACTACGCCGAGTGCGAGGCCGCGTGCCCCAAGGAGATCAGCATCGGCTTCATCTCGCGGATGAACCGCGACTATCTGAAGTCGACGCTCGTTGAGCCCCTGAACCCCCGCGGGTCCATGGACGCTCAGTAGCCGTGCCCAGCACCCAGGCAACCCCGGAAACGATCTCCGTTGAGCGGACGGGCCGGGCGTTGCTGGATTCACCCCTTCTCAACAAAGGGACGGCGTTCACGCTCGAGGAGCGCCGCGAGCTGCATCTGACGGGGCGGCTGCCGCCTCACGTCGAGACGATCGAGAGCCAGGTGGCTCGCTGCTACCGCGCGTTCTGCGGCAAGAGCACCGACCTCGAGAAGCACATCTATCTCCGCCAGCTCCAGGACGAGAACGAGACGCTCTTCTACCGGTTGCTGCTGGAATACATCGACGAGATGATGCCCATCGTCTACACGCCCGTCGTCGGGAAGGCGTGCCAGCAGTTCAGCAACATCTACCGGCGGCCGCGCGGCCTCTTCATCTCCTACCCGCTGCGCGACGAGATCGACGAGATCTTCGACAAGGTGCGTCGAAATGCGGACATCATCGTCGTCACCGACGGTGAGCGCATCCTCGGGCTCGGCGATCAAGGCGCCGGCGGCATGGGTATTCCCATCGGCAAGCTGTCGCTGTACACGCTGGTCGGGGGTATTCACCCCGCACGCACACTGCCCATCCTTCTCGACACCGGCACCGACAACCGGGAGCGTCTCGACGATCCAAGCTACGTCGGCTGGCGGCACGAGCGAATCCGCGGCCAGGAGTACGACGACTTCATCGAGCGTTTCGTGCAGGCCGTCATGCGGCGATTCCCCGACGCGCTGCTGCAGTGGGAGGATTTCGCGTCCGCCCAGGCAGCGCCGATCCTCCAGCGCTACCGCGACCGCCTCTGCACGTTCAACGACGACATCCAGGGCACGGCCGCGGTGGCCACGGGCACCATCCTGGCCGCGGTGGCCGTGGCCGGGGGGCACGTGCGGGATCAGCGGTTCGTGATGCTCGGCGCCGGCTCGGCCGGGGTCGGCATCCGCGAGCAGCTCATCCGCGAGCTGGTGCGTGCCGGTCTCAGCCACGACGAGGGACGGTCGCGTTTCCACGTGATCGACAGCAAGGGGCTGATCCACGACGGCCGCAGCGGGTTGAGCCCGACCAAGCAGCAGCTCGTCCAGCCCGCCGGGCTGATCGCGGGATGGGACGGCGTAACGCTCGCTGACGTCGTGCGCAACACGCGGCCCACCGTGCTCGTCGGCGTGACGGGCCAGGCGGGCGCGTTCACCGAGCAGATCGTCCGGGAGATGGCCGCGCACACCGAGCGCCCCATCATCTTTCCGCTTTCCAACCCGACGTCTCGCGCCGAGGCCACGCCGGCGGACCTGCTGGCGTGGACGGATGGACGGGCCCTCATCGCCACCGGCAGCCCCTTCGCCCCCGTCGATCACAAGGGCAGAACGCACGTGATCGCGCAATGCAACAACAGCTACATCTTCCCGGCCATGGGGCTCGCGGTTCGGGCCGCGGGAGCCACCCGCGTGACCGACGAGATGTTCATGGTGGCCGCCGACGCGCTCAAAGAGACGTCCCCGGCCCTCGCGGACCCCGAGGCGTCGCTGCTGCCGAGCCTCCGTGACATTCGCCACGTGGCGCGGCACATCGCCAGGGCCGTCGCCACCGAGGCGATGCGTGAGGGCGTCGCCGAGTCGATTTCCCCGGACGAGCTGGAGCGGTGTCTCGACCGGACGATGTGGTTCCCCCGCTACCCGCGTCTGACCCTGGCCGGCGGCTCCTAGCATGGCCCTCTGGGAGCAAGCCCTGCTGGCGATGGTGGGCGTGGCCGCCGGGTTCGTCAACGTGATGGCGGGCGGCGGATCGCTGATCGTGATGCCGGTCATGGTCCTGCTGGGATTACCCGGTCCCGTCGCCAACGGCACGACCCGCGTCGCCATTCTCGCCCAGAACATCAGCGCCACCACGGGCTTTCGCCGCAAGGGATTCTCCGATCTGAAGCTGAGCCTGTCGCTGGCCGCCTGCGCCGTGCCGGGGGCCGCGCTCGGCGCACACTTCGGCACGCAGCTCCAGGGCGTGCTGTTCAACCGCGTGCTGGCCGGCGTCATGATCGCCGTCATGATCCTGATGGCCACCGGCGGCAAGAGCCCCGCCAGCGGGGATCAGCCCCGGCCGCCGTCGCGGCGGCGGCTGGTCGCCGGACACGTGCTCATGTTCGGGGCGGGGCTCTACGGCGGGTTCATCCAGGCCGGGGTCGGGTTCATTCTCATGGCCATCCTGCACCGTGTCGTCGGGCTCGACCTGGTCCGGGTCAACATGCACAAGGTGTTCATCGTCGGCGTCTACACCATCGTGGCCCTGGCCGTGTTCGCGGCGCGGGGCAACGTCCTGTGGGTCACCGGGCTCATCCTGGCCGCCGGCATGGCCGCCGGCGGCTGGATCGGGTCCCACGTCGCCGTCGCCAGGGGCGAGCGTGCGATCCGCGTCGTGCTGTTTGTCGCTCTCGCCGCGCTGGCCGCGAAGCTGCTCTTCTGGTAAGCCACGCCGCGAGACGATCAGGTGCCGTCCGGCTCGCCCCCGACCGCCTCGACGATCCGCCGGGCCATGTAGTCATAGAACGGATTGCAGCGAAGGCGTATGAGCTGGCTGGCGGAGATGCGCAGGACATGCCGCTCGCCCCGCGGGGCCAGGGTCCCGATGGGCACGCCGAATTCCATCGATGTCCCCGGCTCCAGCCCGTACAGCGGATCGTCCGGCGGAAACGGCATCGACACGTGGGCGAGCGAGAAGACCTGCTGCGGCCATTCGAGATCGAGCGGCTGCTCGACGGGTGAGTCCGATCGAGGCGGTTTGGTCATGACCTTCACGTCCCGCGTCTTGTCCTCACGGTTGGTGATCGCGGTGACCCGGTAGTTGAGTGATGACGACTGCAGGATCGTGCGGCACCACCGCGCGGCATCGCCGGCGAAGAAGCCCTTGAGGTTCACAAAGTGGTTGACGTCGAAAATGACCACCTCGCTTCCCTGATCCTCGAGCAGGTTGTACAGCCGGTTGAGCAGGGCGGCGGGCACGACGGTGTCGTCGACGACCGACTGGAAGGTCAGGATCGGCGGAAGCTCGCCGATCCGGCCGCTCTTGTGGAGCTTCGCCAGACGTGCCTGGATGGTCCGCGTGAGATCCCATTCCTGAGCGCCGGCGTTCTTGGTAAACGAGTTGTACTTGTACGGATCGTACTCCGGCTGGATGTCGAGCCACTTTGACTTCTCGAAGTAGGGAATGAAGCTGTACATCTTGTCCCAGCGCGCGGCGCGGGCAAAGGCCGTGATGCCGATGGCCGGGGAAAGGAGCACCAGCCGGTCGGGCGGCCGGTACGCCTCATCATCGAGGGATTCGAGCGTGTGCTGCACCGCCAGCGCGCCGCCGTTGGAGTACCCCAGGATCACCAACGGCTGGGAGGCCGGGATCTGCTGCTGCACGTGGCGAGCTGCGACCTTGACGGCCGCGGTCCAGTCCTTCCACGACACCTCCAGCAGGCCCGCGGGCACCGTGCCATGGCCCGGCACACGAAGACCGAGCACGTAGAACCCCTGCCCGGCCAGCAGCCGGGCCAGGCTCCGCATGCTGTAGGGGGAATCCGACAGGCCGTGGATGAGCAGGGCGCCGCCCCGCGGACTCTCCGGCGTGATCTCGAAGGAGCGGTTCCAGTTGCGCTCGTGGATCGCCGGGTTCTGGCTGCCGCCGACGACGTAGCGGCTCAGCGGCGAGTGACCCTGCAGGTCGTCCGGATCCAGCATATAGCCGGCCAGCTCGGCGAAGAGCCGATCCTCCAGCTGCAGGTACTGCTCGAAGCCGAAGTCGTCGGTGAGGTCGGATCGTGTGAACTCCTGGCCGGGAATCTCGGTGTGCCACGGCTGGAGAGCCGGCATCTTGCGCGCGTCGAACGCACGGACCAGAATCAGTGTGGCGAAGATCGCGATCACGACCACGGCCGGCCTCGCGACCCATCTCACGAGCAGCCCAAGAGTGCGTTGGCGAAGGCGGCGGTTCACTGTTTTCTCTGGTATCCTGGCCCAAGCGCCGGCGGGGCATTGTCGATGTGACGGCGTACCCGGTCAACCGACGAAATGAGACTCCATGTGAGCATTCTGGCGGTCGTCCTTGCAGCCGCGCCGGTGATGACGATGACGTGGTCGGCGTGGGTTGGGCGCAGGCGTTCACCAACGACGACCCGGCCTTCACCGCCCCCTTCGAAGGCGTCCTGGAGACCTACTACCGGGCCAAGATCACGTCGTGGCTCTACCTCAGCCCGATGCTCCAGTACATTGTCAACCCCGGCTCGACCGACACGACGGACGCCGTTGTGCGGGGGCTTCGCGGACAGATCGTCTTCTGACGCCGCCGCCGGCTCAGTCAGCCGGTTCCGGGCGGTCGCCGGGGGCCTCGCCCTCGACAGGCGGCGGGTCACGACGCGGCCGCAGACGCAGCTTCAGCAGGGATCGCTGCACGGCCAGCGACTCCTCGACGAGGCGATCGAGATCCAGCATGACGGTGTCGATGTGCCGCGCAAGGCCGCCGAGGCTGACGGGTGGCGCGGCGGCGGGTGACGCGGCTCTCGGTGACGCGGCCACGGGGGGCTCCCTCCACTGGTGATCGTGCGGCTCGAACCGCGGGTCGTCGTGTCGGGCCTTCCGCGGCGGCGTCACCCAGACCCGATTCGCGGCGGGGGTCGGGGTCTCGAGGCCGGAGAGGTCCCGCCAGAAGCCCGGCTCGTGCACGGTCGTCGGGTGGGGATCGGCCGTGAAGAAGAAATCGCTGGGCACACAGCCGCCGAGACCGGCCATCGCGACGATCGCCCACAGAGACCCACGCAGCGTTTCAGCCATTTCGCCACCGGATGTTGGTGATGTCCAGACGGTACGAGCCGTTGGCGGCGCGGACGAAACGGCCGTCGACCGCGGCCACGTCCTGGAGCCGCGCCCCGGCCCGCTCCACGGCCCGCCTCTGGGCCTCGACCATGGCACGGTCGCGGTCCGAGGGGACGAACACCCAGATCTCGCGGATGTCCGCCTCGAGCCTCGTGGAGAAGATCGACGGCGAGAGCATACGCACGCGGTTGCTGTAGCCGTAGGGCAGACCGCTCCACGGCGTGAGCCCGGGCGTGTCGGACAACGCGATCTCGCCGATGATCTCGCCGCGGTCGTCGACGGCGGCCAGCCGCATGCCCAGGGCCCTGGCCACGGAGACGAGCTCCCGGGCATCGGTCCAGTGCACACGCAGGGGCGGCACGGCCTCGCCCTCCCCGCGCCCGGACATCGGAGGCGGCTTGTCGTCGTCGGGCACGGATTCATAGAGGCCCTCGAAGGGATCGGGCGCTGCCGCCGCCACCGCGTCGGGGGTCGGGGCCGGCTCCGGCGGGTCGCGTCGCGCGAGCGCGTGAGCGGGAGGATCACGCGGCCGGGGTCGCGGCGGCGGCTCGGCCCGGCGGGCGGGCGGCGGCTCGGCGACACGCTCCAGCGTCGGCGGCGGCGCGACGAGGGGCTCCGAAGCCGGGTGCGCCGGCGCCGGCGGTGACGACGTCTCCGGGGCAGGTGCAAGCGGGTCAAGCGGCAGCTTCTCGGCGGGATCGACCGACGCGATCTGGATCGGCGTCGGCTGGGGGCGGCTGGGCGCGGGCGGGGCGGCGGCGGTGCCGGCGAAGAGCCACAGCAGCAGGGCCGCATGACCCAGGAGGCTCACGCCCAGACCGAGCACGAAGTTGGATCGCTTCATCATGGCCGATCCCTCTTGTCTAGGGCGCCCCGCCGGGCGTCTCCTCGACCTCGATTCGAATCTCGACGTCGTGGGCCGCCAGCACGCCCATGACCGTGACCAGACGCTCTGTCGGCACCCGTCTGTCCACGCGGACCAGGGCCAGCCGGCCGTCCACGGCACCGGCAATCTCGTCGAGCCCGACGGTCCGGCCATCCACGGAGAGGCCGTCTCGGGCGATCGTGATGATGGTGACCTCGTCGCGGGTGATCACGGCGATCCCGCGCCCGATCTGGGTGACCTCGACCGGCAGCGACCGGATGAGCTGGGTCTGAGACAGAATGGCCACGATCGCGCCCAGCGACAGGAAGGCGAGATCGATCAGGGGGATGAGCACCCGCGGCTGCATCTCATGCCTTTCCCGCCGCGAGGTCGCACGCGTAAGCGCCGAGCCCCGCGATGATGGCCGTCACCAGGCCCACGCCGGTGGTCGTGTAGGCGGTGCCCAGCCCGTCCACGATCCGATCGATGTCGATCCCGCCGGCGAAGCCGCCGAAGGCGCGGGTAAAGGCCCACACCGACCCCAGCAGTCCCACGCTCACGGCGATGCTGCCCAGCGGCTCGAGCTGACGCCGCCACGGCGGCCGTGACAGGTTGCGGAACTCGCCCCGCAGGGCCGCCGTCAGGTAGGCGACGCACAGGCCGATGACCAGCACCGACAACGCCAGCTGCGGGTAGAGAAAGAACCCCAGGGTCTCGATCAGGTGGGCGGCCATGACGCTACCTCGACATCGACTCCAGCGACACCACCGGCAACCGCACCGTTTCCAGCATGCGTCTGGCCTCCATGGTGAAGCGGCGGTTGACGAGCTTGTCCACGGCGCCGAAGACGCTGTCCTCGGCCTCCTGGCGACTGGACTTGCTCACGGTGGGCTTGTCGAGCTCCGGGATCTCCCAGCCGTGTCGCATGCTGAGGATGAGCATGCGGGCCATGAGCCGGTCGCGCTCGTCGCGCAGGGACAGAAGCCGCGCCTTGGTCGCCGGATCGGCCTGGCCGTCGTTGTCACGCGCCTCGGACATCGCGCGGTCCATGAGCTCCTCGCTCTCCCGGTCGATGCGTCGCACCTGGCGGATGAGGCGATACAGAAGCGCGCGATCGGCCTGCTGGGTGCTCGCCTGGGGCGTGGCGGGGGCGTCACCCTGGGCGACGGCGGGTCCGCCGAGAACCATCACGGCGAGGACGATGGCGGTGAGATGAACGATCTTCATGGTTGACTACTTTCCACTGGTGCCCTTGTTGACCTTCTTGCGGTAGTGCTCCAGCTCCCGGTCGATGTCCATGTCCAGTGACACGCTCGACTGGTCCACCTGGACTGCGATGTTGTCGCCCACCAGCTCGATCTGGTCGGAGAGGCTCAGCGCCACCGCATCCATGCGCTCGCCGAAGTCGGCGGCCTGCTCCGCGATGATCGCGAGCTCCGCGATCACCGGACCGAGCTGGGACCCGGCATCGCCGAGGCCGTTGAGCACTCGGGCGATCTCCTCGGCCCCGACCACGCCGTTGAGGATCTCGACGTACGTGCTCAGGAATTCGCTCTGCTGGGCCAGGATCGTGCGGGCCTCCTCGGTCCGGAACGCGGCCGAGATGAGCTGGGTGGACAGCCCGTCGAGCGCCTCGGCGGTCTTGGCAAAGACACGCATTCGCGCGTCCGAGAGGTCGATCGTGCCCATCTGCGCCTTGAGCCGCTTGAGCCGCAGGTGATGGGCGAACATGATCTTGAGACGCTGCCGCCGCCGCGGGTCCGGCTCGTCGTCGATGGCCGTGACGAGCTGCGCCAGCTGCCGCTCGTGCTCGGCGATCTCCTGGGTCATCTTCGACTGGGGCTTGCCGCTGGGACCGGTGGCCATGAGCATGCGCACGCGGTCGATGGTCTCACCCACCTGCATCTCGGCGTCGAAGAGGGCCGCGCTGTCGAGCCGGCTCACGAACCGAGAGAGCTCCGTGGAGAGTCCCTGCAGCGACCCCACCAGCGCCCGCTTGTCGACCTCGTCGGACGCCAGCAGCGTGTTGACCTCGGCGAACCGCTCGCTCAACGTCGTCTCCCGGAGGGGCTCGGCGAGTGATCGCGTGGCGTCCGTGATCACCTGGTTGAGCTTTTCGATGTCGATGAACTGCTCGCGGTCGGCCTGCTGGGCCCGGGCCGCGGGCACCAGCAGCATCGCGGCCGCGATACTGGACACGATGGTCCGTCTCGTGGTTGGCAGCATGGTGTTCGCCTCTCAGCGCGTGGGTTTGGTGTTTCGAGCGAGTGCGCGGTCCGGTCCCGGCGCCGCCGCCGTGGCGTTGACGACCCACGACCGCAGCTGGTCGTCGGCGATGCCCGCCCACCGCTCGTCGGCGGCGGCCAGGCGCCCCTGGCCGTACGCCTCGAAGCCCCGGGCCAGAGCCAGAAGGTCGGCGGCCCGGGCCGCGTCGGACTCCCGCGTGTACGTGTTCATGGCCTCGGTGAAGTCGCGGCTGGCCTGGGCGAAGTCGCCCTGCATGAGCCAGGCCTTGCCTGCCACCTCGTGCACCCGCGGGTCGCGGGGGTACGCGGCGAGGAGCCGCTCGGCGGTCGCCATGGCCTCGTCGAGACGGCCCTCGCGGATGTCGAGCTCGACGGTGAGCAGGTCGTGCTCCCTGGTCTGCCGATCCGAGACCAGCATGGGCTCGGCGCTGGCCAGCCACTCGGCGGCCGCCGCGTCGTCGTCGGCCTCCAGGCTGGCGTGGGCCCCGGCGAGAAGACCGTCGGCGGTGACCGACCCCGATGAACCGCAGCCGACCAGGGACGCGACGGCAACCAGGCAGGTTGCAGTGAAGCAAGGTCTCATGGTGTTCCTCCTGTTGGCGCGGCCGGCGGGTCGTCCGCCGGTGCGTACCCGCAATGACACAGCGCCGCCGCCCGGACATCCCGGAATGTGGCCAAACAAGGTGATCGTTGGTGGCGCATGGAATCTGGCGCAGGCCGCGGTTACCCGAAAGCAGAACGAATCCTGCAACGACTCTTAAGCGACCGGCGCACCGGAGTTCTCATTCCGCGCTTTCTCCGCGCTTCCGGTGACTTTCTCAGTCGCCGTCGACGGCGAGCCCCGCGATGTGCCGACCGATGCTGATCGAGGCGGTGGCCGCGGGCGAGGGCGCGTTGAGGACGTGGACCATGCGGTCCGCCCGGATGACCCTGAAGTCGTCAACGACCCGCCCGTCGGGCTCAACGGCCTGGGCGCGGATCCCCGGCGCGGCGGGCTCCAGGTCGTCGGCGGTGATCTCGGGGACAAGCCGTTGCACTGCCCGGATCATGGCCCGCCGGCTGGCGGCGCGCCACAGCTCGATCAGCCCCGTCCGCCAGTGGCGGCCGAGCATCCGCCAGAACCCCGGGTAGCGAAGCATGTCCATGAGGTCGCGTGACGCCGGGCGGCGGTGCGTGTACCCGTGCCGGTTGAACGCGAGCACCGCGTTGGGTCCCGCTTCCACCCCGCCCCCGACACCGCCCGTGCCGCCCGCGCGGCGTGTCAGGTGCACGCCCAGCAGCGGCAGAGCCGGATCCGGCACGGGATAGATCAGGTGGTGGACCAGGGCCGCCGCTCGAGTCGACAGCCGGAAGTAGTCGCCGCGGATGGGGATGATCCGGCAGCTCGGGCGCAGCCCGCACAGCTCGGCGACACGATCGGCCTGGAGGCCCGCGCAGTTGACCAGCGTGCCGCACCTGACCTCGCCGGCCGGGGTCGTCAGCACGAGACCCGACGATTCCGATCGCACCTCCATGAGCCGGCGACCGGTCAGGATCGTACCCCCGGCGTCGCCCACGACGCCCGCCATCGCCCGCGCGACGGCCGCGAAATCGACGATGCCGGTGTCGGGCACGAGCAGCGCCGCCACCCCCGCCGCGTGCGGCTCGCGGTGCCTGAGCTCCTCCGGCGAGAGCCGCCGCAGTCCGAGGAGGCCGTTGGCCCGGCCGCGTTGCTCCAGCTCGTGCAGACGGGCCGCGTCGTCATCATCGGTGGCCACCACGACCTTGCCGCACCGCTCGCACGCCACGCCGTGGTCGCGGCAGAACCCGTAGAGCGCTTCCCGGCCCTCGACACACAGACGCGCCTTGAGGGAGCCCGGCGCGTAGTACAGCCCGGAATGAACGACCCCGCTGTTGTGCGAGCTCTGGTGGGCGGCGAGCCGGTCCTCCGCCTCCAGGACCGCGACCGAGCGGCCATGGTCGCGTGCGAGGGACATGGCCGTGGCCAGCCCCACGATCCCCCCGCCGATGACGGCGACGTCATGTCCCTGGGGTGGGGGTGCCAAGATGCTCGATGACCGCCTGGATGATGACCTCCGGCTCAGCGAGACGCCCGATCCCCTCGGTGCGGCACGCCTGCCACCCCTCGCCGGGCTCGATGATCCGGCAGCCGTCGGCGCGGAGCTGCGTGACGTTGCGCTGCGTGGACGGCTGGTTCCACATGACCTCGTTCATCGACGGCGCCAGCAGCAGCGGCTGCCGGGACCACTCGACGGCCGAGGCGATGAGGCTCACCACGTCATCGGCCCGCCCGTGAGCGAGCCGGGCCAGCATGTCCATGGTGCAGGGGGCGATGAGCATCACGTCCGCGACGCGGGCGAGGTTGATGTGCTGGGGATCGTGGGACTCGACGTGCTCCCACTGGCTCGTGTACACCGGCCGCCCGGAGAGTGCCTGGAAGGTCAGAGGAGCGACGAAACGCGTCGCCGCGTCCGTCATGGCGACCGTCACCTCGGCCCCGGCCTGGGCGAGCCGGCTGACGACATGCGCGACCTTGTAGCAGGCGATACCGCCGCTCACGCCGACAATCACGCGCTTGGGGTCAGGGTCCTCGGTTGTCCGTCTGTGGCCCACGGTTCCCGATGCGGGTTACCGCTTCTTCTTCGGGTCGTAGGTGCTGTTGCCGAAGTCGGGCGCGATCTTGCCTTCGAGGATCTCCTCGATGACGATCTCGAGATCGGTGCGTCCAGCTCGCTCGACGAGGGGCCGGGCACCGTCGATGACGAGCTCCCGGAGCCGCCGCTGGATGAGGGCCGTCAGCTTGAAACGGCCGCCGAGCTTCGTCACGATGTCGTCACTCTTGAGAGCTTCAATCATGGTTTATTTCAGCGCTCCGTCGCGGCTTTCGGACAACTCACGAATCGTCCGGCGACGCGTCATCGCCGGCAGAGCCTAGAGTATAGGCTGGCCCCCGGCGCGGCGACGAGGCGACCCCCGACCCCTGTGAGCTCCCCTGCCCCCATGAACCAGCGCCCGCCGAACCGGTCATCGAGGCTCCGGTGGTTCCTGAGCCGCGGCGTCGTCGTGCTGGTGGCCACCAGCCTGCTGCTTGCCCTGGGATCATCCGGCTGCATGGAAAAGCTCTTCTACTACCCGACACGAGGCGAGACCATCCCGCCGCCGCACCTGGCGGACGCCCAGAGCGTCTGGTTCCCGTCGGCCGATGGGACGCGGCTTCATGGCTGGCTCATCGCCGCCGCCGACGGCACCCCCCCGCAGCACGCCGCGACCATCCTGCACGTTCACGGCAACGCCGGCAACATCGAGTCGCACGTGTGGTTCACCGAGCACCTGCCGCCGGCCGGTTTCAACCTGTTCATCTTCGACTACCGGGGCTACGGCCGCAGCGAGGGCTCGGCCCGCCGCCGGGGACCGCTGATCGAGGACGCCAACGCCGCCGTCGATGCCCTGCTGTCACGGCCCGACGTGGACCCGTCACGTCTGGGAATGTACGCCCAGTCGCTGGGCGGCGCCATCGGTCTCAACGTGATGGCCGACCGTCCCCAGGTGCGGGCCGCGGTCATCGAGTCGGCGTTCACGAGCTGGCGGGAGATGGCCGCCAGCGCCGTGGGGGGCGACCCGCCGGGACGGGTGAGCCGGTTCATGGCGGGGCTGCTCATCGGCGACGACCATCGCCCCGCGGACGCCGTCGCCCGCATTGACCGGCCCATCCTTCTGCTGCACGGCACCGCCGACTCGATCGTGCCCGTGGGCCACGGCCGGCGGCTGGCCGCGGCGGGCCGCACGGTCCAGCTCGTGGAGCTCGACGGCGGCGATCACAACTCGCTTCGGGCCACGCATCCCGAGGTTGATCGTCTCATGATCGAGTTCTTCCGACGAGAGCTGGCTCCGCAGTAGCTCTCGCGTCGCCCGCTACCATGCACCCATGCGGCGGTCTCGACGACACTGGCTCCTGCGCACCCAGCTCGCCCGGCGGGTGCGGCGGGCCGGCGCCAAGCTCGGCTTCGATCGCAACTGGTACCTCGTCCTGGTGGCGGCCCTCATCGGGCTGGCCATGGGCGGCGTGGCCACGGCGTTCATCATGCCGTTCAAGCTCATCGAGCGCGGGGTCGGGCATCTCGACCGGTCCACGCTGCTGTGGCTGGTGCCGCTGGCCCCCATGGTGGGAGCGCTCGTCGCCGGCACCGTCATTCACGTCATCGCCCGCGACATCCGCGGGCCCGGCGTCGCGGCCGTGATGTACGCCATTCACCGCCGCAAGTCGAAGCTGCCCCTGCGTATGGCGGCCCGCAAGTGGCTGGCCGCCTCGGCGACCATCGGCTCGGGCGGCTCGGCGGGGGCGGAGGGCCCCATCGTCACCATCGGGGCGGCCATCGGCTCCAGCGTGGGCCGCTGGCTGCGGACGAACCCGCAGAACACGGCCACGCTGCTGGGCTGCGGGGCGGCGGCGGGCATCGCCTCGGTCTTCAACGCTCCCATCGCCGGCATCTTCTTCGTGCTGGAGATCCTGCTGCGCGACTTTTCGCTGCGCACGTTCACCCCGATCGTCATCGCGTCGGTCATCTCCGCCGCGTGCACCCAGGCCCTGCTCGGAACCAACGAGGCGCTGTTCGCGCTGCCGGGTGACTTCTTCATCGAGAACTTCACGATCGTGGAGATCCCCAACTACCTCATGCTCGGCGTGGTGTGCGGGCTGGTCGGCGCCGTGTTCATCCGGGGCGTGTACATCACGATGGACTTCTACAGCCGGCTGAAGATCCACCCCATCTTCAAGCCGGCGACGGGTGCGGCTCTGCTGGGGGTGATGGGGCTCGTGTACATGCTGGTCCCGGTCGCCGGCGGCGACATTCCGGGTTTCTACGGCAACGGCTATCCGGTCATCATCGAGCTGCTGGACCACGAGCTGTACACGAACACGAACCAGTCCGTCGGATTTCTGCTGATCTTTCTCGTCTCCATCGCCGTGCTCAAGCCCGTGGCCACGTGCCTGACCATCGGCTCCGGCGGCTCGGGGGGCTTCTTCGCGCCGTCGCTGCTGATGGGTGCGGCGGTCGGCGGCGCGTTCGGCACGGTCGTCACCACCCTGGGCTGGGCCCCCGCCGCGAGCCCCGCGTACTACGCCGTGGTGGGCATGGCGGCCATGGTCGCGTCCGTCCTCCAGGCGCCGCTGACGGCGATCCTGATCGTGTACGAGATCACCCGGAGTTACGAGATCATCCTGCCCCTGATGTTCGCGGCGGTGATCGGCACCGTCGTCGGCCGGCTCATCTCGCACGGGAGCATGTACACCACGCAGCTCGCCCGCCTCGGAGTGCGGGTCGGCGCCATGAGCGATCTGACGATCCTGCGGCGTCTCGCCGCGGAGGACGTCCGGCTGGAGCGACCGGTCACGGTGCATCCCGAGGAGTCGGCGCAGCGGCTGCTGGAGCTGAGTGAGGAGCGTGCCGTCAGCGACTTCGTGGTGGTCGACGAGCGGAATCACTATGCGGGGATGGTCACCGGCGCGGACCTGCGGGCGGCCCTCGTCTACCGCGAGGCCATTCCGCTTCTGCAGGTCAACGAGCTGCAGCGAAGCGATCTGCCCACCGTCGCCCCGGAGGAAACCCTGGACGTCGTCCTCGACAAGTTCGCCAAGCACGATGTCCATAGCCTCGCGGTCATCGACGAGTCGGCGGCGGGGCGCGTCCGGGGCCTCATCACGCGATCGAACCTGATGCACCGCTACCAGGTCGCGTTGGCCAGGGACTCGTGATGGCGGCCCACACGATGCCGCGATCGCTGCGTGTGATCCGCAGCCGCGACTTCAACGCGGTCTACCAGGCCCGGGTGCGCACGTCGGTCGGGCCCCTGGTGGTGTGGGCGGCACCCAACGACGTCGGACACTGTCGTCTTGGCCTGGCCATCTCGCGTCGGGTCGGCTCCGCCACGGCCCGCAACCGGATACGCAGGCTGATCAGGGAGTCCTTTCGCCTCCTGCAGCACGAGCTGCCGGCGGAGCCGCGCGGTTATGATCTGGTGGTCAGCGTGCGTCGTCACGCGACGCTGAGCCTGTCGGGCTACCAGGAGGCGCTGGGCAAGGCCGTGCGCACGCTGCACAGGACATGGTCGAAGAAATCCGACAACGCCAGCACGTAAGCCCGGCGGCCCGACCGCTGCTGCTCGCCGTGCGTTTTTACCAGGCCGTGCTGGGGCCCTTCATGGGCGGCCACTGCCGCTTCGCCCCGACCTGCTCGGAGTACGCGATCCAGGCGCTGGAGATCCACGGCGCTCTTCGCGGATCCTGGCTCACCGTGCGCCGCCTGGTCCGCTGCCACCCCCTCGGCGGCGCCGGCCACGACCCCGTGCCCCCCGGCCACGCGGGACGCAAGCCCACGGCCTGAGGCTCCCCTCCGGCCGCCGCTTTTCGGCGAGATCGCGGGGGGCGCGCCGATCTCCGGTAGAGACCCCTCCGGAAGATTCCCAACATGGCCGGACATTCACTGGTCGCCGTCTCCTGCCTCGCCGCCGCCGCCGCGTTCGGCGTCGTGGCGTGGGGTCAGCCGCCGACGGCGGCGGGCGCCGGAGGCGAGCCGTGTCCGGCCGATGTGGACAACGACGGGCAGGTGGGGATCACGGACTTCCTGGCGGTGATCGGCGCGTGGGGCCCGTGCCTGTCAGCGACGATCGTCGACGTCGCCGTCGTCCAGCCGTTCCCCGACGACCGGGTGGGGGTGGTGGTGGTGCGTCTGTGGAGTGACGGCGCCGCGGAGTACCAGACGCAGGCCGGCAACGCCGGCCAGATGCCGAGCGTCGAGGTCTGGACGCCTCTGCCGGTGAGCCCCAAGAGCCCGGCGGCCACCGCCGCGGCGATCTCGGGAGCCTACAAGCGATACGTCGCGGCCGACGGGTACTACGTGTCCCAGTTCGTCCGGGTGTGGGCCGACGGCAGCGCGGACACGATCAAGTACCACCTGTTCGACGACGGCTCGGCCGACGAGTGGACCCCGTGGACCGACTTCTGACGGACCGGCTCGCTCATCGCCGTTCGACGGCGCCGCGGTCGGGCTGCTTCTCCGCCTCGCGGGCGGCCTTCACCGCCTGCAGCCGCCGGTACTCCTCGAGACCGGGCGGGGCGGGCATCGCCTCGGCGATGGGCAGCAGCTGGCCGAGCGGGTGACCCGCGAGCTGCTGCCGGAAGACCGGGAAGATCATGTCGTAGACGCGGACCTTGAGGTCGTCGGGGGCCCGCCGCCAGATGATGAGCCGCTCGTCCATGCTCAGCGTCGTGTCGACCATCGTCTGCGCAAAGACGGTGACGGCACTGTTCTCGAGCTCGTCGATCATGGCCCCGAGCCGGGCGCTACCCATCTTGGTCACGAACTTGTTGTACTCGTTCTCCTTGAAGTACGTCGTGACGTCACGGGCGAAGGCGGTCGCACTCTGGAGAACCTTGGGCTTGTTCTGACCGATGCCGACCCGGTAGGCGTACCGCAGCGACGCCGCGACATCGCTCGGCGCCAGGTGCGGCTGGAACTCGTACTCCTCCTTGACCTGGTTCCACACGAAGACCTCCAGCGGCATGGCGTACTTGGGGTCCGGTCGCTGCGGGTTGCCCATGCCGTAGAGCTCGTTGAGCCGGTTGAGGTACTTCTGGGCGAGCTCGCGCTCGCCGGAGCGGAACAGCTCGCGGACCGACGAGCTGAGGAAGTTCTGATGGAAGGCCAGGAACATGTCCGCCCCGGTCCCTCTCGTGTCCTTGTGCTTGAGCGACAGATCCTCCCAGTAGCGGTCGATCACCTCGATCCACCGCGGATCGGGGAACCGCGACACCCAGTCACTCGAGAAGGGGTCGAAGTTGACTCGTCCCCAGCGGGCGAGACCCTGCATGGCCTGCAGCTTGAGCCGGTCGTTGTTCACGATGCGGTAGACGTCGTCCTCGCTGATGGCCACGCGGTCCTCGCCGCCCTCGCCGCCCTTGACCGCCCAGTACAGGGCATGGGCCTGGGCGTTGCGCCAGTCGATCGGACCGTAGTCCCTGGTGTATTCGTACATGAGCCGCGGGCTCATGTTGTACTTGTCCGTGAGAACACGCTTGCGCACGTGGGCGAGCAGCGTGTCCCAGGACTCCTTGTACTCGGGATCCGAGGCAATCTCGTCAAAGACGGCGAAGACGGGATTCTCCTGCCGGGTCCGCGCTTCGAACCCGAAGAGCCGGGCATACACCGACTCCCCGGTGAGCGACTCCCACTCCGCGTAACCCTTGAGGAACGACTCGTCGAGCTTGAACTCGAAGCGGTCCTTGAACGGCTCGAGGTCCTGTTTCAGCCTCGCCACCAGGGCCTTGACGCCCGGTGTCTTTCGCTCGGCCTCGTCGAGCGTCTCGGCGGCATCGGCGACCTTCTTGATCCACGCGATGCGGGCCTGGTAGTCGAAGGGCGGCTTGCCGAGCAGGTTGTGCCACTGGCGGGCGAACTCTCGTTTGTAGTAGAGGTGGGCATCGTCGGCCACGCCCTCGATCTTGTGGGCGAAGAAGAAGGCAAGCTCGCGGTGCAGCTGGAGATCGTTGGGGTTGTAGCGAAGCCCCTTGTTGCGGATGAGGTTGATGCCCTGGCTGACCCACTCCCACCGCTCCTCCTCGGTGTTGTGGACGACCGAGATGTTGTAGGCCATGTTGTGGCCGTGGAAGGCCCACACCGCGCTGAACCGCGGCTGCAGCTGCGTGATCAGGTCGGAGTCGGCCATGACCTCGTAGTACAGCCCCTTCTGCTTCATGAGGTGGACCTTGATCCACAGGTAGTCGACGATGAGGCCGCGCAGCGCTCCGATCGCCGTGCCCAGGGCCACGATCGGCGGCGCCCCCTCCACGGCCACGTCGGTGTACCGCAGCACGTGACGCTCCGACAGCTCCGTGAGCTTCGGCAGCACGCTGCCGCACACGATCGTGCCCGTGAGCATCACCACCAGCGCCACAACCTGGATGATCCGATCTCGAGTCAAGTCTCGTTTCCGCTAATCCCTAACCCCTGATCCCACACCCCTGACCCCTATTCATGTCCGCTGTAGATTGCGAGTTGGCGATTCCGTATCGCGAGGTAGCCGAAGATCATTGCGATGCCCGACCAGACGACGCCGATCAGCACGAGGCCGCGGAGGACGCTCCGGTCGCCGAACCACGGGATGAGCCGGCCTTCGACGAGGCTCTCCGTGGGACGATACTCCCCGAAGCTGTGCAGCACGAAGACCAGACCCTGCGCCGTGGCCCTGATGAACGACTGGAACGCCCACTGGATGACGAGGCCGACGTTGGTCCAGTCCAGCTGGCTCGGATCCGGCGGGTAGTACTCCTCCAGCGACATGGCCAGGAAGGGGCCGACCGCCCCCGCGAGAAAGATCGTGAACGACAGCAGGCACGCCACGGGGAAGCTCAAAAGCGTGGAGGCGGCGATGCCCAGCATGGCGAGGAAGGCGAGCTTCACCCAGGTGACCACGACCGCCCGGAAGAAGTTCGCCTCGAAGCTGCCGACCTTGTAGAGCAGCTCGAAATCGTCCTCCTCGAAGTTGAGGGCGCCGCGTCCCTCCTGATCCGGCGGCGGGAAGTACAGGTTGTAGACGGTGACGGCGACGGTGCCGTCATCACGAACGAGGTCGGTGCCGATGGGAAGCACGTGAGTCACGGTGGGGACGTACATGCGGTCGACCGCCGTGTCCGGGTCGTCGTTGAAGACAAACATCACGGGAAACGTCTCGTGCTCGTCATCGCGGAGGATATGAAAGCGGTACCGCAGCGTCAGCGTTGACTGGAGGTCCCGCGCGCGGTCCAGTCCGGTGAACACGTAGGTACGCTGGTTGCCGCCGGGCTCCAGCTCCTCGATCGGCGGGACCGACCGCTGGGCGTTGACGTGGTTCTCGATGAGCTCGCGGGCCAGCCGGCGTTTGACGGCCAGCGGCACCTCCAGCAGCCCGGCGAGATCGGGGTCGCGCTCGATCTCCTGATCCACACGCGACCGGATCTGGTCGAAGGTGAGCTGCTCCAGCACCGGCCGGGCCCCGATCCGCGCCGTCAGCACCTCGTCGCGGACGGCGAGGCGATCGAGCATGCCCTCCATCCCCGGCGCCACGGGAAGCTGGCTGAGGTACTTCACGTAGGTGAAGATCGAGACGCCGGCCACGAGCAGGATCACGAGGTTGACACTCAGAACCCCCAGCCACTTGCCCAGCAGGTAGTTCACGCGGAGCAGCGGCTTGGTCATCAGCTGCCAGATCTGCCGGTCGCGGATCTCGAAGGCCACGGTGGCGCAGGACAGGAACAGCGTCATGCACGCGGCCATGGCGTAGGTCAGCCCGAGGCTGCGGGCGATGAACGTCTGGACCCGGAAACGCAGCGGCGCGTCGGGGTCGAGGGCCAGCGGCAGCAGCGGCAGGCCGATCAGCAGGAGGATGACGAAGACCAGCGACAGCCTGTTCCGCGTGGCCTCCTTCACCACCGTGTGGGCCACGGCCAGCGCCTGGACGGGGAACTGGAAGCCGATGAGCACGGCCCGGCTCAGCAGCACGAAGGTGAAGGTGAGCAGCCCCATGCCGGCGAAGGCGAGCATCGCCGCCTCCGATCCGCCCCACCAGCTGAGCAGCACGGGCACCGCCGTCCCCAGCATCGTCAGCACGAAGGGCAGCGCAATCTGCATCCACACGACGAGCAGGAGCCACAGCAGCGTCACGATCGCCAGCAGCCAGGTCGTCCCCGGCTGCTCCAGCAGGAACGAAGGAGCCCATCCGGGACGCTGATCGGCCAGCAGGTCCTCGACGAGCCGATCGGGGGCCGCGATGACGCCATCCTCCGTGAAGAGATACGGCGCGCGGCGGGCGATCATGGGGCCCCCGTACGTGCGGTCACCCACGGTGACGGTGCCCGACTCCCTGAGCGACAACGCGTGCTCGTCGTTGTTGCGGAGGCTCTGTCCCGCCAGCGTCTGCCCCAGCGTGACCCGCTGGCTCTGCAGCCCGTAGCTCGTGACCAGCAGCGGACCGAAGTACGCCGCGCAGCCGACCAGCATCAGCACGCTGGCCGCGATGCGGAATCGCAGCGATCGCTGGATCTGGTCGAGCCGGCGGTAGGTGGCGAGCAAGCCGTTAGGCATGAGGATCACCCATGGGCCGTGAGCCGCTCGTCATGAGCCATGAGGGAGGACAAGAGAAGAGGAAAGAGAATCGCGGGGTCATTTCTTCTTCTTGGACTGGTCGCCGAGCAGGTCGTCGATGACGGAGGCGTCGACGTCGGGGGGTGCTTCGGGCGGGGGGCTCGACGGGACGGGAGCGGGCGGCGCCGTCTCCTCGTCGGCGAGCAGCTCCGACAGCACCTCGTCGTGGGCCGGCTCCGGCGCGGCGGCGGGCCCCGCGACGGGCTCATGCACGGGGGCCGCGTGGGGCTCCTCCTTGACGAGCGACTCGATGAGCTTCTCGCCGCGGGCCTCACCCGCCAGCAGGAAGCCCGCGGTGGCGCCGCCATGCACGACACCGGAGGTCGCTATCTGCTCACGGCGGGCCTGGTCCACCAGGTCCATGAAGAACTGCTCCAGCCGCTGCCGCGGCGTGTCCACCTTGTCGATGCCCTTGCCCTCGGCCTCCTCGATGAGCTGCTCGATCCGGGCGATCGTCTCCGGGGCGAGCCGTGGGGTCTCGATGACGGTGCGCTCGGTATCGCGGAGCAGCTGGTCCACGGTGCCCTGGGCCCGGATCCGGCCCGCGTAGAGCATGACCATGCGGTCGCAGACGTCCTCGACATCGGCGAGCAGGTGCGAGCTCAGCAGGATCGTCTTGCCGCGGCGGCCGAGCTCGATGATGAGGTCCTTCACCTGCCGCGTGCCGATCGGGTCCAGACCGGACGTGGGCTCGTCGAGGATGAGAAAGTCCGGGTCGTTGATCAGGGCCTGCGCCAGACCGATCCGGCGGGCCATGCCCTTGGAGAACTCGCCCAGCGGCCGGTGGGCCACGTGCGAGAGTCCCACCATGTCCAGGAGCTCGTCGATGCGGCGACGCCGCGTGCCGTGATCGAGGCCGAAGAGCCGCGCGTAGTAATCGAGCGTCTCCCGCGGGTTGAGGAACTTGTAGAGGTACGACTCCTCCGGGAGGAAGCCGATCCGCTTCTTGATGCTCACGTCCGAGGGCGCGCGGCCGAAGACGGTCAGCTGACCCTTCGTCTTGTGCAACAGGCCGAGGATCATCTTGATGATCGTGCTCTTGCCCGAACCGTTGGGCCCCAGCAGACCGAAGATCTCGCGGGCGTGGATCTCGAAATCGACGTCATCCACGGCCCTCGCCTTGGTGCGCATCCAGAAGTCACGGAAGACCTTGGTCAGACCCACTGCCTTGACGATGACCTGGCTGTTGCCTTCGGAGACCATGGCTAGTTCCTGCTGCCTCGAGCCCTGATACGCCCCTCCTGCTCCTGGAGCAGCGGGTTGGACGTTCCGGGCTCCCAGTCGGCGGACCGCTGCAGGTACTTCTCGTAGCTTCCGGCGGCCTTGAGCTCCGCTTCGATCTGCTTGCGCTGCAGCATGAGCTTACGGCGGATCTTGGCGATCTCCTCCTGGCCTGAGATCTTGACGCCGATCGACCCCATGCCCGGAAAGACGCGGATGATCTCGACGTCCTCACGGCTCAGGACCGTGCCCACGGACTCCAGCCACCGGCGTTTGATCACGAGATCGGGCTGCTCGCGATAGGACGGCAGGATCATCGCGAACCGCCGGGCTTCATTGCCCAGCGTCCGCTCGATCTCCGATTCATAGGCCTGCGCCTGGCGGATGATCTCCGCCAGCTCGCCACTGGTCCTGGTGCCTTCGAGAAACCCGTTGATCGCGTTCATCAGCTCGTCGGCGCGCTGGCGATCACCGCGGTCCTCCGCATCTTCGTAGGCCGCAACAAGCCCGGCCAGCTCCAGGTAGTTCGCCCCCGCCGCGTCGATGAGCGTCGCCTCCGCCGCCTGCCGCGCATTCTCGATGTCCCGACGGGCCTCTTCGCGCGCGTTCTGCAACTCACCGTACACCTTGACGATGGCAAAGGGCGGCTTGGCGTCCGGCAGCTTGACGTCGGTGAGCTGGATACCGCAATCGACGGTGTCCAGAACGTCCTGGGCGTTGAGGCGGATGCGATCGGCGGCCACTTCCGGCTGGTCGACGAGCTCCTGGAGCGTGATGGCGGCCGTGGACAGCACCACGGCCCGCTCCAGGGCCATCCTGACGATGCGGTCGACGTCGGCCTCCCGCATCCGCTCCACGAACCGAACGGGGTCGACGATCTGATAGTCGGCGGTGAGCTTGAGGTGCCCGAGGTCGCCGTCGACGGTGACCACGGTTCCGACCTTGCCCGGCTCCAGGACGCTGTTGACGTTGGCCCGGTCGATCGCCTGCTGCAGGGTCGCTCCGGCGGGAATCCGGGGCCAATACGTGTTGCCGACGTCCACCGAGCGGCCCTCGACGTCGAAGATGATGAACTCGCCGGCGGGATACGGCAGGATGTTGCGGCGCAGCCCGGGCTCCAGGGCCTGCTGGTCGCCGACGGTGACGATCTTGCCGAAGCGGAGCATGACGCCGCTCTGACGCTCGTCCACCCGCTGGAAGCCGGACACGATGAACAGCGCCACGAGCCCCAGGATCACGAACTGCAGCACCCGGTAGCTCAGACGCAGGGCTTCGGCCAGCGACTGGTTGGCGGGGTCCATGGCCTCCCGCAGCGCCGCCTCGGAGCCGACACCGGCCTCCACCACGAACTGCGCCGACGCCGCCCGCCGCGGCGGCTCGACCTCCATGGCCTCGGCCTCGATCTCGACCCCGTCCTCGACGGGCGGTCCGTTGGGCTCGTTCGGATCGGCCATGGTCATGATCCCTGCCTGGTCGTCTCGTCGCCGGGGTCGGTTTCGGGCATGGCGTCCACGTACGGCTTGGAGGGCTGGGGGATGACGCCGGTGCCGAGGTTGCTCTGGTTGAGCAGGTGCCACGGCGCAGCCTCATCGGAGAGAATGAAGGTCGTCCCGTCGTTGAGGCTCTTCTGCAAGGTGTCGAGCTGCACGAGGAAGATCGCCAGCTCCTCGTCCTCGCTCATCTCCCGCAGGTACTCGGCCGCCTTGCGGTTGGCCACGCCCTTGAGCTCCTCGGCCCGCTGCTCGGCGAACGCCCGCAGCGTGCTCACCACGGAGTTGGCGTCCGAGCGGATCCGGACCGCCTCGGAGTTACCCTTCGTCCGCTCCGCCTCGGCGAGCTTCTGACGCGTGGCCTGCATGCGGTTGAGCACGGCCCGGGTGGTCTTGCCGGGAAGCTGCACCTGGCTGATCCCCACCGCCACCGGCGTGACGCCCAACTTGGCCGTCACCGTGGCGAGCTGCTCGCGGATTCCCTGCTCGGCCTCCCCCAGCCGGCTGTCCGGACCGATGAGCTCGTCGAAGCCGTGGCGGCTCACGCCCGCCTTGACCGCGGTCTGGAGCTCACCACGCAGCGCCTCGTCGGCGTCACGCGCGTCGGGGAAGCTGTTGGCGAACGCCTGGACACGCTGCGTGTCGCTGGCGTCGATCTGCCACATGACAAACGCCTTGACCACGACCGACTGGCCGTCGCGTGTCGGCACCTCGATCAGCGGCGTCTCGGCGAGCTGGACCCGCGTGTCGTACTTGCTGACGCGGTCGGCGAACAACGGGAACCGGAAGTGCACTCCGGGCTCCGTCTGGACGCTGGCGGTGCTGGTCTTGCCGAAGGTCGTGCGGACCGCGACCTCGTTGAACCGCACGGTGTAGGTCGTGCTGAACAGGACGAGTACGATGAGCAGGATGGCGCCGATGACCACGGCGATTGCCTTGTTCACTTGGACGTTCCTTCACTGGAGAGTGCATCGCTGAAGTTGAAGAGCGCGGGCGATTCCTGAAGCTCAACGTCGAGCTTCACCCGGCTCGGATCGACGCCGACGAAAACGTACTTGCGCCGGTTGGCCATGTCGGTGAGGACCCGCATGATCTCGCGCTCGCGGTACAGATGCGGCGCTGCCTGGTATGCGGCGAGCTCGCCCTGGTGCTTGTAGACGTCCGCCCGAGCCCGGAGAAGCTCGATCCATCGTTGGGCTTCGGCGGCGGCAATCTCCTGCGCCAGGGCCCCGCCGGTCTCGGTGAGGACGCCCTCGATCTCGATGCGCTTATCGATGACCGCCGTGTCGTCCGGGCCCAGCTCGTCACGGAGACGCTTCCACTGCTCGATGAGGGACAGGATCTCGCCGGCCCGATCGGCGTCGCCGATCCAGAAGGCCAGCGACGTGGAGACCTCCTCCTCGGCCTTGGCCACCGTCTCGCGTCGCTGCTCCTTGGCGGTGGCGTAATCGTCGTAGTACTTCGCGACGTTGCCCGCGGGCCTCAGCAGCGGAACGTTGACGGCCACCACCTCGATGCCGGTGCTCATCGCGTCGAAGGTCTCCTGAATTCTGCCCCGCAGCGATTCGATGAGGGCACCGCGGCCCGCGGCGATGACGTCGTCCACCGTCAGCGCCGACAGGTGCTGGGTCACGGTGCGAAGCGCCAGCGCCCGCAGCGCGTTCTCGCGCATGGTCGAGTCCTGGCGGCGGCGACGCAGATCCGACGCAAAGTTGAGGAAATCGAGCAACCCGTCGGGCTTGATCCGCACCAGGAGGCTGATCTCCGCGTCCACCAACGAGTACAGCTCGTCCGGCAGCTTGGCCCCGGTGGCGAGGGGGGCGGCTCTCACGCCGCCGACGAGAAACGGCTCTCGTGTCCGGTCGGTCTCGATCGTCTCCGACCACAGCTGCACGTTGGGGTGCTCCAGTCGCTGGGCGGTCAGCGGCAGCCGTCTGATCCGGCCGACGTCGTAGACATCGGCCGTCTCGAAGGGCCACGGCAGCTTCCACATGATGCCCGATCCGTGAACGTTGCCGACGATCTCGCCGCCGCTGAGCTTGATGGCCTGCTGGTGCGGCTCGATGACCACCATCATGTTCAGGAAGACCAGCACCATTGCCCCGAACAGCAACAGCCAGCCGAAACTGCGCAGCAGCAGCTGGTATCCCCAGGAGCTGGTGATGTCGAAGCCGAACTGGTAGTTGACGGCCTCGTTGAGCGACCGGACGATCGACTCCGGGGCGGCGAGCAGGCTGAGCACTCTCGAGTCGAATGCCGGTCGCGGGACCTCGCCGGGGATCCGCGGCCGGTAGATGTTCAGGATGAAGTGAATGACGATCTCGACGACCAGGAACAGCATGAAGGCGGGGATCGCGTAGGCGATCCAGAGCATGACCTGCTCGTTCTCGAAGAAGCGAAGGATGATCCCCACCGCCGCCGCCAGCATGACCAGGGCGTTCCCGACCATGTAGGCGGCCCCGCCTCGCAGGTTCTGCCACGCGGTGAGCCTGGCCATCCCCGCCACGAAGCGTGAGAAGATGAAGCACACGGCGGCAAAGAAGAGGCTGACCGCGATGGCCCAGCCCAGCTCGCCGGTCATCAGGAAGTCGCTGCCCGCGGCGCTGGGGTCATCGAGCCCGCCCAGGTGCCGCAGCATCACCGCCGCTCCCAGGCCCAGGTAGACCGCCAGCAGCACGCTGACCGCGGGCATGAGCCACGAGTGCATGAGCCGCAGACGCCGCGCGGCGACACGCTCGCCCGCGTGGCTCTCGAAGACCGACGCCCCGCCCCGGCTGGCGGCCAGCTCGTCCTCCTCGAGCGCTTCCAGCCGCTGCTGGGTGTGCTGGTAGAAGACGACGATCAGGCTCAGCCAGACGAGCAGCCCGCCGAACAGGTAGTAGGCCGCGAAACGAAAGACCGTGTCGGCGCTCACGATCGCGAACACGAGCAGGGTCATCGCGATGGCTGCCTGGAGCAGGAAGCCGAACCCGGCGACGCGGGTGGCCTTGCGATAGGCGTGATGGTCGACTCTCATGATGCGTTCGACCTGCGAGAGGAGCGGGTGAGCTGGTGATGCGGGCGGCGGGGCCGGCGGCCGTCTGGCCCGCACGATACCGGGGACATGATCGAGCGTCTCGCGCGCGCAGAAGCACGCACCGACGAACCTCGATATGTTGGACTACGTAGCATGGGCCCGCCAGGGTTCGCCGGTCCCGTGGACAAAAAGCCCCGATTCGGGTGACCGGGGCTCCCTGGACGGCCCCGCCCGACCCGCGGCCAAATCGCGGCCAGTCTTCAGGTTACCGTACCCCGACGTCCCTTGCCCCTCGACCCCGGACCCCTACCCCCCCTTGCCGCCCCATGCTCGGTCAGACGCTCGCGATCATCCGCAACACGTTCTTCGAGAGCATCCGCCAGCCGATCATGCTCGTGCTGCTGGTGGTGGCGACGATCGCCCTCATCTTCAGCAATCTCCTGGCCGGCTTCACCATGGAGAACGACCAGCGGATGATGATCGATCTCGGCCTCTCCACCGTCTTTCTGTGCGGCACCCTGCTGGCGGCGTTCATCGCCACCAACGTCCTCAACGAGGAGATCGAGAACCGGACGGCTTTGACCGTCATCTCCAAGCCGGTGAGCCGGCCGCTGTTCGTGGTGGGCAAGTTCCTGGGGGTGGCCGGCGCCCTGGGGCTGGCGACGCTGTACATGAGCTTCGTGTTTCTGCTCGTGGAGATGCACGGCGTGCTCCAGACCGTCCGCGACCCCGTGCACACTCCGGTGCTGGTCTTCGGGATCGCCTTCGGGGTGCTGGGGCTGGGGGCGGGGACGTGGTGCAATTACTTTTACGGCAACGTCTTCGCGAGCACGGTCATCGTGATCACCACGCCGCTGATCGGGCTGGCCTACCTGCTGAGCATGATGTTCGACTTCGACTTCTCGCGCCAGCCCATCAGCGTGGGCTTCAACGGCCAGCTCTGGATCGCGCTGGCGGCCCTGACCATGGCGATCATGGTGCTCACGGCCATCGCCATCGCCGCCTCGACCCGGCTGGGCCAGGTCATGACGCTGTGCGTGACGCTGGGGGTGTTCCTGCTGGGCATGCTCTCGGACTGGATTTTCGGCCGCCAGATCGACCGCGTGCAATCGATGTGGCTCGACCGGGCCTCGGCCCGGGGGCTCACCGAAACCGTTCCCATGACGCGGATCATCGAGCTGGCCACGGGCGAGATCGAGCAGTCCGTGGTCGAGCAGTCGCAGGCGACGGTGCCCCTGTCCAGCATGGCCGAGGGGCTCGCCGAGCGGGTCGAGTACGCCTTCTACTGGCTGGGCTACTCGATCCTGCCCAACTTCCAGACGTTCTGGTTCTCCGACGCCCTCACCCAGGGACACCTCATCCCCTTGAAGCTCCTGGGCCAGGTCCTCGGCTACGGCCTGGTATACATCGCGGTGGCGCTGAGCCTGGCGGTGATCCTGTTCCAGCGCCGGGAGGTGGGATAGGAGCAGGGTCAGGGGTTGGGGAAAAGGGGCGCGCGGCGGGTGTTGCCTGATACTGCCGTCGGCATCCTTGCCGCGGGCTCGTTATGTCGATTGTTCGGCATACTGCCTCACAATCGAGCCCTCGCTTCGCTCGGGATGAGCCTGCATCCCTGGAACAGGCTTGCCCCATGGGTTCCTGAGCCCTGACCCCTGACCCCTCATCCCTAACCCGTAACCCCTCTTATCATTGCAGCGTGCCCGATCAGAAGATGATCAAGATCCGCGGCGCCGGCGAGCACAATCTCACATCGCTCGACGTGGACATTCCACGTGACGACCTGGTGGTGA
>JBFGEG010000046.1:0-27756 GCA_041580235.1 Phycisphaerales bacterium
GATTTGACAGGACCAGTCCGCGGCATGGATGCCGCGGTTGGACCGGCACGACGCCGACGGTAGTACGATGAAACCCCCGCCGCGCAACCCGGTTCCAGGGACGCCGGGTGATCCCCAGCGAAGCGAGGGCTCGAATCCGAGGCGGGATGCCTCGGATCTGACAAGACCAGCCCGCGGCATGGATGCCGCGGTTGGACCGCCAAGTCGCCGATAGCAATACGATAAACCACCACCGCGCCGCCCCCGGAGAAAGCACATGCTCACCCACGCTCTTGCCGTCGCCGTTGCCGGACTGATCCTGCACGGGCCGCCGCCCAGCCCGGCCGATCCGGTCACCGACACGATGCACGGGACCACGATCACCGACGACTACCGCTGGCTGGAGGCGCTCGAGAGCGAGAGCGAGCAGGTCGAGGAGTGGACCACGCTCCAGAACACCTATACACGGGTCGTTCTCGACGAGCTGCCCGGCCGCCAGCGGCTCGCCGAGCGGATGGAGCAGCTCATGACGCTGCCCAGTGTCTCGACACCCCGCATGCGTGTGAATCGTTACTTCTACCGCAAGCGTCAGGGGCAGGAGAACCAGGCGGTCCTCTACATGCGCGACACGTACGACGGTCCGCCCCAGACGCTGCTCGATCCCAACCTCCTCGATGAGGAAGGATTGATCAGCCTCGACTGGTACGAACCCAACCACGACGGAACGCTCATGGCCTTCGGGATCAGCTACGCGGGCGACGAGAACTCGACCCTGCACATTTTGGACGTCGAGACCGGCGACTGGCTGGCCGACGAGATCTCCGGCAAGGTACGGAGCATCGACTGGCTGCCCGACTCGTCGGGGTTCTTCTACCGGGACCTCGCCGACATCGACAACCCCTACTCCGGCCGCATCCGGTTCCATCGGGTGGGCACTCATCCCCGCCAGGACCGCACGCTCTTCGAGCAGTACACGGAAGGGCCGCTGGCCACCACGTGGGGCCCCTTCGCCTACACCAGCCGCGACGCCCGCTGGATGATCCTCGGCTACTACACGGGAACAAAGTCCAACGACCTGTGGGTCGTGGATCTGGATCACTGGTTCCGCACGGGCGACCTCGTCCGGACGGACATCATCGTCGGCGACGACTCGACCAGCTCAGGTCCCGTCTCGGGCGACACGTTGTACATGCAGACGACCTCCGGCGCCCCCAACGGCCGCGTGGTCGCCGTCGACCTCAACGACCCGCAACGAGAGTCCTGGCGGGAGATCATCGCCGAGCGCGATCGGGAGACGCTTCGCAGCGTGTCCCTGGCCCGAGGACGCCTGGTCGTCAACTACCTCAAGGCGGCGTCAACGTCGCTGGAGCAATTCTCCCTCAACGGCGCCCCGCTGGGGTCGATCACGCTTCCCGGCATCGGCTCCGCGGGCATCTCGACGGAGCCGGACCGCACCAAGGCCTTCTACTCCTTCAGCAGCTACAACGACCCCACGTCCATCTGGCGGCTGGAGCTGGCGACCGGCGTCGCCGAGCTGTGGGAGCGGCCCGAGGTTCCCTTCGACCCGGACTCGATCGAGGTCAAGCAGGTGTGGTACCCGTCGGCCGACGGCACCAACATCAGCATGTTCATCGTCCACCGCAAGGGCGTCCGGCTCGACGGCAACAATCCGACCGTGCTCTACGGCTACGGCGGCTTTGACATTCCGATGACGCCGTACTTCCGGGCGACGCGTGTGCCGTGGCTGGAGGCGGGCGGCGTGTACGCGGTGGCCAACCTGCGTGGCGGCGGGGAGTACGGCGAGGCGTGGCACGAGGCAGGAATGCTCGGCAACAAGCAGAATGTCTACGACGACTTCATCGCGGCGGCCGAGTACCTGACCGCACAGGGCTACACCAGCCGCGATCACCTTGTCATCAGCGGAGGCTCCAACGGCGGGCTGCTGGTGGGGGCGGTGGTCACGCAGCGACCGGAGCTGTTCTCCGGCGTGGTGTGCGCGGTCCCGCTGCTGGACATGCTCCGCTACGACCAGTTTCTCATGGCCAAGTACTGGGTCCCCGAGTACGGCGATCCGGACGACCCCGATCACTTCAAGTGGCTCCGCGCCTACTCGCCGTACCACAACATCGCCGAAGGGGTTCAGTATCCGGCGATCCTCTTTACCGCGGGCGAGAATGACAGCCGCGTGCACCCGCTGCACGCCCGGAAGATGGCCGCAAAGCTCCAGCGGGTGGCCCTCAACGACTTCGAGCACGAGCCCATCCTGCTGTGGGTCGAGCGCAGCGCCGGCCACGGGGCGGGCAAGCCGCTGTGGCTGAGGATCCGGGACCAGGTGGACGTCTGGTCGTTCATCATGTGGCAATCGGGCATGCTCGACGCGCCGAGGCGCTGATAACCCCGGCCCGGCCGGGACCACGTCCCCCACACGCCCCCCACCGCTCCTGCGGCCTTGGCGGGGCTCAATCCAGGCTGGTTTCGGGTCGATATCCGCCGCGTGAGCGAGTACGACCTGATCTGTCTGGGCTGCGGTCCGGCCGGCGAGAAGGCCGCCACGCAGGCCGCCTACTTCGGCCATCGCGTCGCGATCGTCGAACGCGAGGCGAGCCCCGGTGGGGCCATGGTGAACACGGGCACGATCGCCTCCAAGGCCCTGCGTGAGACCGCGTTGTTGTGCTCGGCGTTCCGCCGCCGCCCGCTGCCGGGCGTGGACCTCGCCGTGGACAACAAGCTCTCGGTGGCCAAGCTCATGGCCCAGCGCTACCGCGTGCAATACCAGGAGCACGATCGGATCGAGCAGTCGCTCGACCGGTCCGGCATCCGCGTGATTCGCGGCCACGGTCGGCTCAAGGATGTCAACACGGTGAGCGTGGAGGCCATCGACGGCACCATCACCGAGCTCAAGACGAAGTTCGTTCTCATCGCCACCGGATCGTCGCCCGCGCGGCCCGAGGAGATCCCCTTCGAGCACGACAACGTCGTTGACGCCGACGAGGTGCTCGAGCTCAGGCACCTGCCGGACTCCATCCTCGTGGTCGGGGGCGGGGTGATCGGCTGCGAGTACGCGTGCATGTTCGCCGAGATCGGCGTCGCGGTGACGCTGGTTCATCCGCGGGACGAGCTGCTGTCCTTCGTCGATCCGGAGTGCCGCGGCCACCTGCTGCGGGCGATGGCCGATGAGGGCATCGACATCCGGCTGAATACGGCGGTCAGGGACGTCACGGCCCGCACCGACGGGCCGGTGTCCGCCTACACCGATGACGGCGAGGAGATCCGCTGCGATGTCATGCTGTGGGCCGCCGGCCGCTGCAGCAATACCGAAGACATCGGCCTGGCCAACGTGGGGATCTCACCCGGAACACGCGGGCTCATCGAGGTCAACGAACGGTACCAGACGAGCGTCCCCAGCATCTATGCCGCCGGCGACGTCATCGGCTTTCCCGCCCTCGCCTCGACGTCCATGGAGCAGGGCCGGATCGCCGCCTGCGACATGTTCAACATCGACTTCAAGCGGGAGCTGGCCGACAACCTGCCCTTCGGGCTCTACACGATCCCCGCCATCTCGACCGTCGGCCTCAATGAGCAGCAGGCCGCCGAAAAGGGACTCGACTTCGTCGTCGGTCGGGCACTGTATCGCCACAACGTGCGGGGCCGGATGCTCGGCGACGAGCAGGGCATCATGAAGTGTGTCTTCGATCGCGTCAGCCGGCGGCTCCTGGGCACGACGATCGTGGGCGAGGCCGCCACCGAGCTCATCCACCTCGCTCAGTTCATGATCGGCAACCAGGCGGGCATCGACGACTTCATCAACGCCTGCTTCAACTACCCGTCGCTCTCGGAGCTGTACAAGTACGCCGCTTACGACGCCCTGCAGGCCATCGCCAGCAACGACGCCGGTCAGGCGGCCGCCTAGTTCCGTCGGAGCGCCCGCGCCAGCCAGCCCGCGGGCACGTCCTCCACAAGCCCCGGCGCCTCGCGATCGTCGTCGCGGCAGATCTCGCTCGACGCGATGTAGCCGCTGCGGACGGCGCCCTCCATCGTGGCCGGCCAGCCGGTGTCGCACCAGTCGCCGGCGAGGTACAGGTTCTCGATCCCCGTGCCGCGGGCGTGCTCGGACCGCGCCGACGGCCGCAGGGGCTCGGCCTGCGGCGTGGCGCAGAAGGTCGCACGCTTCTCCTTGATGCACCGGGCGGCGACGGGCTGCAGGCCGACGGCGCCCGGCAGCGCCCGGTGCACATCGGCCGTGATCTGCTCGATGATCTGGGCCGACGGTCGCGTCATCCACTCATCGGCGGCGCTGATCACGGCGTGGATGTGCTGGCGGCCCTCCAGATCCATCCCCTTGTTGAAGAGCCACTGGACGTCGTGGTCCACCAGCACCAGGTGCGGCAGGTCCATGATCGGCTTCTCGAACCACAGGTGCACGCCGAGGATGGGGCTCACCTCCAGCCGGTCGAGCGACCGCAGTCGGGCGTCGGCCTTCTTCATCGTGGTCGAAGCGAGCTTGTCCAGCCGGTCGAAGGGAACGGCGCTGATCACCGCCGATGCTTCCACGACGCCGTCGGCGGTGACCACACCGGTGACCCGCCGCCCGTCAAAGGCGATGGCTCGCGCTGACGTGCCCAGACGCACCTCGCCGCCGTCGCCTTCCAGCACGTCGCGGGCCGCGTCATAGAGCGACACCAGAGGCACCGCGGACAGGCCCATGGTGTACGACCACCGGTTGTCCAGGAACCCCTGCTGAAAGACCTGCAGGGCCGAGGTCGCGGCGACGCGATGGACGTCGAGATTACACGCGCTGACGATGACGGTGTTCCAGAAGCGGCGAATCACCGCGGGAGGCTGGCCGCACGACTCGAGGTAGGCGGCGAAGGTGCGGTCCGCCCAGCCCTGGCGGCCGCCCGCGCCGAGGCGGATGATCCGCCACATGGCCCGCCGGATGTGGCGGCGCTCGTCGCGGTCGAACAGGTGCATTCTCATGAACGACGGCGCCAGGTGAAAGGGCGCCGGCAGCCTGCTCGCGGTAAGCCGGGAGATCTCACCGTGGTCACGGGTCCAATACAGCGTGCGATGCCACTGAATCTCGTCGAGCACCCCCAGCCGGTCGTAGAGATCGATCAGGTTTGTGCAGCAGCCCAGCAGCACGTGCTGGCAGTTGTCGATGAGCTCACCGTTGTCGGGATCGACGAAGCTTGTCGCCCGGCCTCCGAGCATTCTGCGGGTCTCGATCACCACCGGGCGGTACCCGGCGTCGTTGAGACGTATCGCCGCCGCGAGCCCCGCGAGCCCCCCGCCGACCACCGCCACCGTCTTGTCCACCCTACGCCTCGCCCACGGCCGGCTCCCGGTCGGCCCGCCACCGGGCCCGCACCGCGATGGCACCCTTGGTCAGCGAGCTGAGCCGCAGGCGGTGATCCATGACGATGCGGCGGGGCCACCGCTCGATCTTGTGGAGCAGCCCCTGGTAGATCCTGGTCATCGCCCACAGCGTGGGGCGGCAGGAGCGGGTGATCATGCCCTCCAGCGGGGCCGAGCTGGTGTAAAAAGACTTCGCCCGCCGGACCTGATCCCGGATGAACCGCCGGCACGCGGGGGCGTCGTCCCATCGGCGCAGCCGATCGGGGGTCAGGTCGAGGCGGTCGAAGTCCTCCGCCGGCAGGTACACGCGTCCGGCGTCGTAGTCCTCCTTGTAGTCGCGGAGGATATTGGTCAGCTGAAACGCGATACCGCGGTCGACGGCGAGCTGCGGCGCCGCGGGGTCCTTGTATCCCCAGATGCGTATGCAGATGAGGCCGACGCTGGACGCCACGCGGTGACAGTAGTCGCGCACGTCGTCAAACGTCACGTAGCGGCGGCCGGAGAGATCCTCGATCTGGCCGTCGAGCATGTCGTACAGCTCGTCGCGGCCGATCTCGAAATCCGCCGACGTGTGCGCCAACGCGATCCACAGCGGATCATCGCTGGCGATGTCGCCGTCCACCGCGGCGTCGGTGGCCGCGCGAAACTCTTCGATCTTGCGACGGCGCTCATCGGCGTTGGTTCCGGCCACATCGACGAGATCGTCGGCTCGCCGCATCCACGCGTAGATCGAGTACAGCGCCGAGCGCTGAGGCTCCGGCGTCAGCTTGAGCCCGTAGTAGAAGTTGCGGGCGCGGCGGCGGGTGACGTCCCGGCAGTAGCTCAGCGCTTCGGCCACCCTTGTGAGGTCGCGGTCGCTCATGAGGTTCGAGCCCCCGCCCGGCGGCGCTGCAGCCGCGCCCGGGCCACGAGCCACAGCTTGCCCGCTCTGGTGAGCCGGGGTCGATACAGCACCGTCTCGTAATTCCACAGCTCGATCGAGCGGAGCACGCGGGTCCCTCCGGCCAGGAAGAGCCACACGAACGGCCTCGTCCGCGGGCTGAGGTTCGCGAGAAGGCCTTGCCCCTTCTCGAAAAGGGGCCAGGTTCGATCGACACACGCGTGGATGAGCCGGCGCGATGCGCCGAAGAACTCCCGGTCAGGGGCGAAGCCCTGCCGGGCCGTGGTCGCCAGCCGCGTCTCGAAGTTCTCGATGTCGATCAGCTCTCGCGGAATGTAGATGCGGTCGCGTTCGAGAAGATCGCGACGCACGTCCTGAAGATGGTTGGTGAGCTGCAGCGCCGTGCAGATCGAGTCGCTCAGCTCGAACAGGTCACGGGGCTCGCCGGCGATCATGAGCACCAGCCGCCCCACCGGGTCGGCGCTGAGCCGGCAGTAGCCCAGCAATTGCTCCCAGGTGTCGTAACGGGTCACCGTCTGGTCCTGCTCGAAGGCGCGAATGAGATCGTCGAACGGCTCGATCGGAAGCTCGTGCCGCTCGATCGTCGGGGCGAGGGCAATGAACACCGGGTGGCGGGGCTCGCCCGCGAAACACTGCTCCAGCTCGCGTCGCCACCACGCCAGGAGCTCCAGGGCGCGGTGCGTGCCCTGCACCTCGTCGCCAAGATCGTCCGCCCACCGGCAGAAGGCGTACACCGCGGCGTAATCGTCCCGGAGACCCTCCGGAACCAGCGAGCTGAGGACGCTGAAGTTCTCATAGCGCCCGCGGGCCAGACGCCGGCACCACTGCCGGGCCTGGTCGACCGAGAGCGTCTCGCAGTGATCAGGGCCGAAGACGTCGAGCTGTTGGACGGGGTTAACGGTCATGCGGGGGCGGTTCCGGCGTCACACTGTATCGGCGCGTGCCCGCAACGGGAAGCGCGGGTCGGGCGGACTTGCTATGATCCCGCACCGATCAGGGGCTCCGGCACCATGAAGCTCATTCTGCCCAATCCTCGCGGCTTCTGCGCGGGCGTCTACATGGCGATCGACGTCGTCGAGCAGCTCGTGCAGATGCACCAGGACAAGCCGATCTACGTGTACCACGAGATCGTGCACAACAAGCACGTCGTGGATCGCTTCCGCCATCGCGGCGTGAAGTTCGTCGACCGGCTGGAGGAGGTGCCGCTGGGCTCGATCGTGGTGTTCAGCGCCCACGGCGTCAGCCCTGCTCTGCGGCGCCAGGCCGATCAGCGGCGGCTGAACGCCATCGACGCCACCTGCCCGCTGGTCACCAAGGTCCACATGGAGGCCATCCGCTACGCGGGCAAGGGCTACCAGATCCTGCTCGTGGGCCATGCCGACCACCAGGAGATCATCGGGACCCGAGGCGAGGTGCCCGACGCGATCCAGGTCGTGTCGTCGCCGGCGGACATTCCCGACCTGGAGGTCAAGGACGCCAACAAGCTTGTCTACCTCACGCAGACCACACTGAGCATGGACGACGCGTCAACGATCATCGACGCGCTGCGGGTGGCATTCCCCAACATCAAGGACCCGCCCAGCGAGGACATCTGCTACGCCACCACCAACCGGCAGAAGGCGGTGCGGGCCGTGGCCTCCGAGTGCGACCTCGTGCTGGTGGTCGGCAGCAAGAACAGCTCCAACTCGGTGCGGCTCACCGAGATCGCCGAGGCCGTGGGCACGCCGGCCTATCTCATCGACGACAAGTCGGAGCTGGACGAGCGGTGGTTCGACGGCGTCGAGAACGTCCTCATCACGGCCGGCGCCAGCGCTCCCGAGGACCTCGTTCGCGACCTCGTGTTGCATCTGATCGAGCAGCACGGCGGTGAGGTGGAGCAGCGCGACATCTTCCACGAGTCCGTCGAGTTCGGCCTGCCGTTGACGCTCAAGAAGTTCATGCGGTCCAACGGCATCAACCCCGACGGCCGCCGCATCGTCCGCGACGACGCCGTGGCCCTCGATCGCTGGCTGGAGAGCCGGGCCATCACTCACCAGACTGTGGGTATGACCATCGGCGCCAGCGGCTGAGGGGTCCGGTCGGCATCACCCGATCTCGGGCTCGAGCCCGGGCTCGGGCACGGTCTCGGGCTCGATGAGCATGCGCAGCTCCGAGAGGGCCATGCCGCGCAGCCGGTCGTCGGCGGCCTGATCGTGCAGCCGTTGCAGCGTTTCGCTCCATCGGTCGTACTCGGCGGGTCCGGCGTCGGTGGCTTGCTCGATGACGTTGACCACGAGGTCGCGAATCTCCCGCTCGTGGGCGGTGCCCCGCCACCGGTGCGGGATACGGTGCCGTGTGAAGGCGGCGGCCCACGCCAGCCAGTCGCTCGTGCGGAAGTCGAGGCGAAGACGCCGCTCGAACGCCGCGACCTCGACCCGCGTCAGGAATCGCCGCTGGATCCGGTCGCCGCGGGCCAGCTTGATGTTGAGTCGGCGCCGCGCGCGGCGCCGATGGACCGAGCTCGTCACCAGCGTGGCCACGAAGATGGGGTCGCGGACGAGCATTGCCTCGGCCAGCGGCAGGATGGCGCTGCGGGTCAGCGCCCGGCCCGTATCGCCGCGATCGTGCCGGTACAGCGACGTGATCAGATCCGCATACTGCTTTGCATACTCGTAGCCCCCCCACAGCAGGCACCGGTGCAGGGCAACGGCGAGGTCGCGTCGGGCCTCGCGGCCCGGGTCCGTCTCGGTCAGCCCCGGCATGCTCTCCAGCGCCCCGCGTATCAGCTCGCCGAACTGGGGCACATCGAGCCGGCCGCCCCACCGGCCGCATCGCAGAAGCAGCAGGATGCGACGCACGAGATGATCGACGTCGTCCGCAGCTGCGTGGCCGTTGCCGGCGGTGCTCATCCCTTCGCGGGGCCGGGCGAAGATCCGGTGCTCAACGGCCAGGTGGCGTCCGAACCGGAACGCCTCCATCGCGCGGCCGTAGCCGCGCTGCTCGACCCGCCGCACGCCCGCCTCGATCGCCTCGTGCGACACCGGGATGAGCCCCCGCTGGAACGCCACCCCCAGCAGGGTCAGGTCGGTGACGCGGTCGGAGTGGAAGATCGCCCGGGCCGCCGCGGCGAAGTCTTCCAGCACCCGCGGCTGGTCCCGGCTGACTGCCCGCAGTGCCGCGGCCGCCAGATGCGGCGACTCGCTTGTCTCGTCATCGTCCGAGAAGGGGCCGAGATTGGCGATCAGGTAGGTGTGATCGCGGTTGGCCACACGCAGGACCCCGGCCGGGTCGACGGCGCGCAGCGTCTCCTGGAGGTCGAGCCCGATCAGCAGATCGGCTTCGCCGTAGGGCACGCGAACGGTGATGGGGACCGGGCCCTTGTCCTCGCGGGATCGCGTGAAGAGCACTTCCGTCCACGCCCGACGCGCCGGGCCGATGGGTGTCGGATCGTGCAGGCAGTGGACGTGGTAGCCCATGACGCGGCCCGCCTCGCACAGGGCGCGGCCCGCCACCCCCGGCACGTGGCCCCGGAAGCCCGCCAGGTGAGCCCGCCATCGCCCCTCGGTGGCGTGGATGGGCCGGGGCAGCTCCAGCCGGCCGGCGGCGCTGCTCCGCCACCGCGAGGCCGGCGGTCGATCACGCAGGACCTCCACCGCCTCCAGCAGCGGGCGCACCCGTAGACGGACGGGGTGATTCGTCCGCCGCGATCTCGACAGACGCCCGACGTTGAATTGCGTGCGCAACGGCCTCGCCCCTGCCTCGAGCAGCGGCTGCAGCCGCGTGGTGTCCAATGACTCCCGCACCGCGCACGCGGCCTCGGCCGACTGCACCAGACGCTGCCGCGGCTCGTAGCCCAGGCGGTCGATCTCGGCCCGCGTCTCCTCCAGGGCCGCGACGTCGAACCGCGGCGGGGGCCCGTCACGCACGATGACGACGCTGAGCCTCGCCGAGGGCGTGAGGTGCCGCAGGAGGTCGCGCAGCCGCCCCCGATCATTGAGGTCGGCCGCCTCGATGCGGACGCCTTCGGAACGCTGAGCGGGGATCGCCGCCCGGGCCAGACGCTCGACGTCGTGAACGTCTCCGGCCTCCAGCGCGCAGACGACGAAGAGCCACGGCCGGTCGTCCCACGCTGCCTGCCGAAGCGACGCGATACCCTCATCGAGGAAGCGGCGATACGGCCACGTCTCCACCGTGACGACGCGCTGGCCGACCGCCCCCTGCGGCTCGGCGCCGTCGATGGCGAGGGCGGTGGCGGGCTCCTCCTCCTCGACGTCCTCCTGCGGCGACGGCTCGGTGGCCGCCCGGTCGTGCAGCCACTGGTCGACGTCCGCCAGGATCTGCCGCACACGAGCCAGCGCTCCGGCGTCGCCGAGGTTCTCACCCCGCGGCGGCGGGACGACGGCCAGCGCGGGTGGATCGGGCACGAAGGGAAGCTCCAGCCCGGGCCGAATCGCGTGAAGCAGCGGCACGATCTTGCGGGCGAGGATGGACGGATGAAGCGCTTCGTCGGCATGGAGCGACCGCCTCGACTCGTCCTTGTCATCGCCCACGGCATGCGTGCTCACCGCCGCCGTATGCTCCCCGCTGCGCCGCATCGCTTCGGCGGCGCGGAGCACGACGGCCGCGATGGATCCGGGCCGCGGCTCCAGCACGATGACCTCCTGGCAGCGTCCGAGCAGACGCTGTACGAGCGACTCGTCGATCGGGTGCAGCAGCCCCAGCTGGAGGATCGGGACGCGTCCGGTGAGCCGCAGCACGTGCACGACGTGATTGATGGCGCCCGCGGCGGGCCCCACGACGATGAACCCCACCGGCAGCAGCTCCCCCGGGCTGGGCACGCTCTGGAGCCGGTTGAGCTCCAGACGCCGCACCACCCGCAGCACATCGCCGGCTTCCGCCCAGCGGGCCCGTCGCCGGGGTCGCACGACCGCCGCCGTCACCTGATCCAGGACGCGGTTGGGCCGAGCCTCCAACGTCTCCGCCGACCGCAGGATCCAGCGATGCACGACCATGGCCACCGGGCAGCGGGTGGCCTGGCTCAGCCGCAGGGCGTTTTCCATCGCGTGACGCAGCTGGTCGACGTCGGCGGGCTCCAGGCAGGGCATGTCCAGACGCATCGCGGCCTGCCGCGGGCACGCGGCGGGGCTCCCGTCCGGATCGTCCTCCAGCACGGCGCACATGGCCCCGCCTCCGGCGAGCACCATCTGCCGCGCGTCGCGCAGGCTGGGCATGACGAGGTCCAGCTCGTCGTTGGGCACGAGGGCGAATGACCGGTGCCCGGACAGGGCGCTGTGGGCGGCGAGCGTGACGGCCCGAGCCGCGGCCGGCGTGGCCAGCAGAGCGGTTCCGTGCTGGGCGATGAGCGACGACACGTCGTCCTCCCCACCGACCTCGAACAGCGGAGCGAACGACGTCCGGGGCGAGCCGGCGATCAGCTCCACCTCGCTGTCGGCCTCGAGCACGCCCTTGAGCATGGCCTCCGCGGCCGAAAAGAGGCACAGACCCCCGTGGCTGGCCAGGCGTACTGATCGGTCTGTGGGTCGCGGGGCGGTCACCAGCGGCTGATTGTACGATCGGCCGCTCCGCTTGGACGCAGACTGCGCTATCCTCCGGGGGAGACCCGCCGTGAGTATTCGCCGTTGAGCCAGCTTGCCGATCCCCAGGGCCTCGCGGGGAGCCTCGAGCCGGTGCTGGCGGAGGCGTGCGAGGGGAAGCTGTCGACCGTGACGTGGTTTCGGACCGATTGGCAGCGCGGCGGCGCGGCCACCGGAACGGCCGACTTCGACGAGAGCAGTGACAAACCGGCGAAGGTCGTCGTCAAGCTGCCCGTCGTGCAGCGTGAGCTGGAGTGGATGAGGCGGCTGCAGGCCGGTGACGGCGACGATGCCGTGGTGCCCAAGCTGTACGCGTCCGGGCAGACGCTGGCCGGTTACGACCTCGCGTGGCTCGTGATCGAACGGTTCGATCACGGCCCGCTGGGTCTGCACTGGCATGATGACCACATCCGGCGCATCGCCGAGGCGGCCGCCCGCTTCCACGCGGCAGCGGCCCGCTGGCCTGTTGACCAGCCGCCGAAGAGCGAGCCGTGGGACGACGAGCTCAAGCAGTCGCAGCAGAGCCTGAAGATCAACCCGCTGCCCCGTCGTCAGGAGTGGCGGACCGCCGTCAAGACGCTGCGGCATCGCCTGGGTCGCCTGCTCGAGCACTGGGACGCGCGCGACGTCGACCAGTGGCTGCACGGTGACCTCCATCTCGCCAACGCCATGAGCCGCGTCTCGATGGAGTCCGGCCCCGTCTGCCTGATCGACCTGGCCGAGATCAGGGCGGGGCACTGGGTGGAGGATGCCGTCTACCTCGAGCGGCAGCTCTGGGCGCGGCCCCGGCGACTCAAGGCGACCTATCCCGTCAAGGCAATTGCCGCCGCCCGCAAGCGGACCGGGCTGCCCGTGGAGGAGGACTACCCGCGGCTGGCGATGATCCGGCGGGCGCTTCTCGCCGGCACCGCACCCTGCTTCCTGAAGTCCGAGGGCGATTCCCGGCACCTCGAGGCGTGCCTGGAGTGGCTTCTCAGGGCGCTGGCGGAACTCAAGTAGCACCGACGGATACGCCCCCCGGCGTCACGCGGCCGGTCGTTGCCCGTGCTCCAGGTGGCGTGTACGATCAGGCCGCACCATGGACCAGCGACTCAAAGACGTCCACCAGACGGAACTCACCGAAAGCCGGATCAACGAGGATTTCGTCGACTTCCTCAAGACCAAGGGCCCGCAGTACATGCTGCTGATCCTCATCGGCATCTGCGGCTACCTCGGGATTCTCCGCTGGAAGCAGCACAAGACGAACTATTACAACGAGGCGTGGGTGGCGCTGCTGGAGTGCCGTCTGCCCGGCGCGTTCGAGGACGTCGCGTCGAAGTACAGCGACGTCCCCGGTCTGCCGCAGCAGGCCCTCAAGCTGGGAGCCGACACGCTGTTGCAGGCCGTCTTGTCGGATCGCCCGCTGGCGGCCGACCCGACTTCGCCCATGGCCGCGCAGGGCATCAGCGACGATGAACGGATCGAGTACATGGATCGGGCCGAGCGGCTTTACCAGGCCGTCGTGGACAGCGACAACGACTCGCTGGCCATGACACTGCACGCGGTCAGTGCCATGCAGGGCCTCGCCGTCATCGCCGAGTCCCGCGGCGACATCGAGGACGCCCGGCTCTTCTACGAGATGGCCGCCGAACGCGCCGAGCCGTATTACCCTGCGCTCGCCCGGCGGGTCCGCGACCGTGCGGCGACCGTCGACGAGTACGAGGTCGCGGTCGTGCTGCCCGCTCAGGCCGACCTGCCCGCCAATCCTCCCGGCGACCCGTTGGAGTCGGCCGTCATCGGCGAGGCGCTGGGCGATCTGCTGCTGCCGGACGACTCCGGCGACGGTTGATGGCGTCAACGGCACCCGACTCGAGCCCGGACCCCGTTGCCGGGGCGAACGGCGGGTTGATCGCCCGCGGCGGCAAGGTCGATCGCGAGGCGCTGTTTGCGCTCTACGAGAGACAGACGGGTGACGACGAGACGCCGATTTCCGTGTCGTTCACGCTCCAACGCAAGCTCGACAAGCGTCTCGACCGCTACCTCGTGGACCGCATTCCCTTTCTCAGCCGCACCTCGCTGCAGCGGCTGATCCGCGAGGAGGCCGTCACCGTCAACGGCCGGCCCGGCAAGCCGTCCACCCGACTGCATGCCGGCGACCAGGTCACGGCCATCCTTCCGCCGCCGCCAAGCACGGAGATTCCCGCCGAGGAGATCCCCCTCGACGTGCTCTACGAGGACGACGACCTGATCGTCGTCAACAAGAACGACGACATCATCGTGCATCCGGCCCGCGGCAACCGGTCGGGAACGATGATCAACGGCCTGGCCTGGCACTTCCAGCACCGCTCCGGCGGCGCCCTCTCGGGCGTCGGCGAGGAGTTCGCCCGCCCCGGCGTCGTGCATCGGCTTGACCGTCACACGACGGGATCCGTCGCGTTTGCCAAGTCGGAGACGGCTCACTGGCGTCTCGCGCACCAGTTCGAGAAGCGCACCGTCGACAAACGCTACCTGGCCGTCGTGCACGGCCGCATGGAGACGCTCGCCGACGTCATCGACGTGCCGCTGGGCAAGCACCCGACGGTCAGGGAGAAGTACGCGGTGCGTTGGGACGATACGGGCAAGCCGTCGGTCACCCTCTACCGGGTGCGCGAGCTCTACGACGACTTCACGCTGCTGGAGCTGGAGCTCAAGACCGGCCGCACGCACCAGATCCGCGTGCACCTGGCACACCTGGGCTACCCGATCGCCGGCGACGACATGTACGGCGGGCGGCACCTCAGCGTCGGCGACGTCACCGGCCCCGCCGGCACGGGCGACCGCTCCCCCCGCGCACCCCTGCTCGGCCGCCAAGCGCTGCACGCCGCGGTGCTGGGCTTCACCCATCCGATCACCGGCGAGTCGCTGGTCTTCCAAGCCCCCCTGCCCGACGACCTGCTCCAGCTCATCGCCCTGCTCCGCCGCCACCAGCACCGTCACACGCCCACCGTGGCCGGCGCCACGATCGATCTCGATCAGTTCGAGCCGTGACGGCGGGTGTTCTCTTGTACTGCCGTCGGCGTCCTGCCGGTCCACCCGCGGCAAGCATGCCGCGGACTGGCTGTCAATGGCCAGGCATCCTGCCTGGCAGTTGAGCCCTCGCTTCGCTCGGGATTCACCCGGCGTCCCTGGAACCGGGTGCCGCGCGGCGGGACATCTTCCCCTGACTGGTGACTGCCGCCTTCTGCTCACCGCAGCTTGATCGAGACCAGCGCGGCCATGGCGCAGACAACGGCCAGCACCCAGAAGCGGGTCACCACCTGCTGCTCGGACCAGCCGGCCAGGTGAAAGTGATGGTGGATGGGCGAGCAGCGAAAGAGCCTGCGGCCCCTGGTCCACTTGAAAAAGCCCACCTGCACGACCACGCTGGCCATCTCCATGAAGAAGACACCGCCGATCACGAGCATGAGGACCTCCTGACGGACGGCCACCGCGATGTACGCCATCAGCCCGCCCAGCGGCAGCGCCCCCGTGTCACCCATGAACACCTCGGCCGGCGCGCAGTTGAACCACAGGAAGCCGAGACACGCGCCCGCCATGGCCCCGCCGACGATCATGAGCTCCTGCCCGCCGTCGATGTACGGGAACATCAGGAACCGCGCCGTCTCGACGCTCCCGGCGATGTAGCACAGCGCCATCAGCGCAAACGAGGCCACCGCCGACGTGCCCGCGGCCAGCCCGTCCATGCCGTCGGTCAGGTTGACCGCGTTGGACGTCCCGGCGATGAGCATGGTCGCCAGGAGCACGAACGTCGCGCCGCCGAGAACGATCACGCCCGGCTGCAGCTGCATCGTGCCCGGCTCGTAGGTGCGCTGGAAGGGCAGGTTCAGGACCAGGGTGAGCTCCTTGTCGGCACCGTGTCGGTACACGAACAGGCCCGCCACGGCGCCGATACCCAGCTGAAAGAGCAGCTTCTCCCACGCGTAGAGGCCTTCACGCGAGCCGGGACCGCGTCGTGCCGACGTGAGCTTCAGCCAGTCGTCGAATCCTCCCAGCACGGCCAGCCACCCCAGCACCACGAAGGCGATGATCACGTAGCGGTTCCGGAGGTCCGCCAGCAGCAACGTCGTGGCCAGCACCGCGCCCACGACCACGATGCCGCCCATGGTGGGCGTGGCCGCCTTGCGGGCCATGAGCTCGTTGAGGTCGGCGTGATAGAACTCCGGGGCGTCGCCGATCTTCTGACGGATCAGCCAGCGGATGGTCCGCCGCCCGAACAGCAGAACCAGGGCGAAGCCCAGCAGCACCGCTGCGAATGCGCGGAACTCCAGCTGGTAGAGCACCTGCAGCAGCGAGTACAGGCCGAGCTCATCGAGGGTGTCGTCAGTGCTCTGCAGGAGGTTGTACAGCATGGGGGTGGGGGTCAGGCTTCGTTGATGGCCTCGATGAGCCGCTCCAGGCCCAGGGCCCGCGAGCCCTTGAGCAGGACCGCGTCACCCGGCTGCAGCGTCGCCGCCACCGCGGCGGCATTGGGCCGGTCCAGATCGTCGAGAACGGCCAGACGCTCCCGCGGCCACTGGTCTCGGATCGGCTCGGCGACGTAGCCGGACATCGAACCCACCAGCACGAGCCGGTCGACGGCGAGTCGCCGGTCGAGATCGATGACGCGGCGGCCCACCTCGCGGTGCTGCTCGGCGGCGGACTCGCCGAGCTCCAGCATGTCGCCCAGCACGAGGACCCTTCGCGACGCCCCGGCCGCGAGATCCGCGAAGGACTCCAGACTCGCCCTGACCGAGTCGGGGTTGGCGTTGTAGGCGTCGTTGTAGATGGTGACCTCGCCGACGACGTGTCGGCTCATCCGCATCTCGACGGGACGGCAGCCGGAAAGTGCCCTGTCGATGAGGTCGTCGGGAACGCCCATCCGGCGTCCCACCGCGATGGCGGCCAGCGCGTTGATCGCGTTGTGCCGTCCCGGAAGGCCGAGCCCGAAACGCCGATCGCCGTTGACCTCGATCCACCAGCCGTCGCCGGCGGGTCCCCACCCGGTGAGCTGCGGATCGGCGTCGGCGGCCTCGCCGAAGAGGACGACCGAGACAGCGCCGTCGAGCCGGCCGCGGAGGTTGGGGGCGTCGGCGTTGATGACGGCCAGACGCTCACCGTCGAGGTGACGCAGCAGCGAGGCCTTCTCGCACGCCACCGCGTCCAGGCCGCCGAAGCCCTCGAGGTGGGCGTGGCCGATCATGGTGATCACGCCGATGTCGGGACGGGCGATCTCGCCCAGCTGTCCGATCTCGCCCGGATGGTTCGACCCGATCTCCAGAATGAGGTACTCGTCATCCGGGCCCGCCGCGAGAATAGTCAGGGGCACGCCGACGTCGTTGTTGAATGACTTCGGAGCGGCGCTGCCCCGCCGCGAGCCGGCGAGCACCGCGTCGGTCATGCTCTTGACCGTCGTCTTGCCGCAGGAGCCGGTGATGGCGATCACCGTTCCGCTCAGCGTCCGCCGGTAGGCGGCGGCGAGCCGCCCCAGGGCGGCCCGCGTGTCGTCCACGAGAAGCACCCCGGTTGCGTCAGGAAGGTCCGGCGGCTCGGAGTGCACGATGCAGACGCGGGCTCCGGCTTCGACGGCCCGGTGCAGGTGGTCGTGACCGTCGTGCACCTCGCCGGTCAGCGCGACGAAGATCCGGTCGATCAGGTCTTCGCGGGTGTCGGTGCCCACCCCCGACAGTGCCACATCGCCGGCCGGCGGCCGAAGCCATCGCCCGCCCGTGCGTGCCGTGAGGTTGTCGGGCGTGAAGAAGCTCATGCAGGGGCCGCCTCCCGGCGGCGGGCCAGGGCGGCCGCGGCCACCCGGCGGTCGTCGAACGGGCGGCGACGGGTGCCGATGATCTGGCAGGGCTCGTGACCCTTGCCCGCGATCAGCAGGACGTCGGCGGGCCGCGCGGTCCCCACCGCGGCCTCGATCGCGGCGCGGCGGTCCACCACGGCGCTGGCGTCGCCGCGGCGCGACGGTGGCACCCCGGTGAGAATCTCGTCGATGATCGCCCGCGGGTCCTCGGTGCGGGGGTTGTCCGACGTGACGAACAGCTCGTCGGCGAGCCCGGCGGCCACCCGGCCCATCCGCGGGCGCTTGGTGCGGTCACGGTCGCCGCCGCAGCCGAACACGACCCGCAGACGCCCGCCCGCGGGGACGAGCGGTCGCAGCGTGCGCAGCACGTTGTCCAGCGCGTCATCGGTGTGCGCGTAGTCGACGAGAACGCTGAAGTCGTCGTGCGGCATGGTGACGGGCTCCAGGCGGCCCGGCGGCGCGGCGCACTGCTCGAGGGCCGTCCGCAGGGTGGCCCCGTCGACGCCGAGAGCCCAGCACGCGGCCGCGGCGTGCAGCGCGTTGGCCACGTTGTGCCGGCCCGCCAAGGGCAGGCGAACGGCGCAGAGCCCCCACGGCCCCCGCAGACGCACCTCCGTGTGTCGGATCGTCTGCGCACCGATCTCGGCCGTGCATGCCGCGCGCGAATCGGCAAGGCTGCACGCCAGCACTCGGGCCACGCAGCCTTCGGTCATCCGCCGGGCCGCAGGGTCGTCGGCGTTGACGACGGCGATGCCCGCGCGGGGCAGCGACCGGAACAGCACTGCCTTGGCTTTCGTGTATTCATCGAGCGTGCCGTGGTAGTCGAGGTGATCGCCGGACAGGTTGGTGAACACGCCGACGTCGAAGGCCAACCCGGCCGTTCGTTGCTGGTGAAGGGCGTGGCTGGAGACCTCCAGCACGGCGGCGGTGCACGCGTTTCGCACCATCGCGGCCAGATGCCGGCTGATCTCGATCGCCGGGGGCGTGGTCATGTCCGCGGGCCGCGGACCGCGACCGTCGTCGAGAAGGACCGTTCCGATGAGACCGCAGCGTGCGCCGGCTCGGCTCAGAACCTGATGGACCAGGTGCGCGACCGTGGTCTTGCCGTTGGTGCCGGTCACCCCGACCAGCCGCAGGGCGGCCGCCGGGTCGCCGTGAAAGCGCTCGGCCAGCGGCCCGATCACGCCCGCCACGTCACCTGTCGTGAGCAGCGTCGTCGGCCCCTCGACGTTGGGGCCCGCGGAACGGGTCAGGACCGCCACCGCACCGCGACGGACGGCGTCGGGGATGTGATCCTCGCCGTCGGCGGCGAGGCCGGCGCGGGCGATGAACAGGCTTGCGGGTCCGGCCCGCCGGGAGTCCTCGACGAGGTCACCGATGATGGTCGAGGGGGATCCCCGGACCAGTTCGATGGGCAGACCGTCGATCAGGCTGGCGAGCGTCCTGCTCAGCGTGTGCCCTCCATGGCAAACCCTACCTGCAGAGGATATCGGAAAGAGACCGCGGCCGGAGCCTGTTTGCTGGTTTGAGCGCCCCGCACGGCCGCTGCGGGCCGACACTCGCTCGGGTGCGAATCGCCGGATTCAATCCGGCGGTCCTGCCCGGATTACCCCGGAAAACCGCTCCGCTAGGGCAGGATGAGCATCGCGTCTCCGTAGCTGTAGAAGCGGTACTCCCGCCGCGCGGCCTCCTCGTAGACGGCCTTGAGACGCTCGAGGCCCACCAGGGCCGCCACCAGGGCCAGCAGCGTCGACCGGGGCAGGTGAAAGTTCGTGAGCATGGCGTCCACCCGCCGGAATTCGTAAGGCGGCGCGATCATCAGGTTCGTGTCCCCCTGGATGGGGCCTTGCCGCGGCGAGGTATCGGGCAGGTCGGGTGGGAGCGACTCCAGCGTGCGGACGGCGGTGCTGCCCACGGCGACGATGCGCCCGGCCGTCTCGCGGAGTGCAGCGATCGCCTCCGGCGAGACTTCGAACTGTTCCGAGTGCATCGCGTGCTGCCCCACGGTGGCCGCGGTGATCGGCCGGAAGGTGCCCGGCCCGATGTGAAGGGTGACGTCGATCCGCCCCACGCCGGCTGCCTCGAGCCGGTCGAGCAGCTCGGGCGTGAAGTGAAGCCCGGCCGTGGGCGCGGCCACGGACCGGCGCCGGCGGGGGTCGGCGTAGACGGTCTGGTACCAGTTGCGGTCGAGGTCGTCGGCGAACATCCGGCCGTCCCGCGCCTTGAGAATGTACGGGGGCAGCGGGGTGAGGCCGACGTGCTCGAGCACCGCCGGCGCGGGTCGGGTGACGATCCAGCCTTCGGGATGAGACGCGACGAGGGCCAGCGTGTGCTCGGTCGCCGCGCCGGCCCGATCGAGCAGCTCGACGCGGTCCCCGGCCCGCAGCCGGCCATTGCATCGGAGCATGACGAGCCAGCGGTCCGGTCCGGCCTCCTCGACGAAGAGCCCCTCGATGCGAGCGCCCGTCCCCGCCCGCCGCCCGCGGAACCGCGCCGGGGCGACGGCGCTCGTATTGAAGACCAGCGTGTCGCCTGCTCGTAAGAAGGCCGGAAGATCGCGGACGTGGACGTGCTCGACACGCTCGTCACTGCGACGCAGGACCAGCAGCCGGGCGCTGTCACGCGGCTCGGCGGGGCGCACCGCGATCAGCCGCGGCGGCAGCTCGTAGTCGAGCATCTCGGTGGGCAGGACGTGTTGCGACACGGGTACGCTCGGTAGGCGCCGGTCGTCGCCTGCGGGCAACATCCGGCATGAATCGAATTATCCCCGGTCACGCCCGGCGGGCCCACGAAAAGAAGCTCGTGCTCCTGAGGGCCGCTCTTATGGGTCGTGCCGGTCGCCCGCGAGCCGGGCACGCCGCGTGCACCCTTCTGGACATGGAGGTCGGAAACACATGCGGCCCGGCTGAGTGCCGGATTCTTCTTGATGCCGCCCATCGCGAGATCAGCCGGCTGCGGCAGGGCATGCTCGAAGCAGCCGACCGCGTCGCCCTCGAGCGGGTCGCGGCCACCCCGCCCGATCCCCTGTCGTCACCGCCGACGAAGGCGAGACCCTACGCACCCCCGCCGCTGGCCGAGCCGACCCCGCGTGACGCGGAACCGCCCGAGCCGGCCGCGGGGCCGCCGAGGCCGCAGGGGTATTACGTCACGAATCAATGGTCCCTGGTGGACGTGCTGGCCTAGGACTGAGGCCATGTCCAGGCCGAGAGTCCTGGCCAGGGCTAGCTCGTCCAGTTGCCCAGGACGATCAGGAAGTCGTTGATGCCGACCTCGCAGTCGTCGTCGAGGTCTGCGGGGCACGACGGCGGGCACGGGCCGGGGCACGCACCCCAGCTGCCCAGCACGGCCAAGAAGTCGTTGATGCCCACGATGCCGTCGCCGTCCACATCGCCGGGAACGCTCTCGCACTGCAGTTCCAGCAGCCGGAAACCGTCGAGCCCGGCTTCGACGATGCTCGGGGGGTCTCCGTCGGGGACGGTGAAGCGGAGCTTGAAGCTCGCGGTCAGCGCGAGGCCGGCCGCCTGGATCTGGCCCGGGCTGAACTCCCGGTGATGCCACGACAGCCCACCGTCAAGGACGTGACGTGCGAGCTCGATCCACGGGCCGGCGTCGCCGCTGCTGCTGGCCTCCACGCGGATGCCGTCGAAGCCGTTGGGGGCGGTGAGCCGCAGGAAGTACTCGTAGCTGAGTCCGATGGTGCCCGCGCTGAGGTCGAACTCGGGCGTGACGAGCCGCACCGCCCCGTCGTCGACATCCGAGTCGCCGGGCTGGTTGCCCGTGAGCCAGCACTGGCCGCTGCCGTCACCGTCGGTCGCCGGGTCGAATGGCCAGTTCGGATCGTCGATGGGCACGCCCCGCTCGAAGTCGCCGGCGGTGGCCCCCAGGTTGACCGGCACCCAGCCCTGGTCCGTCTCGAAGTCGTCCTCGAACGCAATGGTCTGGCTGACCGCCGCGGTGCCGACGAAGGTGGTCAAGGGCGCGCCCACCGGATCGGTGACGGTCTCGCCGTCGCTGGTCTGGGCGCTGACGTAGTAGGCGACGTCGGCCCCGCAGGTGACGGCGGGAAAGACCGCCTCGTAGACGTTGTCCGAGAGCTCCTGCATCGGAAGGCTCGCGAATCCCTGGCCGTCGTCGTAGTGCAGCAGTCCCGTGCCGGGCACGCCGGCGCCGCCGCAGGAGCCGAGCACGTTCACGGCCATGGTCGTGCCGCCCTGCGGATCGATGAGCGGGGGTCGCCCGCCGGGGTAGTCCATGACGACCGATCCCGCGTCGAGGGCGTCGGTGACATCGAGGACGAACAGGCCGTCGCTCATGTCACTGGCGATGAGGATGCCGCTGGGGAAGTACGGGTACACGCTCCACACGCCGTCGAAGCCGCCCGCGTCGGAGTCCGGGTGGGTGTCGAACCAGCCGACCTGCACGGGATTGGTCGGGTCCTCGGCACAGAAGACCCGCACGCCTGCCCGGTATTGCGCCTCGTAGACATAGCCGTCGTGCACGTAGAGGTTATGGTCGTACGCCTCGACGGCCGAGGTGTACGTGTTCACCACGTAGGGGGCGGACAGGTCGCTGACGTTGAAGATCACCGTCTCGTCGATGCCGTCGAGCTCGTCGTTGAGATACAGAAACTGGCGGTCCTCGCTGAGCCAGCACTGGTGGGCGTAAGTGAGGTCCTCGTAGGCCGTCCGCGACAGCCGGAACATGTCCGACTTGTCGGTGACGTCGTAGATGTCCAGACCCACGCCGCCGTTGGCACAGAAGGCGATCTGCAGTCCGGCATAGGGTCCGCTCGTGTAGGTCACGACCTGAGCGTCGTGGACGTAGGCGCCCTGATCACTGGCCACCTCCCCGGCAATCGTCGGACCGACGGGGTTCGACAGGTCGCAGGCGACGAGTCTTCCGCCGGCGAGGTTGGAGCCGCACAGGTACAGGAAGCCGCTGTCGGTGTCGATGGCGACGTTGTGACTCTTGCTGACGCCGCCTACGGTGACCTGGCCCAGGTGCGTGATGTTGCCGTTGTCGACGTCCGACAGGTCCACGACGTCAAAGCCGCCGGAGCAGTCGTTGACGACGTAGCAGTAGTCACCCAGGAGCTTCATGTCGCTCCACGTGCAGGAGATGTGCGGGACCTCGCCGATGATCACGGGGTTGGCGGGATCGGTGACCTCCACCACGCCCATCGACGCCCTGAGACCGATCAGCGCGTACTCACGCCCCGACGCCGACACGTAGCCCCAGCAGTCGTTGGCGCCGGAGGGATTGCTCGCGAAGTCCCCGAAGGGCACGTGGCTCAGCAGCGAGATGTTCTGCGACGGGAACCCCCCGTGCGCGCCGGCGGCCAGGCTGCAGGCGAGAACCGTCGCGAACGCGAGTCGAGCGGTGGAATCCATGCTCGTGCGGGGTCCTGTGCTAGATGGTCCAGTTGCCAAGCAGGATGAGGAAGTCACCGATGCCCACGGTGCAGTCCCCGTCGAAGTCGGCCGTGCACGACGGCGGGCAGGGTTGGGCACACGGACCCCAGTTGCCAAGCAGGAACAGGAAGTCGTCGATGCCCACGATGCCGTCGCCGTTCGTGTCGCCGGGCACGCTGTCGCACTCCAGCTGGTTGAGCTGGAAGGCGTCCAGGCCCGCCTCGACGATGCTCTGGTCGGTGGCGTCGTTGGCCGTGAATCGGATGCTCATGGTCGAGGTCAGCGTCACCCCGGCGTCGATGAGCTCGCTGGGGGCGATCTCGTGGTGCCGCCAGGACGTGCCGCCGGTGGTGTCGTGGCGGGCGATCTCCGTCCAGGGACCGAGGTCGCCATCGCTGCTGATCTCGACCAGCAGCATGTCCGTTCCCTGCTCCAGGGTCAGGTTCAGGTAGTAGTCGTAGCTGATCGTGACGTTCCCGGCCGAGAGGTCCAGCATCGGTGAGGTGAGCTGCACGGCGCCGTCGTCGACGTCGGTGTTGCCCACCTGGTTCTGGGTCACCCAGCACTGGCCGCTGCCGTCGGCGTCGGACGCCGGGTCGTAGGGCCAGTCCGGGTCGTCCACGGGGACGCCGCGCTGCCAGTCGCCGGAGGTCGCGCCGAGGTTGGCCGGCGTCCAGCCCTCGTCCGTCTCGAAGTTGTCCGCGAGAAGGACCGCTTCGCCGCTCGCCGCGATTGCGGTGTAGGCGGCGGCCGGCGCCCCGGCCGGATCGGTGACGGTCGCCCCGCCCTCGGACTGCACGCTGACGTAGTACTCGATCACGCTGCCGCAGTCGGCAGCGGGAAACGTGGCTTCAAAGACGGAGCCGCCGATCTCGTTCATGGGCACCGCGATGAAGCCGCTGCCGAGGTCGTAGTGGAACATCGCGGTGCCGGCGGCGACCGTGGCGCCGCAGCTTCCGTTGACGTCCACCTGCAGTGTCGTGCCGCCGCCGGGGGCCACCATCGTCGGGCGGCCGTTGGGGTAGTCCACCACCAGGGACCCGGCCGTCAGGGCCTCGCTCGGGTCGAGCACGAACAGGCCGCGGTCGATGTCGCTGACAAGCAGCGTGCCGCTGGGGAAGAACGGGTAGACGCTCCAGGCGCCGTCGAATCCGGACCCGTCGTTCTCAGGATAGGTGTCGAACCACCCGGTCTGGACGGGTGCGACGGGATCCTCCAAGCAGAAGATGCGAACACCGGCGTGGTACTCCGCCTCGAAGATGTACCCGTTGTGGACGTACACGTTGTGGTCGGTGGCTCCCACGCCGGAGTCGTAGCTGGTCACGTGCACGGGGTTCGACAGGTCCGTCACGTCGAAGATGTGCGTCTCGTTGACACCATCGGTCTCGTCGTTGAGATACAGGTACTGCTTGTCGTCGCTGAGCCAGCACTGGTGCGCGTAGGACAGGTTCGGGTACGTCGACCGCGACAGTCTGAACATGTTGCCCTTGGCCGTGACGTCGTAGATGTCGAGACCCGTGGCGCCGTTGGCGCAGAAGGCGATTTCCTTGCCGGCATTCGGCCCGGAGGTGTAGGTCACGATCTGGGCATCGTGGACGTACGTGCCCCAGAGGCTGTTGACCGAGCCGACCTGCACGGGGTCCGCCGGGTCGGCGAGGTCGTAGGCGACGAGTCGGCCGCTGGCAATGTTGCCGCCGCAGAGGTACAGGTAGCCGCTGTCGGTGTTGATCGCCACGTTATGGCTCGTGGAAAGCCCGCCGACCGTAAGGCTCTGGATCTTTGTCACGTTGCCGTTGTCCACGTCGGAGAGGTCAATCACGTCCATGCCGCCGCCGCCGTTGTCATTGACGACGTAGGCGTAGGTGAGGTACGTCTTGACGTCACCCCACAACGTGTCGGTGTGGGGGATGCTGCCGATGACGACCGGGCTCGCCGGATCGGTGACCTCCACGACGACCATCGCGTTGCTGATGCCCATGAGCGCGTACTCGCGGCCCGAGCCCGACGTGTAGCCCCAGCAGTCGTTGCCGCTGGCCGCGCCGCCGAGCTGGGAGAGATTCAGCCAGCTCTTGAGCTCGACGTTCTGGGAGGCGAACTGGGCCCTCGCGGGTGAGACGAGCACCAGGCCCGTCGCACAGACGGCGACCAGCCCGGAGACAATCCGTTGTGGGCTGCTTTTTGTCATTTCTCCACCGCGTCAGTTGATGCTGCCGAGCTGAATATCGCCCTTGTACACGTCCCCTTCCGCGTGGAAGTCGCCGTGACCACCGTCGTCACCGTCGAGGTGCAGGACCTTGATGGACAAGTGATCCGGCCGGCTTGTGCCGGCGCCGTCAAAGGCGATGACCGCGATCTTGACCGGCTCATCGTGCATCATCCCTTCGGCCTTGAACTCGACCTTTCGGTAGCTGAACTTGGCCGCGGTGATCTTCTCCGCCTGGATCACGATGTCCGGATAGTGGTGGTGGTCCTCGCCGGCGAAGATGAGTCGTCCGGACACCTCGGGGCCACCATCGATGTTGAAGTCGAACAGGCCGATGCCGGTTCCTTCTTCGCCAAAGTGGATGTTGCCGAGTCCGGACGCCGTGCGTGTGGCGTCGGCGGAGACCGGCGGGCCGGCCGCGGACAGCATGACGACGCTGCAAGCCAGGAGCACGGAGCTAGCGACAGCTCGATTCATGATTCACCTCGTGCGACGGGTCTGGATTGGTGTCGGGGTGTTCAAGCAGGGGCCGCCTCACCACGCAGGAGCGGGTGCCGGGAAAGTGGTCATTCCGGCAGCGGCGGCGCCTCGATGAAAGCGTGCCGGGGGGGACCGAGACGTGGGCGTCACCTGCAGTCTAGCGGGGTGCCCCCGGGGTGGCCAACGTCCATCCGGGGCGATTCTCGGAGCGACCACGAAGCCGGGCCCCGGATCGATTTGCCCATCTTGACGCGGATGCGGGCCCGTGGGCCGGCCGGATCCGGGCGTTCACCGCTCACGCGGCTGCCCGGATCCGCCGATAGGGTCGATCGCGGAGGGTGCGGGTCCGGGGGTGGTTGTCCCCGTCGCTGCCCGTTCCGCGATGTTCTTGTAGGCTACGCCCCCCCCGTGCCGGGCACGGCGCATTGGACGCTGTGGTCCGCGGGTGCGTGATACGGGGGTGCGGGCCGGGGAAGAGGCCCGCATGAGCTCGCACGTGACGACCGGCATGCCCGACCTTGCCTCGCAATCAGCCCAGTCGCAATCGGCGCGCCCGGGGCTCCTGGGCTGGATCGCGATCGTGGCCGGTGCCGTCGTCGTCGGCCTGCTCATCGTGATGTCGCTGGGCGAGCATGCCTCCGAGCACGCCGAGCACCACGAGCCGCCGCCGTACTGGGGGCTCGGCGTGCTGCCCTTCGTGGGGCTGCTGGGCTGCATCGCCATCCTCCCGCTGCTGCGGTTTACGCATCACTGGTGGGAGAGCAACCTGCATCGGCTCGGGGTGTCGCTCGGCTGTGCCGGACTGACCTTGCTGTACTACGTCATCGTAAGTGGCATCGACAGCGTGCCCCTGGTCCTCGAGCACGCCGTCATCGCCGAGTACATCCCGTTCATCGTTCTGCTGTTCTGCCTGTACGTGATCAGCGGCGGGATCAGCCTCACCGGCGATCTTCCGGCGCATCCGGCCACGAACACGGGTTTCCTCGCAGTGGGAGCGCTGATCGCGAGCTTCGTGGGAACGACCGGTGCGAGCATGCTGCTCATCCGACCGCTGCTGCAGACGAACTCCGAGCGCAAGCACGTGACGCACACCGTCGTCTTCTTCATCTTTCTCGTGAGCAACGTCGGGGGCTGCCTGCTGCCCATCGGCGATCCGCCCCTGTTCCTGGGCTATCTCTTCGGCGTGCCCTTCTTCTGGACACTCGGTCTGTGGATGCCATGGCTGGTGTGCTGCAGCGTGCTGCTGGTCATCTACTACTTCTGGGACAGGCACGCCTACAAGAAGGAATCGCTGGCCGACCTCAGCCGTGACGAGCGGCAGCGCGTGCCGATGCGGCTGCGAGGGTGGATCAACATCGTCCTGCTCGGCGGCGTCGTTGCCTGCGTCGCATTTGTTGATCCCCATCGGCCGCTGCCGGGAACGAGCTTTACGCCCTTCCCCTTCATGAGAGAACTGCTGATGCTCGCCCTCGTCGTGGTCTCCCTCTGGAGCACACCCCGCGGCGTCCGCGAGTACAACGCCTTCAATTACACCGCCATTCTCGAGGTGGCCGCCCTGTTCATCGGCATCTTCATCGCCATGCAGGTGCCCATCGAGTACCTCAACGCCCGCGGCGCCGAGCTCGGCGTGGACACGCCGTGGAAGTTCTTCTGGGCGACCGGGACGCTGTCCAGCTTCCTCGACAACGCCCCCACTTACGTGGTCTTCTTCGAGACGGCCCGGGCGATGCCGCTGGAGGAGGGAGCCGCCACGGTGGCCCTGGGCGGCCGCGGACTCATCGACGAGAGCTTTCTCATCGCCATCAGTCTGGGAGCGGTGTTCATGGGCGCGATGACCTACATCGGCAACGGCCCCAACTTCATGGTCAAGTCGATCGCCGAGCAGTCCGGGATCCGCATGCCGAGCTTCTTCGGCTTTCTGTTCCGGTACAGCGTGCCGATCCTCGTTCCCGTGTTGGTCGTCATCACCCTGCTCTTCCTGATCGCCTGATCCCGCGCGGCGTTGACCCCGGCGGGCCAAGACCCGATGATGCCGCCGGCGGAGGCCTTCA